>JAITDJ010000174.1 GCA_031282635.1 Clostridiales bacterium
AAATAAGCAGTTAGCGCAAATACGGTTTGACGCGTTCGCATGGCTGTCGCGCAATTTGACATCAAGAATGGAGAAACAGATTTTATGAGAAGATAAAAGGAATTTCAACGACTGCCGGCTAACGCTGGCAGTACAGGTACAATGCCTTATAAAATGCCGGTTCCCCTTGAAAAACCGGCATTTTTGAATTGTGATTTTTCCTCTTTGTTCCGATGCCGGTTTCCCTGTCGTTCGGCAGCCCTATGCTTTGAACGCCAATGAAAGGAAATCTCTGACACATGGCCTCCAAACATTCCAGTCGTGGCCTCCAGGGTAGGTTGCTTGAACGTGCGCGGGCCATTCATTTGGCGACAGGCCTTTCCCGTCCAGCATAGCCGACTCGTTGTTGTATCGTTCTAGGAATTGATCCGCTTCGCCGATGCAGCGGAAAAACAGTTTATACGATTCAAGTAGTTTGGCCCTGTCCTCAAACGCGCTAAAATGCTCATTACGGACGTTTTGCTGGTTTCGCGGCACTCCGAGAAAGCCGCTGAATATGCCCGCATACCCGAACAAATCGGGGTGTTTCAGCGTCGTGACGCTCGTTTGCGCCGAACCCATAGACAACCCTGCCATAGCCCTATGCCATTTGTCGGAAGCTGCACGGTAGTGGCGCTCAATATGCGGTATGCAATCTTCCAGCAGCAGCTTTTCAATAATCAGCGAATCCCAGCCCCAGACGCCGTCGCTGCCGGCAGTCTGCGTCATTCCGTTATTCATCACGATTATACAGGGTTCCGCCTTGCCCTCCGCCAGCAGGTTATCCATAATCCAGTTTACCTTGCCCAGATGAATCCAACTGGTTTCGTTTTCCCCATAGCCGTGCTGAAGATATAAGACAGGCAGTTTATCCCATTTTCCCGATGAATACCCGGGGGGCGTATACACAAGACAGCTTTTGAAACAGGCGCAAGTTTTGGAAAAATAGTAATCCCTTGCCACCGCTCCATGGGGGACTTCCTTCACCAAATAATAACCCTCGCCAGGAAAATCCAGGATATTGATAGGATGGGCATGGCTCCAGCCTATGGGCGCCATGGGGTTCAACACATACACCCCGTCCACTTCAAAAAAGATTGCGGTATATCTGTCACCCGCATGTTCAAGCGAATCAACGGAGAGCGTAACTGCCCAAACCCCGTCCGTCCGCCTTTCCATTCCGAACGCCGGCCCCTCTGGATAGCCTAACCGGACATCGACCGAACTCGCGCTTGGCGCGTAAAAACGAAGGACAGCCTTGCCGCCGCCAGTGTACTCAATACCGCTGGGGATTGTCTTGCCGCCGGCGAACCCGCCTCCCATAGGCAGCTGCGGATCGAAAGCGTCCGCGGTTTCAGTCAGGGCCGCGTTTACCCGTAATATATCAGTCATTATTACTCTCGCCCTCCTAATGCTCTAAGAATTATGATATTTCTTTCCCTTTCGGAAATACGACCGAGCGGACAGGCGTGCCCGCGCTTGGCGGCCGCCCGTCGCCTGTTTCACTGTTTGTTCACCCGATCAATGCCTTAACGCCGCTTATAACTTCCGAAATCCGCTTGCCGGCCGCCGCTTCCCCGTCGGCTTTCACGCCGAAATAGATCTTGATCTTAGGTTCGGTGCCGGAGGGTCTGACACAGAACCATGAATCATCGGCCAATGTATAGTATAATACATCCGACACGGGCAGCCCGGTCGGGCCTGTCTTCCCCTCCGCCAGATAATTGATCGCGCGTTTTTTATAATCCCTGACCTCAACGACCTGCGCGCCGGCAATCTCCGCGGGAGGGTTCAGGCGCAGATCAGCCATTATCTTCTTCATATCCTCTATGCCCTGAATACCCTTCAATGTTATAGACTCGATCGTTTCCTTGTAATAACCGTACTTTTTATAAATACCGTTCAAGGCGTCTATAAGTGTTTTACCCTGTTTCGCGTACCACACGGCGGCCTCGCAGATCATCAGCGCCGCCGCGACGGCGTCTTTGTCGCGCGCGTACGGGCCAGGCAATAATCCGTAGCTTTCTTCAAACCCAAACACATACGTATGCGAGCCGTTTAATTCAAATTCCTTGATCTTCTCGCCAATGTATTTAAAACCGGTCAACACGTTGAAATAAGCCGCGCCGTAAGCCGAAGCAATCCGCTCTGTCAAATCTGTGGAAACAATGGTAGATACGACCGCCGCGTTTTCCGGAAGCTGGTTCTTGGCCTTCTTTTGGGAAAGAATGTATTCGGTTAATATTACGCCCGTCATGTTGCCTGTAAGAATTTCATACCTGCCTTCGCCGCTTTTTACCATAACACCCACGCGATCCGCGTCCGGATCCGTCCCGACAATTATATCGGCGTTAACCTCTTCCGCCAGTTTCAGAGCCAGCGTGAATACTTTGGGATCTTCCGGATTGGGATAGCTGACCGTGCTGAAATCCGGATCAGGCAGTTCCTGTTCAGGCACAACATGCACATGCCTGAAACCCGCTTCCTTAAGCACGCGCCGTACCGGCACGTTGCCCGTTCCGTGCAGCGGGGTGTAGATGACGCGCAATCCGGACTCCGGTATGATCTCCGGGTTAACGCACTGCGCCTTTACCTGTTCAATAAACGCGTCGTCCACTTCGGGGCCGGCTGTTAGAAACAACCCCCGGCGTTCTGCTTCCGCGCGATCCGCAACCTTAACCTGCGAAAAATCAGAAACCCCGTTAGCCTCGGTTATAATTTCCTCGTCGCGCGGGTATGGCGTCTGGCCGCCGTCTTCCCAATACACTTTATAGCCGTTATACTCAGGGGGGTTATGGCTGGCTGTAATTACAATACCGGCCGTGCATTTAAGATAACGCACCGCGAAACTCAATTCCGGCGTGGGGCGCAGGGAATCAAATATATATGTTTTAATGCCATTGCCATTCAACACCAGCGCCGATTCCACGCAAAACTCGCGGGACATCCGACGGCAGTCATGCGCAATGGCCACGCCTTTACGAGCGGCTTCCGGCCCCTGTTTAAGGATGTAATTAGCCAGCCCCTGTGCAGCCTTCCGTACTGTATATATATTCATACGATTTGAACCCGCGCCCAATATCCCGCGCAACCCGCCGGTTCCGAATTCCAGATTTTTATAAAACCGTTCTTTTATCTCGCTCTCGTCGTCCTCGATCGCATTGAGCTCCGCTTTCGTTCTCCCGTCAATTATGGCGTTAGACCGCCAGCTATTATACTCTTTTAAATAATCCATATATGCCTCTCCTTTATACTAATATCCAACTCTATTATAGCAAACGCTGGATATATTTATCAACTTTTATAAATTCAACAACTGCCCGGCAACAAAAAAACGCCCTAAACAAGGCGTTTTTACAGACAAAACGTTTTAAACAATCTTCCGTCACGCTGTTACTCTGGAAAATCAACCGCCTATCGCCGCTTTAATCCCCCGCGCGTAGGCCTCAATGGCGGCCGGGGCGTTTTCGCCATGCTGCGCGGCCAAACGCACGATCGCGCTGCCTATTATTACGCCGTCCGCCTCGGCGGTGATTTCACGCGCCTGCCCAGGTGTGCCCACACCGAATCCGACCGCCGCAGGTATATCCGAAACCGCGCGCACGGATGCTATCATAGATTTAAGATCCGATGTTATTTCACCGCGCACTCCCGTAACGCCCATTGAAGATACGATATACAAAAAGCCGTCGGCGTCTTTGGCAATCCTTTCAATACGTTCCTCTGAGGTAGGCGCGACAAGTGATATAAGCGCCACTCCGTTTTCACGGGCAATACTCTTTGCCTCGCCCTGCTCCTCAAACGGCATGTCGGGGATAACAACGCCATCCACCCCTGTTTCCACGCATTTTTCAAAAAATCTGCCGTATCCATAGTGAAAAACAGGATTGAGATATGTGAGCAGCACAAGCGGCGTTTGAATTTGCCGCCTTAACTTGCCGGATAGATTAAAAATATCCGGTACGGTCACGCCTGCGCTTAACGCGCGAATATTTGCCGCCTGAATTACAGGCCCCTCCGCTATGGGATCCGAGAACGGGACGCCGATCTCAATTATGTCCGCTCCGCCGCGCGCCAACGCCAATATGCGTTCTTCGCTGTCACTCAGATTTGGATCCCCTCCTGTCAAAAAGCCGATAAACGCCTTGCCGTTCGTGAAAGCGTGTCGTATCCTTTCGATGCCGCACGCTTTATTTCCGCTCACTTTAATCGCTTCCCTTCAATTTTGTATCACTCAATCTTGTATCACTCAATTTTAATTACTCAATTTTAATAACACCTGTTTCTCCGATTCAGGCACAACCATCGAAACCCCGTGCAAACCTTCCCGTGAAATCTCTAACACATCCCCGGCGCCCAGCGTCGCTCTTTCGGCGGCAACATTATGCAGTACCGTTTTAAACGATAAGCCCTCCGTAAATTTTTCAAACAACAGACTGATCGTGTCTTTATCGCGCTTGCCGCTGACACGAGCGATCAATTCACCCTCAGGGCTGTATATATCCGCTTCCGCGCTGTCCAATTCATACACATGCACGTCATACGCGCCTTGCTGTCCCCCAGCCATAATCAGAACGGTATTTTCGGCGGCATATATCGGTATATCGCAATAACCCACCGAATCCGAGTAATATCTTCCGCCCTCGCGGATTTCGCCCGTGAGCAGATGAGTGAAGCGCCCTTCCGGCAGGTAATAGTCGCAGTGTTTGTCCTCGTGGAACACAGGCGCCACCAGCAGGCTGTCGCCCAGCATATACTGCAGATCCAGCCGCGGGGACGCCGGATCCTCCGGATACATCATCACCATGGGGCGCATAACGCCTATACCCTCTTCACATGACTTGATGGACTGGGCGTATATATATGGCATAAGAGCGCGTTTCAGCTTGGTGAAGAACCTCAGCGCATCCACCGATTCATCGTCGAACAGCCACGGCACGCGGTAAGAATTGCTTCCGTGCAGCCGTGAATGAGTGGAGAGCAGCCCGAAAGCCAGCCAGCGTTTGTAAAGGTCAGGGGTTGCGGTAGCCTCAAATCCGCCTATATCATGACTCCAGAAAGCAAAACCGCTGCACGCCAGAGACAGCCCGCCGCGCAGGCTCTCCGCCATGGAGGCGTATGTGGCGAACGAGTCGCCGCCCCAGTGCACAGGGTATCGCTGAGATCCTACCGTCGCGCTGCGGGCGAATACCACCGCGTCCGACTTGCCGCGCTTCTCCGCTAACAATTCATACACAGCTTTGTTATACAGCAATGTATAGTAATTGTGCATCCTCACCGGGTCGCCGCCGCTGTAGTACACAGCGTCCGCCGGTATCCGTTCCCCGAAATCCGTCTTGAAACAGTCCACTCCCATATCCGCCAGCGCCGCCAGCTTTGACTGGAACCATTTGACGGCGTTCGGGTTGGTAAAGTCAACAATCCCCATGCCCGGCTGCCACATGTCCCACTGCCACACGCTGCCGTCCGCCTTTTTCAACAGGAAGCCGCGCTCCATGGCTTCATCAAACAGCGGAGACTTTTGTCCGATATACGGGTTAATCCACACGCATACTTTCAAACCGGGGGGGTCCGACGGGTCGGCGCCTTTCTGTTTTATACGCGCCAGCATCCCTTTTATGTCCGAAAACATGCCATTGTCCCAGGTAAAGTTGCACCACTCGTATTCTTTCATCCAGAAACAGTCGAAATGGAACACTGACAGCGGTATGTCCCGCTCGTCCATGCCGTTTATAAATCCGGTGACCGTACCCTCGTCGTAATCCGTGGTAAAAGATGTGGACAGCCACAGCCCGAACGACCAGTAAGGCGGCGGGCTCGGCTTTCCCGTAAGGGCCGTATAATTGGCGAGCGCCGATCGTATGGAGCCGCCGCCAATAATGTAATAATGCAAAATTTCGCCCGGTAAGGAGAACTGGTTCTTGGACACGGCTTCCGAGGCTACCTCGAACGATACTTGCCCAGGATCGTTGACAAATATGCCATATCCCCGGCTGGACAGGCAGAAGGGTATGTTCTTGTACGCTAAGTCAGAAGAGGCGCCGCCGTCCTCATTCCAGATGTCCACAGCCTGTCCGTTTTTCACGAACGGCCCGAAGCGTTCGCCCAAGCCGTAAAACAACTCGTTGATGGATATTTCCAGCCGGTCGCGCATGTACACGCCGTCCGGCGCGGAAATGCAGGCAAGCTGTTTGGTATCAGAGCGGGTCAGGAATTGATTGCCATAGTAAAAACTCATGGCAAAGGGCCGCTTGGTTAATATCAGTTTCAGTTTGCCATTGGTTAAAATCACGCTATCTTCTGACTCTTCAACTGTCAGTTCCCCGCCGTCTATGTTCAGCTCGAAATCAGGCCCCTTCTGCACACCGCCTTTAAAGTGGTAAGCGCGCACGCCGATGATGTCCTTACGCGGCGCGTCAAACTCCAGCGTCAGTAAAGGCCCGCTCAAGGTCTGCCCCCTGTTCGTGACAGGCTCGCAGGCCACAAACGCGGTATATACCCCTCTGCGGTTCTCAAAAGCGCGCAGATCCGCAGCGCCGCTGACCCGCACGCCCGGCCTGTTGACCCAGTAGCCGTAGGAAAATTTCATGGATCCTGCTCCTCTCTTTCAACGCTCAGCTCAGCCAAGCAGTTCCTTAATATACTTAATCGATTTAATCAGCCCGGGCGCCGGATCTTCCGGATACTCAAACTCAACCGAAAGCATATACTCAAAACCATCCGCCGCGAACAGCTTAACCAGTTCGGCTAACGGCGCGTCGCCGTCGCCTATCGGGAGGCAAGCTTCCGCGCCTTTTACCGTGTCTTTGAAATGGGTGTGGTATACTTTGCCTTTAAGCAGTCTGTAGGCGTCCAACACATCGTAGCCCTGCTGATTATAGATGCCGGTGTCTAAGTTCGCGCCGATGGTTGTGTACGGCTTCATGGCTTCCGCGACATCGGCCGGAGACGACAGGTTCGGGCTTGGGTGATTCTCAATGGCGTACTTCAAGCCGTATTTCTTCCCGGCCTCCTCAATGACGGGCAGGATAACGTCCGCGTCGTCTTTTATAATACAGCCCGCAACAATGTCCGATCCGAGGGCTTTCGCGAATTTATAGGCCTTATCGACAGACCCGACGGAGTTTTTGGTCCATCCGCCGATAGAATAGGCCAGCTTTTTGAAACCCATGGCGGCCAAATTGGCGGCCAGCGTCTTCGCGTCGTCTTCTGTATAGACGTCGTGCGAAAACGTAGGCTCCCAGATTTCCAGCTCGTCATACCCTATATCGCGGATTTCTCTGGCGAGCGCCAGAAAGTCCTCTTTCTTAAACTCGGCGCGCCATTTGGCGGACATATCGCCCCAGTTAAAATTCTCCGGCTCTTTGTAGCCGTATATCCTCATAAAGTAATTGCAGGTGATCATGCCTATATTCATTAATTATTGCCTCCTGAAATTCACCTTAACAGGTAAATAAATTGCGACTTCCAATGCTATCATATATATATTTCATTGCCGTGTCAACTTTATCAAGCGCGCTTTTAACCACATATAAATCACACAACCTTATCTTATCCTATATATAACCCCAATCATTAAGGAGGCGTGATCATGGGATTGTTCAGAAGAGTCAAACTAACGATAGAGAACTGGCTCGCTCGGCTCGCGAAAGAGAACGCGAAGACATTTAACGGCGCCGGGCTTGATTGCTGCGGCCTAAACCGGCGCTCAAACACGGGAGGGACGACCTATGACGGAAAACATCAGAAATGAACGCTTAAACATCGGCGGTATGACCTGCGTCAGCTGCCAAACGCGAATCGCAAGAGCTCTGCGCGATACACGCGGCGTTAAAAGCGCGAACGTAAGCTACGCCGACGGTCGAGCGGACGTTACTTACGATATGGGTATCATAAAGCCCAATGAAATTCGCGCCGTGATAGAGCGGTTGGACTATGATGTTTTACCGGAGCGGAGCGCGGCGAATGAAAACGGTTCACGCTCGAACCGATTTATTGGACTCGTTATTATAATAGCCGCGCTCTACCTCCTAATCTCGCGGCTTAGCCTGACGAGTTCCCTCCCGCTTGCCGAAACCGGAATGGGATATGGTATGCTGTTCCTGATAGGGCTTTTAACGAGCGTCCATTGTATCGCGATGTGCGGCGGGATTAACCTTTCGCAGTGTATCCCTCAGACAGGCGGCGGCCTGCTTCGAGCAAGCGCGTTATATAATTCAGGACGGGTTATCAGTTACACGCTTATGGGGTTCGCTGTCGGAGCAATCGGAAGCGTTATCACGCTTGACGGCGCGTTCAAAGGTATTATGCAAATCATCGCGGGCGTTTTTATGGTTCTAATGGGCGTGAATATGCTGGGCGTCTTTCCGGGCTTACGCAAACTCACGCCGCGTATGCCGTCGTTTATTGCCCGCGGGGTAAACGCTAAAAAAAGGAAAAGCGATTCGCCGCTGTTTGTAGGACTCATGAATGGGCTTATGCCGTGCGGCCCTTTGCAGGCTATGCAGATTTACGCGCTGTCCACGGGTTCGCCCGTAAAAGGCGCGGTGAGCATGCTCCTGTTCAGCTTGGGAACAGTACCGCTTATGTTCGGGCTGGGCGCGTTGTCATCACTTTTAACAAAGAAGTTCACCCGCAAGGTGATGACAGTCGGCGCGGTGTTCGTAACCGTATTGGGGATGACGATGTTCAGCCAAGGCGCGGCGTTATCGGGCTTATCGGCTGACGGCGTTATCAATGGTTTCGTATCGGCGGGAACGGGCGGCGTCGCGATAAGCGTCACTAATAACGAGGTAATAGACGGCGTACAGCTCGTAAACTCGACGCTCAAATCCGGCGGCTATCCGAAGATAACGGTACAGCAGGGCATTCCCGTAAAGTGGACGATTGACGCGCCGCAGGGCTCTATTAACGGTTGCAACAGGAGCGTCTATATTCCCGAATACGGGATTGAGCATACCTTCACGCAAGGCGAAAACTCCATTGAGTTTATGCCGGAAAAGGCGGGAAGCTTCCCGTATAGCTGTTGGATGGGAATGATACGCGGCTCGATAACGGTAGTGGAATCGACAACGAGCGAGGACAAGGTTTCAGCGCCGGAAGAACAACCTTCGGGGCGGATTGCCGAAAATGCTTTTACACCCGAATTAAAGCCGTCTGTATCCGCCGATACGCTCTCGGTCGCGGAACTTAAAACGGAGGATAATGATGGGTATGTCTATGATTACCAGAGCGTGAAAATAACGCTGACAGACAACGGTTACAGCCCTGACGCCGTGATCGTTCAATCGGGTTTGGATACAGAATGGATAATCGAATACAGCGGAACGAATGGGGAAAGCGCGGCGCTTCGGGTACCATTATATGCGGTTGAAATTCCTATTGATGAGGATGAAAACCCGATAGGGTTTTATCCGGAAGAGGATTTCCAATTCGGCAACGGTAACGATACGGCGTTTGGGCTTATGAAGGTGGCAGACGATATTTCGGCTTTTGACGCGGACGCGATAAAAGCCGAAGCGGCCGCGTTTGAGCCGATCATATATCCCGCCGATTATTACGAGCAGTCGTTAAGCTGTCATTAAGCGGAGGAAAATTATGCAGGTTCTGTTAAGTCACTGGCACTGTATAGCGCCGATTGCAGCCATCCTGGTCGCTATGCTGTTTATGCTCGATAAGTCGGAAGATAAGAATGACAAGACGAAGCGGAGGTAACAGAATGAAAGGAGCAATACTCGCGGCGGCGCTTGCTCTCACTTCAGCAGTGGTCTTGTCCGCTTGTTCCGGCGGCGGCGCAAGCGGGGAGCAAGGTTTCAAAGACGCTGACGTTGTGATAAAAAAGTCAAGCGTCACAAAAACAGCTCAGTATATACCCGTGGAAGCGGATGGCGTGCAAATGGAGATTATCGCCGTAAAAGCGCCGGACGATACAATCCGGCTGGCGTTTAACACTTGCCAGGTGTGTTATGATAGCGGGCGTGGGTACTATAAGCAGGACGGGGACGTTTTTGTCTGCCAAAACTGCGGCAACCGCTTCGAAACGAGCCAGCTCGCGATTGAAAAAAACGGCTGCAACCCTATCGGCATCTATGATGACTGGGTTACGCAGGGCGAGGATGAAATTACAATCCCGATTGACCTGATAAAAGAGGCTGAATCATTGTTCGGAAGCTGGAAAACTAATTGAGGTGAATAATAATGCAGACACAAATTCTACCGGTTGGCGGTATGACCTGCGCGGCTTGCGCGGCGCGGGTGCGAAAAGCCATATCGAAACTCGACGGAACAGATAATGTAGTCGTTAATTTCGCGACGGAGAAAGCGTCGTTTTCTTATAACCCTGACATATTGCGGCTTTCGGCGGTGAAAGAAGCCGTGGCCAAGGCGGGGTACAAGATTCTCGACGCGGCGAGCGCGGACGAGGATAAGGCGCGCCGTGAGAAGGCCGTTCGCGTATTGTGGACGAAGTTCATAATTTCCGCCGTATTTGCTCTGCCGCTTTTGTATATCGCAATGGCGCCGATGATAAAATTTGTTCGGCTGCCGTTCCCGTGGGGACTTAACCCGATGACGTTCCCTCTGTTATACGCTCTTGTGGAGATCGCGCTCGTCGTCCCCTGTGTCGCGGTGGGCTATAAGTTTTACACGGTGGGTTTCAGAGCTTTGTTTATGCGAAGCCCCAATATGGATAGCCTGATAGCCGTGGGAACAACGGCGGCGGTGTTGTACAGTCTGTGGAACACGTTTCAAATCGCGGCAGGCAGCTTCGGCGCGGTGGAGTCGCTGTACTTTGAAACAGCGGGCGTGATTATAACGCTGATACTGCTTGGCAAATCCCTTGAGGCAAGGGCGAAAGGGCGCACAAGCGAAGCGATAAAGAAACTTATGGGGTTACAACCAAAAACAGCGACAATAGTAGACCCCGACGGCGCGGAACGCGAGATTGCCATTGACGACGTTGAGATAAACGATGTCATTCTCGTAAAGCCCGGCGCGAAAATCCCCGTTGACGGCGTGGTGATAGAGGGCGGTTCCGCTGTTGACGAAAGTATGCTGACGGGTGAAAGTATTCCCGTTGATAAGAAAGAGGGCGACAAGGTTTACGCCGCCACGATTAACGCGAATGGCGCGTTGAAATTTCGTGCTGAGGAAATCGGCGCCGATACCGCGCTTGCGCGGATTGTCAAGCTTGTTGAGGACGCGCAGTCGAGCAAAGCGCCTATCGCCGCACTCGCCGACAAAGTTTCAGGCGTGTTCGTACCGATTGTTATTGTGATTGCCATTATAGTCGGTCTGGCTTGGTTTATCGGTACCCGTGATTTAGAACATTCGCTTACAATATTCGTATCAATCCTGGTTATCGCTTGCCCTTGCGCGCTAGGGCTCGCAACGCCCACAGCGATAATGGTCGGCACAGGCAAAGGCGCGGAAAACGGTATACTTATCAAGAGCGGCGAGGCTCTTGAAACCGCATGTAAAGTGGAAACAATGGTTTTTGATAAAACGGGAACGATTACAGAGGGCAAGCCGAAAGTAACAGACGTAATAGGCGGCGGCGATTTGGTAAACCTCGCCGCCAGCGTAGAGAAACTTTCAGAACACCCTCTGGGTCTCGCGATTGTGGCAGCCGCGACAGATATTGCCGAAGCGACAGATTTTGAGTCCATCACGGGTATGGGCGTTCAGGCAAAAGTTAATGGCAAACTTGTAAAAGTAGGGCGCGCGGTCTACGCGAACGCCGACCAGTCCATTGGCGACAGACTCGCCGATGAGGGCAAAACGCCGCTGTTTATCTCGATTGACGATATTTACGCGGGTGTTATCGCCGTAGCTGACACCGTGAAGCCGTCAAGCGCGGCGGCTATCGAAAAGTTACGCGGGCTCGGCGTGTCTGTGGCGATGATAACAGGCGACAACGCCAAGACAGCCGCCGCAATCGCCAAACAGGTTGGCGTTGACACGGTTCTCGCGGAAGTGCTGCCGCAAGACAAGGCAAACGAAGTCAAGAAACTGCAAGCGGACGGCAAACGTGTGGCGATGGTGGGTGACGGCATTAACGACGCGCCCGCGCTGGCGCAAGCTGACATAGGCGTCGCGATCGGAAGCGGCACGGACGTCGCTATGGAGAGCGCGGATATCGTGCTTATGCGGAGTGACTTAAACGACGTTCCCACCGCGCTGAAACTGTCAAAGTCGACAATCCGCAATATAAAGCAAAATCTGTTTTGGGCGTTCGGTTACAATGTCGTGGGCATACCGATTGCGGCGGGGGCGCTGTATCTGTTCGGCGGGCCTCTGCTAAACCCAATATTCGCGGCGGCGGCGATGAGCCTGTCAAGCGTGTCTGTTCTGACCAACGCGCTCAGGCTGAAAACATTTAGGGCATAGGGAGGGTGTGATTATGAGAAGAAAACTCTCGCTGTTGTTGACTATCACGGCATTGCTCGGCATATTCGCAGGTTGTTCAAACCTTGATGTGGTTGCCAAAGGATCCGTAACATCGTTCGACGCCATACTCACAGCAATGGGCGATAAGGTAACCGCGGACGAGATGAACGGCGGGTGGGCGCTCGAAGCCCCGGATAACGGGGTCAAATTTATTTGGAGCGAGGATTACAGCAAAAGCCCGCTTCACGATGTTATGCTTGAATTTGACGCGGCGCCTTTTATTGACGCGGGACTTGATACGGATATGCTGCCGGATAGTTTCGCCTATTATGACAACAAACTCATGGTAGGCGTTAAACTGGGCAATGACGCGCTGAAATACAGCGGCGACGTCACTCCGCTCAAATCATACGAACAAATCGTCAGCAAGTACCGAAAATCGATAGGCTACCACACGTCGCTCGACCATTATAACGTCGCAATCGGTGATGGCAACCTGTTTGAGTGGGCTAAAGATATGAGTGTAAACGCTTACGACAACAGCGCTCAAGATAAAGACATTGTGTTCGTACTTGATCCCGCTCCGTTTATCGCGGCGGGCGTTGACCCGAATACGGTAGACGGTTGGGCGTTCGCCAAAGTCACGGTGGATATTGACGGCAAGCCGACAGAGGTTGACAAATTCCTCAAGCCGTTTAACCTGAAATAATCACAAAAAGCATTATAACAAGGGGTATAATTATGACTAAACAGGTTATAAAAACGGTACTCGCCGTTGACGACGAGCCGAACATCTTAGAGCCTGTAAAAGCCTATCTTGAAAAGCTGGGCTACAACGTCCTGACCACGGAGCGCGGTCAGGACGCGCTCTCGCTTGCGGACAAAGCGGACATCATCTTGCTTGACTTGATGCTCCCCGATATTTCAGGCGAGGACGTGTGCCGCAAAATCCGCGAAACGTCCAATGTGCCAATAATAATGCTTACGGCGAAAGTCGCGGAGAGCAGCCAATTCGATGGGCTTTCTATGGGCGCGGACGATTACGTCACGAAGCCGTTTTCGCTCAAACTGCTTGCGGCGCGGATTGAAGCTGTGCTTCGCCGCCTGCCGGAAAGCGAGCCGCCGGAATTGTTCGCGGATAAACAGTTCACCGCCACGGAACGCAAAATAGTCAACGCGCTTTCTCGACGTCCGAGCCGCGTGTTCACCCGCGATGAGTTGATTAGCGTAGCGTTCGACGATGAGTTTGACGGCTACGACCGGGTTATTGACACGCATATCAAGAACCTGCGTAAAAAAATCGGAGGCAATTGCATAATAACTGTTCACGGCCTGGGCTACAAATGGGGTGGCGCGAATTGAAGTATCTGCTAATGGGATTAACGCTTCTGCTTGCGCTTTTGGGCATAATATTTTACAACAATATGATGCACTTCGCGTGTATCGTATCGCTGATCTTGGCTCTCATATGCGGCTGCTTCTTTGCTCTCTACCTAAACGCGCAATACGTCAAAAACTTAGAAAAGCTGGAGCGGCTGCGCAAGCGCTTAACATCCGATGTCGCCCACGAACTGCGAACACCGCTTACCGCAGTTAGCGTCAGCCTTGAAGCCATTGCCGAGGGCGCGCTTGAACCCACGCTGGAACGCATTAGCAAGTGTTATGACGAAATTCAGAGGCTTTCTAAGCTCGTCGCCGATATGGAGAACTTAGCGAAAACAGAGAGCGATATTTTGAGATTAAACAAGACGCCGATTGACTTACTCGAACTGGCGCGTGATGTGTTCGGTAACGCCGAAGGCGTTTCCGTAACCATAAACGCCGACCGAGAACGTCTGACACAAGTCTTGACGAACCTTAGAACGAACGCCGAGAAACACGGCGGCGGCGAGATTATCGTAACCGTCCGTGAGATCGGCAAGTATGGCGAGATAACCGTCACAGACAACGGTGACGGCATTTCACCGAAAGATTTGCCGCATATTTTTGAGCGGTTCTACCGCGCCGATAAGTCTCGAAGCCGCGCCACAGGCGGCGCGGGGATAGGGCTCGCGGTTGTTAGGATGATTGTTGACGCGCACGGCGGCAGCGTGAATGTGAAAAGCGAGGTTGGCAGAGGCAGCGATTTTATCGTGAAACTTATTAAATATCACACATGAAACCTAAAACAATCCCCCTAAAACAATCCCCTAAAACAATCCAACAATCCTTCCCGACGAGTCCACGTCAATCCCTTCGGCGCAGGGAAATTTCGGCAAGCCGGGCATGGTCATAATATCGCCGGTCAGCGCGACGATAAATCCCGCGCCCGCCGAAACCTTCAGGTTGCGTACCGCAACTTGAAACCCAACCGGCGCGCCCGCGAGTTTTTGATCATCGCTAAAACTATACTGCGTTTTTGCCATACAGACAGGCAGGCCGCCAAAGCCCAGGACCGTAAGCCGCCTAGCCTGTTTTTTCGCGTCGGCTGTAAGTTCCACGCTATCGGCGCGGTAAACGCGGGTTGCTATCGCCTGCAATTTTTGTTCAATGGATGTATCCAGTTCATAACAGAACTTAAAATTATTCGGCCGTTCACAGAGACGTACAACCTCTTCAGCCAACGCCGCGCCGCCTTCTCCGCCTTTGCCCCATACATCGGATAAAACCAGATTAACGCCGCGTTCACGACAATTACGATCAATAATCTCCAATTCGTTCTCCGTATCCGTTGGAAACCGGTTTATAGCCACAACCGCGGGCAATCCGTAAACGTCCGTTATATTCTCCACATGCCGCAGCAAATTAGGCAGACCTTTCTCAAGGGCCTCCGCATTTTCCTCTGTAAGACGGTTCTTATTGGCGCCGCCGTGATATTTCAGCGCGCGCAGACTTGCCACGATAACAACGGCGTCCGGTTTAAATCCAGCTATCCGGCACTTAATATCAAAAAATTTCTCCGCGCCCAGGTCCGCTCCAAAACCAGCCTCTGTAACGGCGTAGTCTCCCAGTTTAAGCGCCATGCGGGTAGCCATAATACTATTGCACCCGTGGGCAATATTGGCGAAAGGCCCGCCGTGGATAATCGCGGGCGTGTGCTCCAGCGTCTGTACCAGATTGGGTTTCAGCGCGTCTTTAAGCAGGGCGGCCATAGCGCCGGCAGCTTTTAGCCGCCCGGCGGTCACGGGTTTCTCGTCATAGGTATACCCCGCGATTATGCGCGAAAGCCGGGACTTCAGGTCATCCATATCATTTGACAGGCATAAAACCGCCATTATCTCGGAAGCCGCCGTAATATCAAAGCCGTCTTCACGGGGCGCGCCGTTGATCCGCCCGCCGAGGCCGTCCGCGATAAACCGGAGCTGCCGGTCATTCATATCAATAGCCCGCCGCCAAGTGACCCGCCGCGGGTCTATGTTTAATTCATTGCCCTGGTAAATGTGATTATCTACCAAAGCGGCCAGCAGGTTATCGGCCGCGCCTATAGCATGAAAATCACCGGTAAAGTGCAGGTTTATGTCTTCCATGGGCACAACCTGCGCATAGCCGCCCCCTGCGGCGCCGCCTTTAACGCCGAACACCGGTCCCAGCGACGGTTCCCGCAGCGCGGCGACGGATTTCCTGCCGATTCGCCGCAACCCGTCCGCCAGGCCTACAGTCGTCGTAGTTTTGCCCTCGCCCGCGGGCGTAGGCGTTATCGCCGTAACCAGGATTAACTTTCCGTCGGGTTTATTCGCATAATTATCCAACAGGCTCGTATCAATTTTAGCCTTATATTTTCCATACGTTTCAACATACTTTTCGTCTATCCCCAGCATTTCAGCCACTGTGTTTATAGGTCGCATTTCGTTTGCCCGCGCTATCTCTATATCAGTCATATTAAACCCTCTCCAAAGATTTCCAAGCCTTTCTCCGATCATATGATTTCACCCGGAAGCAGTCGGTTACACAGCAGACTATTTCCTCTTCACTCAAACTGCCGCGCGGCGGGGCGACATACGTGCCGCTGCCCGCAATGGAATATACGGCGCCTTTATTCTCCAGATATTTATACGCGTTAATTACAGTATCGTTGTTTATGCGCAGCGCATTGGCCATTTTGCGGATTGGCGGCAGCTTTCTGTGCGGCTTCAGCGCGCCGCGCTCGATCAGCATGCAGAACGCATCCCCCAATTGGCGGTATACAGGCGTAATCCCTTGCTTATTCAATTGGATAGACGTAAATTCACGCATAAAAACCCCCCTTCCACATCCTTAATGATCTTATGAAAGAGGGTTGATATTAATGCCCGTTTACGCACTTTAACTATCCAAACGCTCCGTGTATTCCCAATAATCCCCTTGAAACGCGTGAATTTCCTTATTTTCCAGAATCAGCAGCCGATCCGCAAGGTTCATCAGGCTGCGGTCGTGCGTAACTATAAGCAGGCAGCCTTTATAGTCACGGATCATTGATTCCAATGCATCCATGGAACTCAAATCCAGATAATTATTCGGCTCATCCAAAATCAGCATATTAACGTCGCTGGCAAAAATTTTGCACAACGCCGCCTTGACTCGCTCCCCGCCGCTCAAAACAGACGCCTTCTTGAACACATCCTCACCGAAAAACAGCATGCGCGCCAACAAACCCCGGCACATGGCCTGGGAATACGCGCTGGTTTCCACGACATTGTCCAAGACGCTCTTGGAGGGATCCAAAATATCCAGATTCTGGGTAAAATAAGCGGGTTTTAATCCGGACGCGCATCGTATAGACGGGTCGCCGTCCAGTATCATACGCAACAGCGTAGTCTTCCCTGCTCCGTTTTCCCCGAGCAGCGCTGTTTTGGAGGGATTTGTCACAATAAAATCAGTATTGCGCAGTATGACGCGTGAACCGAAGGCTTTATAGACATTACGCCCCTCAACCGCGATTTTGCTGTACAATCGACGGTTTTCCGGCGGCGTTATACACGTTGAGGGCGCGATGACAGGCTTTTTCACTTCCTCTAAAAGTCCGGCGCGGCTTTCAATTATCTTTGCGGCTCTGGCCACATCCCCCGCGCGCTGTTTGATTTCGCCCTTATATAACCGCGCTTCCGAATTGCCCATCCGCTTAGGCGCATGTTTCATGCCTTTGGCTTTTTCTTTAAGCCGCCGCATGCTTTCAGTCAGGCGCCGCTTCTCCGCGGTGTAATTGTTATACGCCTCCCAGCGCTGTTCGTCCTCCAATGCTTTGGCCTTTTTATAGAAATCATAATTACCGGCGTATTCCTTTAACCGCCCATTTTCCAATTCAATTATTTTATCGCAGAGATCATTCAGGAACATCCTGTCATGCGAGATAATCAGCATGCCGCAGTCTGCGTTCCGCAAACGTTTCGTCAGTTCCTCGACACGCTTCAGACTCAGGTTGCCGGTCGGCTCGTCGGCTAACAGGAAATGGCAGTGATCCGCCATAGCGGCGTTTATTTTAGCCAACGTAATCTCCCCGCCGGACATCCCGGCGTTATCCGCGCCGGGTTCATCCAGCTGCGTGATATATTCCCACGAGCCGTATACCTGAACTCGGCCGTCATCCGGTTCCGCGCGCTCCGCTATAATATTCAGCAGCGTGGTTTTCCCCGAACCGTTCAGGCCGACCAGGCCAATACGATCCTCGACGTACAGAGACAGACGGTCTATATCTAAAATCAGTCTGCCGCCGATATATTTTTTTATATTGCTCAACTCGAAAACGAGCAAAAAAAGCCTCCTCAGTTATTCAAGGAGGATCAAAATCTCAATAATCCACTTGACCCGCCCTGATATTTTATACAACCGAGTTAGATCTGCGAATGAACATTCGTTTGCCTCCTTTCTTTAAAGATTTTACCGACACATAATTTTCGCGGGCTACCGTTTCGGCCGCCCGCTAACCCGTTACGCCTATTTTATACCAATAACCCGTCCTTCATAGTGTCTTTAACACTTCCTATGGGGAACAGCTTGCGGATTTCATCGCCTGTCACCTTTTCTTTTTGCAGCAACAGATCCGCTATCTGATGAAGTATATCCAAATGCAGATTAATAATGCGCAGGGCTTCCTGATAACCTTCCTCGACTATGCGCTTGATCTCGCTGTCTATCATTGATGCGACTTTTTCACCGTAATTGCGCGTATGAGCCAGGTCGCGGCCTATAAAAATCTCCTCGTTGTCGTCACCCAGCTGCACGGGGCCCAAAGCTTCGCTCATGCCGTATTTCATAACCATATTTCTGGCTATTGTCGTGGCGCGCTCTATATCGTTGGATGCGCCCGTCGTAATGTCTTCGATAACTATCGCTTCCGCGGCGCGGCCGCCCAGCAGAGATACAATGGTCTGTTCCATATATTTTTTCGTAATATAGCCGCGATCCTCACCCGGCAGCGGCATGGTATAACCGCCGGCCATACCTGTGGGAATGACGGAGATCATATAAGTGGGGTCAATTTCAGACAGCACCTCAAACAATATGGCGTGCCCCGCCTCATGATACGCTGTTATGCGGCGCTCTTTGTCGGATATGACGCGGCTCTTCTTTTCAGTGCCAATGCCTACCTTTACAAAAGCCCTCCTGAGGTCTTCCATATCGATCTCTTTCTTATTAGACCGGGCTGCCAGCAGAGCGGCTTCGTTCAGCAGGTTCTCCAAGTCGGCAGGGGTGAAGCCCGACGTAGTCTGCGCTACCACCTTAAAATCCACTTTGCTGGATATCTGTTTACCTCTCGCGTGGATCAGCAATACGCTTTCACGGCCTCTTACATCCGGTTTGCCTACCACAATCTGCCGATCAAAACGACCAGGCCGCAGCAGCGCGGGATCCAGTATATCCGGGCGATTCGTGGCCGCCATAATGATAACGCCTTCGTTAACCCCGAAACCATCCATTTCAACCAGTAACTGGTTAAGCGTCTGTTCACGCTCGTCATGCCCACCGCCCAAACCGGCGCCTCTGCGGCGGCCAACGGCGTCTATCTCGTCTATAAAGACTATACATGGCGTATTTTTTTTAGCTTGTTCGAACAGATCGCGCACACGCGACGCGCCTACGCCCACGAACATCTCGACAAAGTCGGATCCGGAAATGCTGAAGAACGGAACGCCGGCCTCGCCTGAAACCGCTCTGGCAAGGTATGTTTTACCCGTGCCGGGCGGCCCGATTAAGAGCACGCCTTTCGGTATGCGCGCGCCGATGTCGGTAAACTTCTTAGGCGCTTTGAGAAACTCAACAATCTCTTCCAGTTCGGCCTTTTCCTCCATCAGCCCGGCCACCTGCTCAAAAGCTATCTTTTTCTTATCGTCTACAGAGATCCTGGCGCGGCTTTTCCCAAACGACATAATACGGTTGCCGCCGGAACCGCCCTGCATCTGCTGTACCATAAACAAGAGCAGGAATATTGAGATAACCGCGATAATAATCATAGGAATCATCTGCCATAAAGCGCCGGTTTTTGGAGTCGGCAGCGTATTGGTTATTGTTTGGTCGTATTCTGTCAAAATCGACATAAAGGTATCTATACTGGGTATTTGGACAATATACTTATTGTTATCCGCCAGCGTGACATTTACGAGGCCTGCGTTGGCAATAGATTGATCGCGTACAACTTCCAATTGTTTGATTTTATTCCGCTTAATATCCTGTATCAGTTCTGTGTAAGTATATGTCTCCACCGGTTCTCTGCGCAAAGGATTGCCCCATATGAAAACCCCTATCAATATAAGAACCAGAATAACCATATAGAGGAATATACTTCCCGCGTATTTGTTCAAATTCGACCTCCCTCACAAATGTGCGATATATTATTTCTGATTGAAACGGACATAAAAAATCACTCCCGTTTTCTGTATACTATCATAGTAAATATTGAAAAACAAGTTATTTGAATCAATTCCCAGCCATCTGTTACAAACGCTTGTCTTTCTCAACGCACGCGTTTACCGCGCGGGCGACGACAGACTCAAACCCGCCCGCCTGAAGTGCGGACACGCCCTCAATTGTGGTTCCTCCGGGGGAGCAGACTTGATCGATCAAGTCCCACGCGTGCTCCTCTGACCGCGACAATGTTTTCGCGCTGCCAATAACTGCGGCCGCGGCTATTTCGGACGCCTGTTTTTTATTCATGCCCAGCCGAACCGCCGCGCGGGCCAGAGCGTCAATATACATATACGTAAACGCGGGCGAGCAGCCCGCTATGGCCGTAAATACGGAAAATTGCTCTTCCGGCAGTTCGAACGCTATGCCGACCGCCTGAAACATATCTATTACAAACCGCTTGCCGTCTTCCGTAACCAGCGGGTTTGCGCATATGGCGGCGACCCCTTCGCAAATACGCGCGTTGAGGTTAGGCATTACCCTAACGACAGGCATATTTTTACCGAGCAGTTCTTCTATACGCGTCAAACTTTGCCCGGCGGCTATAGATATGAATAACACGTCTTTTCGTGCGGCCTTTACGCCGATTTCCGCCAGCAGAGCGGGCAGTGCTCCCGGCTTTACGCCCAGCAGCGCCGCATCCGCAAAATTCAGAAGTTCCATCGTGTCCGAAGCGCCGCGGACACCCCATTTGTTTATAATATATGATAAACGTTCCGAGTCTTTTTCACAAACGATTACATCCTCGGGCTTTAAGAACCCTTTTTGCAGACATCCGCTCAGGATTGCCCCCGCCATATTGCCGCAGCCGATAAAACCCGTTTTCATATGAACCCCCCGTCAGGCTTATATCGCCATAACATTTTAAGCATAGCACAGGTTTGCCTTAAGATCAACCTGCGAGCCGATTGTTTATTGGACGTAAAATGTTTATTGGGCGTAAAATCAAAAAAGGACAGTCACACTGACTTTTGTCAGATTTGTGACAGCCCCATTTTTATTGGATTTATATTACCTATTTTTTCCACATTGCATAAAGTGTAGTATTCTCGGAGAAAGACACCGACTGACGCGGCTGAAATATTTTTCCATTGCCGTCGGAACTTGTACTCCATCCCGCAAAGACGTACCCGGTTTTAACAATCCAAATAGGTTCACTTATTATCATGGAACTGCCCATATTCGCTATTTTATTAGGAATAAAACCATTGCCGCCATTATTGCGATATGATACGGTATATGTTTTGGGCAACTCAGGCGTCGGCGAAGGCGCCTTTGTAGGAGACGACGTTGGCGTAAACGCCGGCGCTTTTGTAGGAGACGGCGTTGGCGTAGACGCCGGCGCTTTTGTAGGAGACGGCGTTGGCGTAAACGTCGGCGCTTTTATAGGAGACGGCGTTGGCGTAAACGTCGGCGAAGGCGCTTCTGTAGGAGACGGCGTAAACGTCGGCGAAGGCGTCAAGGGCGGTATTGGTGTAAATGTCGGCTCCGCCGGCCATATCATAAAAGGCAGGCTGCGCATATTAAGCGCGCCATTACCGTAATATCTGTCCCATCCTGGATCACCTATGTCTCTGGCGCTGTTCTTCAATATATTTTCTATTTCCATTGCTGACAGAGCTTTATTATACGTTTTAAGCATCGCGGCCGCAGCAGCCACATGAGGCGACGCCATGGACGTACCTGACATAGGCTCGTATTTCCCATTCAGCACTGAAGAAACCACGTCCACACCCGCCGCAGATATATCGACAGTGCTGCCGTAATTTGAATAAGAAGGCCTTTTGTCGTTTTGATCCACAGCGGCTACCACAACGGCCGCTTCAATAAATGAAGGAGTATGCCTGGCAGCGTCGTCATAGGAATTTCCGGCCGCGACCACAACGGAAATATTATTCTGCAACGCTTCATTCACAGCGTCTTCCACATAATCCAGAGTTCCTCTGCTTGCTGTGCCAATGCTCATATTTATTACGTCTACCCCGTCGTTTACGGCGTCCTTGATAGCCAGAACAACGGCGGCCCATGTACTGTCGCCATTATCATCAAACACTTTATATGGCCGCACTTTAACATTTTGCGGCGTTGCGTCCACTATCACGCCGCTGACATGGGTTCCATGCGAACTCGCGTCATAGCTGGAACGCTCGCCTGTATAATAATTGTAATCATTTGGACTGATCCTGCCGCTTAAAAATGGATGATCCGAGTCTATGCCCGTATCAATCACACCCACGACAACCTCAGTCAAAGACTCAGGCATTGTACCCGCCAGCCATTCTTGATATTCCGGGGCGCCCATTGCCTCAACGCCCCAGGAAAAATATTCGGCGCGGGCAATCGCATCGGGTTCCGCGTAAATTATACCCGGATCGTCCTGGTATAATAAACACGCCTCTCTCGCCATCGCTTCGGTTTCATACTGCAGTACGTGCAGAGCGTCCGAATTAAACAAATGCACAGAAGCCTCATATGTATTTATATGGTCAACCCACGGTTCGGTTTTGACAATCAGGCGTTTAAATTGAAACGGCCTGGAAAGAACGGCTTCTTCGCCATTTCGCTCCACTTCATACCCAAGAGCGCCCGCTACTTCCTCCAGCGGAACAAACATTTCCTCGTCGAGAACCTTAGCTTCCGCCGGCAGCTCAACGTCTTCGCCATTTACTTTCATCAGGTCTTCGCCGGCGGTTAGAGCGATATCGCCGTCGGGTATTTGGATTGCGGCGGAATCGTAATTATAAGAAACTTCAGCCTCCGAATTGTTCACAAGCGTAGCCAGGGGAACCAGCATAACGCCGTTTTCCAAAACAGGCGCAAGCTCTTTATCCTCAACTACCGGCGCCGGCTCTCCGTTTTTAAGCAGCTCGCTTTCCCCGGCCTTCAATTCTATGGCGTCAAACGCGCCGTCAACCGTGGTTTCACTAATCAGGCGAGCCACGTCATCCCTGAATGTATGCACGGCGTCGTCATACTCTTCCAGCCTTTCTTCAGCCGGTTCAGTCTCCTGCTCCAGATCGGGAAGCGTTTCCTCAGACGGATCATCCACTAACTCCAGATCGGGAAGCGTTTCCTCAGATGGATCATCCACTGACTGAACTATGTAACCGTCCGCAGCGGGATTTCTGATAATCGGTTCTTTCGAGCGGTTCAACAGAGCCGCTAATATCTGCCGCCAGGCGGACGAACCTTCCGCGGTTCCATCAACTGCAGGCGTTTCAGTGTCGGAAACCGCGACAATTTCCATAGCGGTAACACTGTCTATAGGTGTATTTTGCGGTATAATCAGCGCCAGAAGCGCTATAGCCACAATAGCGGCGATTGCGAAATTAGTTCTGGGTCTCATTTAGAATACCTTCCTAAAATTATTTTTTCCGCGACCGGCCGCGAAAGGAATTTTTGTTCCGCGCACAGGTGAACGGAACGTTCATTAAGCAAATCGTTCATTCAAGCAGAACGTTCATTAAGCAGAACGTTCTATTAATAAATGCCACGGTATTTCAAAAAATATGTTTATATGTGTTTAACAGACATTCCCTCCTTAAAATATTTGATCGATTGGATAATATCCTACATAATACTATATCATGACATTTTTTATTTTACAATAATTTTTTAATAAATTAGCTTAAAATCATTTCAATCAACTTACCGACCCGTTCGGCGTCCTCGCGAATCATGTCCCTGTCGCGCCCCTCGATCATAACCCGTATTTTCGCCTCGGTGCCGGACGCGCGAATCAATACGCGGCCGTCGTCCTTATATTTTTCCTCAAGCGCGTCTATTTCGGCTTTTATTACCGGATGTGAAAGATATTCGCGTTTTTTGCCGTTATCAACAATGGCGTTATATGTTATCTGAGGCATAATCTCCATAATTGTATTAAGTTCCGACAGCGAAGCGTCTGTCTCCCGCATGGCTTTAAGGATCTGAAGCGCGGTTATTAGTCCGTCTCCCGTGGTATTATGCTCCAGGAATATCACATGCCCGGACTGCTCTCCTCCAAGCGCGGCGTTGGTTAACAGCATACGTTCCAGCACATACCGGTCGCCTACGTTTGTCTTTTCTATATTAATGCCCTTTTCCTTAGCCATTAGGAAAAAACCTAAATTGCTCATTACCGTGGCGACAATAGTATTGTTAACCAGCTCTCCGCGGCGTTTTTTATACCATCCGCAGATTGCCATAATTTGATCGCCGTCCAGAATATTCCCGTTGTCGTCCACGCACATCAGTCTGTCGCCGTCACCGTCCAGAGCGAAGCCCGCATCTGACTTTGTGACCAGCGTGTGCTCTTTTAATGATTCTATATGAGTTGAGCCGCACTTATCGTTTATATTGAAACCATTGGGATTATTGTGAATCGGCAGCACATCCGCGCCCAGATCGGAAAAAAGCGCGGGACCGGCTTTATACGCGGCGCCATTGGCGCAGTCAACCGATATCTTCATTCCGCGGAGGTTCAGATCCGGAACAGTGGATTTAAGAAATTCTACATAATCGCTCAGCGCGGTGTCACAGGCCGATATATAGCCCGCGTCATAACCGGATGCCCTCGGCAGCGCGTCGAGGTTGTTCTTTATTAAATATTCTATTTCGTCCTCTATGATGTCCGGCAGCTTATAGCCTTCCCTATTAAAAAACTTTATGCCGTTATCCTGAAACGCGTTATGCGACGCGGATATAACCACGCCGGCGTCCAATTTGTATTTGCGTACCAGATAAGCTATGCCTGGCGTCGGCAGAACGTCGGCAGGGTAGACACGCGCGCCCATCGAACACATGCCCGATATTAGCGCGGATTGCAGCATATCCTTGGATATTCTCGTATCTGTACCGACTATGATCTGCGGCGCGTGATGATTTGTCTTTGTAAGTACATAAGCCCCGGCTCTGCCCAACGCATAAGCCAATTCGGGCGTTAGCTCAACGTTTGCCTCGCCTCTTACCCCATCTGTTCCAAACAGTTTTGCCATCCGGTATACCCCCTGAAATATTTGTACGACAATTATACTATAAATAGGCCTTCATTTATACCTATGGTTTTTTCAGCTTATCGTGTTGACAAAAATAAAGGTTTCTGTTATATTCTATTAAATAATTCATATATGTATTATAAATCGGAGGTCTGCCCAGTGTCAAACGTCAACCTAACGTTTCCTAACGTCCAAATACGGGAGATACGTATAAATTCCATAACCGGCTATCAAGGTTCCGCGCATGGGCTTGTAAACGCGTCGGCCTGCGGATTGAAGGACAGCGATCGCGGTTTCAGTCAGTGCCTTGGCTGCGCGACAAGTAAAGCCGCCTGTATGACTATTCTCATTCAAGACGGCGCGGTAATCAGCCACGGGCCTGTCGGGTGTTCGTCCTGCCTGCACGAATTTGCTTTTACATATAGGGTCAACTCGCACTTACGCGATGTACCGAAGGTCACGCAACGTAGAATTTTCTCCACTAACCTCACCGAAAAAGACACTATATACGGCGGCGCGGTCAAACTTACGGCGGCCATTCGTGATGTCAAAGAACGCGTAAACCCGAACGCCATATTTGTGCTCACTACATGCGCGGCGGGCATTATCGGCGACGACGTCGAGAACGTCTGCGACGAGGCGGCAGAGGAAATCGGGATACCTGTAGTGGCTATATTCTGCGAGGGCTTCCGCTCGAAAGTCTGGACCACAGGATTCGACGCGGCCTACCACGGTATAGCTCGAAAGCTGATTGAAAAGCCGAGAACGAGACGAGCGGACATTATCAATGTGATTAACTTCTGGGGAAGCGACGTGTTCCGTGACTGGTTCGCGCCGTTCGGGGCAGAGCCTAATTACATCACCCCATATTCCACCGTTGACGGCTTGCGTCGGGCGGGAGAATCCGCCGCGACGGTTCAGGCCTGCTCCACGCTGGGCAGTTACCTGGGCGCGGTACTTGAGCAGGACTTCGGCGTACCCGAAATCCCCGCTGCGCCGCCGTACGGCATAGCTCAGACTGACCGATGGTTCCGAGCGCTCGGAAAACTGCTTGGAAAAGAGGGCGTCGCCGAAGACGTCATTAAAGAAAAGAGGATTAGATACCTTCCTAAAATCACCGAAATCCGCGAGAAGTTAAAGGGCAGACGGGCTTACGTCACGGCGGGGGCGGCGCATGGCCACGCGCTCCTTGACGTTCTCGGCGAACTGGGAATGGAGGCGATCGGCGCGGCTATTTTCCACCATGACGCGAAGTATGACAGCGGCCGGACGGAGAACGACCAGCTCGCGCAGCGTGTCAGCGATTACGGGAATGTGCCTAACTTTAACGTTTGCAATAAGCAGGAATTTGAATTGGTAAACACGCTGAATCGTCTGCGGCCGGACGTGTTGCTTGCCCGCCACGGCGGAATGACGCTATGGGGCGCGAAACTGGGAATACCTGCGATGCTCGTCGGCGACGAACACTACTCAATGGGCTACGAAGGCCTGATTAACTACGGCGAGAGTCTAATTGAGACCATCGAAAACGATGAGTTCGTAAAAAATCTTGAGAAACACGCTGTCAATCCGTACACAAAATGGTGGCTCGCGCAGGCGCCCTATACGTTTCTGCAAGGGGGCGCGAGCGAATGAGCAAAAGCGGCTTAATTGAACAGGGGCGTTACACCTGCGCTATAGGCGCGCTCCAGAGTGTGGTGGCAATTCCCCGCGCCGTACCGATTCTTCACGCGGGGCCGGGCTGCGGCGATATGATTTCCGGTTTCTTCGAACGCAGCACAGGCTACGCGGGCGGCAGCACATCCCCCTGCACTAACTTTTCAGAAAAAGAAGTCGTGTTCGGCGGAATAGATCGGCTTCGGAAGATCATCGCCAATACATATAAGGTCTTAGACACGGATTTACAGGTTGTTCTGACGGGTTGTACAGCGGGGATAGTCGGCGACGACGTTGACAGTTTAGCGGAGGAGTTTCGCGAACAGGGCAGGCCGATTGTATCTGTCGAAACCGCGGGATTCAAGGCAAGCAACTTCGAGGCGCACAGTCTGGTCGTGAACGCGATAATCGACCAGTATGTTGACGGCGTTGACGGCGAATGGCGAAGCGAGCCGAGTACGGTAAACCTGCTTGCGTCGATACCGTACCAGGATCCGTTCTGGAAAGGCAACCTTATCGAGTACAAGCGGCTTCTCGCGGGAATTGGACTGAAGGCGAATATTCTGTTCGGGCCGTTCAGCGACGGCGTCGCCGAGTGGCAATCCATACCGAAAGCAAACTTTAATGTTTTCGCGTCGCCTTGGTATGGCCTGCCTATAGCCGATAATCTCAAGCGCAAGTATGGGCAGCCGTTTTATCACTACCCTCATATACCGATTGGCGCGAACCAGACCGAGGCGTTTCTGAACGGCGTAATCGCGTTTGCGCTGGAAAACGGAGCAAAAATAGACGAATCGGCGGCGCGGGCTTTCATTAAACGCGAGAGCGGCGCGTTTTATGAGGAAATCGACAATCTCGCGACATTCCTGCTTGAATTTCGCTATGGTCTGCCAAACCACGTCCACATTCTCCACGATGCAGGGTATGTGTCGGCGCTGTCCGCGTTTCTGCTCCACGAAACAGGCATCGTGCCGAAAGAGCAGTTTGTCACGGACAACACGCCGCTGAAATTTCAGGAACAAATACGCGCAAATATTGCGGCGACGTCAAACAAACGCAAAATTCCCGTTTATTTCGAGCCGGACGCGGGCGCGGCGCAGGGGATTATCCGTAAGCTGACGCATTCGGGGCGCGGGCTGATTATCGGGAGCGGTTGGGACAAAGAACTTGCCGAGGAGAAGGGTTACGATTTTCTGTCCGCCGCGCCCCCCACGCCGTATCGGCTCGTGATGGCCGCGAACTACGCGGGTTTTACGGGTGGGTTACGTGTAATTGAGGATATTTACCACAACGTACTGGGGACATACAAATGAGGGCGGCGTTCGCGAGTACAGACGGCACCGCGAGTTTTGACGGGACAGCGGAAAAAAGGAGAGTGAGAGGGCAACGTATGAGTTATGTGGAAATAGCCGGTCTGCGTAAGACATTCGCCATTCGCGGCCACCCGTTTGAAGTGCTGAAAGGCGTGAGCCTCTCCGTAGAGAAAGGCGAGATATTCGGCATAATCGGATTCTCCGGCGCGGGAAAATCCACGCTCGCTCGGTGCATTAATCGTCTTGAGGAAGCCGATGAAGGCGAAATCAGAATCGGTGGCACAGACATTCGCAAGCTTGGCAAAGACGCCCTCCTGCGCGAGCGCCGCAATATCGGAATGGTCTTTCAACAGTTTAATCTGTTTGAAGCCAAAACCGTTTATGAGA
>JAITDJ010000232.1 GCA_031282635.1 Clostridiales bacterium
AGTAACGGCGTCAACTCTTCGGATCACGCGGATTGGGCGGACGCCAGGCTGATTAAGCTTTTCGCGGCCGCGCGAACTGTCTTGAGCGGCGGCTATTATTTGCGGGCCAGGTATTATGATTGTTTGACAGCAAGGTTAATATCGGAAGACCCGATTAGAAGCGGAACGAATTATTATACATACTGTCGTAACAATCCGATTATGTTCATTGACCCTCAGGGATTGGTTAGTGTAGACGCTCTTAGTTATTTAAGCGGATTTGGGGCAACCATAAATGAAAATTCTAAGGATTATGGTCAAGGTTCAGGTAACAAGCTTTATGATGTCACTTTAAATAACAAAACATATACAATAAATATACCTGCTAGTGGATTAAAAGACGACAGTGTGCTTAATAATCTATTTGGTATTAAGAATCCTTTTATTCCAAGCGGTAAGACCGAGGCGGTGTTTGTTGGCGCTCATGAAGTTGAACGTTTTGGCATTGGTACTGGAAATTTCCACACAAGTACAATTATATTCATAGGATACGATAGTAAATTTTTTACGAAATACCCAGATTATTTTGTAAATAGTCATTACGGTATGCTATATACGACTTTAGGGGCTAAATCTTGGCTTGAAAAATTTCCGGAAACAAAACTAGAAGCCAATGCAAATAGCAAAAAAGATATAGACCTCGGTATAAAAGTATCAATGCAGTACCTTCATTCTGGATCAGAAGTAGTACAGGATTTGTTTACTTCATTCGAATATTTCAAAATAAACCATAATAGCAGTTTAACCTATTGGTTCTTCCCGGGTACTAGCCTTTATCAATTTAATTCTAATTCATTCACAAGCGGATTACTAAATTCTGTTGGATTTGTTACTCCCAATTTAAGACCGGAAGTCAATGTAACGGGATGGGAGCGGCCGGTTCCAGAACGTTATTTTGGTGGACCCCGATGAGTGCCTTCAAGCGTTTGAAAATAACCCCTATGCGCGTCTTATTAATAATATTATTGGGGATAGTTATAGTGACGTTTATACCGATGGTTTTCAATCCTATTCGAAGGCCGCAAAAAATGGTGAGAAACTATATTTTAAGGCTCACGCCAATAGGGACGCATATCGATGATGTTGTAAAATTCATCGAAAGCAAACAGGAATGGACGGTTCTCTATATCAATTACAAAATGGGATATGCGCATCTCGGAGAACCTATCCCCGGTTGGCCTGTTATTACTCGTACCATTCCCGGCTCCGATGGATCTATTACTACGCGAAGAACTTCTATTATTGGAGATAAATCAATAAGAGCTTATCTTGGAGAATACTATGCTTGGTATACGCTTGGTTATCATACAGCAGTATCTGTTTTTTGGTGTTTCGATAAGGGTGGGAAATTGATAGAAGTTTATGTGAGCAAAGAAATAGATATTATTTAATGTGCATAAAAAATTTTTAAGGTATTGGTCTAGACAATTAAAAATTGTATTTCCAGCCTTATGTCAAAAGACACTTCCATATGGAAGTGTCTTTTTCTATTCTAGCATTCCAAAACCCTCAAAAGCAATAAGATGGTTATAGGCGGCTATTCCGAAGTGACTTATTATAGCAAGCGTAGTTTTATAACTGGGCGAATATTTACCAGTTTCTATATTTTGGTAACTACGTTCATTAATACCAAGCATTTCAGCCATTTTCTTTTGAGTCAAGTCATTATTCAGTCTCAATTGTTTAACTTGTCAGTTTGATGTTCCGAATTTATTGTCGAAATGATGGGTTTGTTGCTGGTTTAGTTTGCGGTGGGAGGGCATACTACATAGACGTGCGACACGACTATGCATTGCGCCGCTGAACTTTTTTGCGTTTTACCCTTGTCATATCAGGCAGCGATAGGTATAATCTAGTCATACTCTATTTATTCAAGGTGGTTATTTATGAAGATTACATTGGACTACAACAACGTGATGACGAATTATGTAGGGCGGTATGGCGTTAAAGAATCGGACATCGCCGCGCTGAATCCCCAAATAAACGCCGCTGCGGCGGCAATGAAGTCAAAGCGCGCCATTATGGCCTGGCGAGATTTGCCCTATAATCAAGCCGAAGCGGTAAAAGGGATTAAAGCGTACGTGGATGGCATAAAGGACAGTATCGACGCGTTTGTCGTATTGGGCATAGGCGGTTCGGCTTTGGGCCCCATGGCGGTTCAGCAGGCGATAAACAACCCTTATTACAACGAACTGCCGCGAAACAGACGCGGCGGGTTCCCAAAATTTTATGTGGCGGATAATGTAGATCCGGAAAAGCTGGCGTATCTGTTTACTGTAATAGAGCCGGAAAAAAGCCTGTTTAATGTGATCACAAAATCCGGCAGTACATCGGAAACTATGTCGCAGTTTATGATCATCAAAGAATTGCTGGAGAACAGACTGGGAAAATCCGCGAAAGAGCATATCGTATGTACCACGGACAGCGAAAAAGGAAACCTGATAAAGATTGCGAAGCGGGAAGGCTATAAGACATTCTACATCCCGTCCGCGATAGGCGGCCGGTTTTCCGAATTAACGCCTGTCGGTCTGCTGCCCGCGGCGTTTTGCGGCATAGACATTGAATCCCTGTTAAAGGGCGCGGCTGTAATGGATGAAATATGTTCCGTAGACAGCATAGAGAAGAACCCCGCGTATATGTTTGCGATTCTCAATTATATTGCCTTAAATCAGGGCAAAAACATCAGCGTAATGATGCCCTATGCCGATTCGCTGAAATACATGGCCGACTGGTTCGCGCAGTTATGGGCGGAGTCATTAGGTAAAAGATATGATGTGAACGGCAATGAGGTTTGGGTCGGGCAGACGCCGGTTAAATCTTTGGGAGTAACAGATCAGCACTCACAGGTGCAATTGTACACAGAGGGGCCGTCTGACAAAATTATTGTATTTATTAGTGTGGAACAGTACCGTGAAACCATAACCATACCAAGACTCTATTCTGATATACCCGGTTTGGGCTTCTTGGGCGGCGTCACTCAGAATCAACTGATTCAGACCGAGTTGATGGCGACGGAATACGCTTTGTTGAAATCCGGTAAACCTAATATGACCATCACATTGCCGGAGGTTAATGAAAACACCGTTGGGCAGCTCTTATACTTTTTTGAGATCGCCACGGCTTTCGCCGGGGAGTTATTACAGGTTAACGCGTTTGATCAGCCGGGCGTTGAGGAAGGCAAAAACGCCGCGTACGCCATGTTCGGCCGTCCCGGGTATGAAGAGAAAAAACGCGAACTGGACGCGCGTCCGGCGAAGAACGAGAAATATATTATATAAAGCGCAACGAGAGGGAAAACTATCCCTCTCGCTCTATCTTATACAAACGACTGCAAATATGGGTAGCCGCCGTTATTCCTCCGACTGACGCCCCATATCCGGAAAAAATCCCAGTTTCTGAAATTCTCTTTCTTTTTCATATCATTACTTGACAGGCCTGTGCCCTCGTTATTGGTCACAGAACCAATTTCGTTTTTATTATAATAGCAGTCTTTGATCCTGCCGGAATAGACATAGCCCGCTATGCCGCCCTTATTGTTTTTAGCCTTAATCCGGCCTGCCGCGTAGCAAAATGAAATGTCGGATCGTTCACTCGCCGCGCCCGCAAGACCACCGGCGAAGGTGTTATCGGAAGCCCTCACATCAGCCAGTGAATAACAATTGCTGATTGAGCCCGTATTCGCGCCTACAAGCCCTCCGGCGCAATAACCCGAACTCGATACTGCGCCCGTCGAATAACACTGCGTTATACTGCCTGAATTATAGCCTGCAAGCCCTCCGGCCGAGCTGTGAGCGGCTGTGGAATTGATATTTACGTCCGCGCCGAGCTCTTTTACAGTGCCCGTATTGCTGTAGAAAAAGCCGACATAGTCGTTGTCTTTTGAGGAATTGATGCGTATGTTCGATATTTTACAACCATTACCGTCAAACACTCCGCTGAATGTGGGGATAGGTTCCCAAGCGCCTTCACTTAATGAAATGTCTTTTTTTAACTGATAATAAGCGCCGCCGCTGTATTGCCCCCTGCCTGCCTGCCGAAGTTCCCTCTCTGTGGAGATTAGATAGGGCGATCTCTCCGTGCCGTCACCCTTCAGTTTGGCCTCCGAACCGCTTGTTTGCTCGCCGGCGCTTGGGTTATGCCGTTGCGCGAAGGCTTGGGCGGGCGTCCCCAAAAGTATCAAACCGCTTAGCAGCAAAACCGCCGACAGCATATTCTTTTTCATATTTTTCCTCCTCATAAGCGTTTATACCTAGTATGCCTCTTTCTAAAAAAAATATTATACCGCGCGGCAATAGCATGTGCCGCAAGTTATAGTGTTTTGACATTGCGCGGTCTTTGGCGGCTCTGGTATAAACTACGGTGACAGATCAATTTGACGTTGCGACTGCAGTTGCGCGTTACTTGCAAAATGGGGAGCTTTTCTTTATAATGAACCGAATCAATAATAAACGAAAGGATAATCATATGAAAAAAACAAGGTTAGCCGTTATTGCCGCGCAGATCCTGGCGTTATGCGCAGGCGCGCCTGGGTGCTCGTCAGCTTCATCAGGCCCCAAAGTGGAAATAGAAATGCGGGACGGCGGGAAGATCCAATTGGAATTAGACAAAAAAAACGCTCCCATCACCGTCGATAATTTTATCTCGTTGGTTTCAAGCGGCTTTTATGACGGTCTGACGTTTCACCGCATTATCCCCGATTTCATGATTCAAGGCGGCGATCCCGAGGGTACCGGCATGGGCGGTTCCGACGCTAATATAAAGGGCGAATTCTCCGCTAACGGGGTTAATAATAAAATCAGTCATGTACGCGGTGTTATCAGCATGGCGCGCAGTCAAAGCTTTGATTCGGCCAGCAGTCAATTTTTTATCACCAACGCCGACAGCATATTTCTTGACGGCCAGTACGCGGCTTTCGGAAAAGTAATTTCCGGCATGGATGTTGTGGATAGAATTTCAGCGGTTCCAACCACAGGGGGCGATGAAAACAGCCCGCTTGAGCCGGTCGTAATAAAATCTGTCAGGGTCATCAGCTGACTGTGTACAGCGCGGCCGAGATATGACAGAAAAGAGCCTCGCAAAGCCAAACGGCTAAACGACGGCTCTTTATTACTCAAGTTCGCGTCCGGGAGATAAGCTGTCAGATCGTCCGGTTGTGAACAGACGGAATATCCTGTTGTTATCCGATACTAATCCTAACCACCAGCTTGCTCACTTCCCCGCCCGCTAACGGGATTAAGGCAAACGCGGCTGCGTAGAGCAGTTCAAGCCCTGTCAGCGGCACATTGCCGAAAATCATGCGAAACCCCGGAAAAAAAACCGAACACAGCAAAAACACTATTGAGACTATGACGCACTGGTTAAGATATTTATTCGAAAACCATCTCATTTTAAATATGGGCGTCTTCTCCGAACGGGCTGTATACGCCCTAAACAGTTCACCCAGTACAATTGTGACAAAACAAGCCGTTCCGCCTACTTTCAAGCCTGATTCACTAAATCCGTTAGCGCTGTAAGCAAACATAAATGAACCCAATACGCCTATAGTCAGTGAAATGCTCTGAATTAAAACCGAAACGGTCATTTTCTTGTCTATTATCGGTTTTTCAGGATCGCGGGGAGGCGCGTCCATCAACCCCTGTTCTTTTTCTTCCATACCCAGCGCGAATGCGGGAAAAGCGTCGGTTATTAGATTTATTGCTAATAAATGTATGGGCAGCAGCGGTATTGGCCATCCGAATAGCATCGCGGCAAATATAACCAATATTTCGCCAATATTGCAAGACAGCAAGTATCCCACGACCTTGCGGATATTGTTATATATGATCCGGCCTTCCTCTACCGCCAGAACTATGCTGGCAAAATTATCGTCCGTAAGTATCATGTCCGCGGCTTCCTTCGCAACGTCCGTGCCCGTAATACCCATAGCCACGCCGATATCCGCTTTTTTCAGTGACGGCGCGTCATTGACGCCGTCACCTGTCATAGCGGCGATATTGCCATTGGCCCGTATGGCGTTTACCAGACGTACTTTATGTTCCGGGGAAACGCGTGCGAACACATGTGTGTTTTCTGATTCCTCACGCAGTTTGCCGTCGTCCAGCGTATCTATCTCCCGTCCGCTGATAGCCTTATCGTTTTTCATAATACCCAGCTGCCGGGCAATAGCCATAGCCGTAGCCTTATGATCGCCGGTGATCATCTTGACCGTTATACCGGCTTTTCTGCAAACATCTATCGCCGCTTTCGCCTCTTCACGCGGCGGGTCTATCATGCCTATAAGCCCGGTAAAGACCAAATCAGCTTCTTCCGCCTCTTCCGACGGCATATATTTAAACGCCACTCCCAATACTCTCAGGGCGTTTTCCGCGAATTTGGCGTTCGCGGCCGTAGCGTCGCCGCAGTCACCTTCCGTGATAGGCAGTATTTGCCCATTCTTGTATATATAAGCGCATCTGCGCAAAATTTCATCCGGCGCACCCTTGGTATACATAATATAAGGCATCGGTACATTTTTGACAGGATGTATAGTAGACATCAGCCTGCGGTCGGAATCAAACGGGATCTCCCCGATACGAGGTTTTTCTTCATTTAATTTATCTTTTGTAAAGCCGGCTTTTTCACCTAACACGAGCAGCGCGCCTTCGGTCGGATCACCTATTATAGCGCTGTTTTCCTTTTGATACACTGCGTCGTTGCAAAGCGCCGCGCCTTCAATCAGCACCCGAAATGCCTCGTTCATTTCTGATATACCGCCGACAGCCTCGTAACCGGTTCCGCTCACTTCACTGAAAAGCTCGTCCGCGTACAGCTTTACTACGGTCATTTTATTCTGTGTAAGCGTGCCGGTCTTGTCGCTGCATATTACCGTCGTGCTGCCCAACGTTTCTACTGCGGAAAGGCGTTTGATTATCGCGTGGCTGCGCACCATCCGCTGCATTCCCAGCGCAAGGATAACCGTAACCACCATGGTAAGCCCTTCAGGTATGGCGGCTACGGCCAGCGATACAGCGGTCATAAACATTTCCAGCATATCCTGGCCTCTCAATAGGCCCAGCCCAAATATAACGGCGCACACAACAATACATACTATGCCCAGCGTTTTTCCCAGAGAGTTCAATGAAACCTGCAGCGGCGTCGGCTCTTCTCTATCTTCCGTCAGCATTGCCGCGATTTTGCCCATCTCGGTATTCATACCGGTAGCCGTAACGGCGCCGCGTCCGCGGCCATACGTTACCACCGAGCCCATGTAAGCGGAATTCCGCCTGTCGCCCAATCCTGTGTCTTTATTCAAAACCAGCGAAGCATCTTTTTCTGAAGCAATGGATTCCCCCGTTAACGCGGATTCGTCAACTTTCAAGTTAACGCTTTCAATCAGGCGCAAATCCGCGGGTATGTAGTCACCCGCCTCTAATATGACAACATCCCCCGGTACGACAAAATTTGATGAAATCTTTTCTATTCGCCCGCCGCGCAGCACCTTTGACTGCGGACTGGACATGTTCCTCAGGGATTTCAGAGCATTGCCCGCCTTGTTTTCCTGGAAGACGCCCAATACGGCGTTAAAGATTACAATAGCGATAATCGCGCAGCCGTCGAAATACTCGCCTACGGCAATAGATATTACCGCCGCGATAATCAGTATAATCACTAAAAAATCTTTAAACTGATACAGGAATTTCATGAAAAGCGAGTCTTCCTTCTTACCTTCCAATTTGTTTTCCCCATATTTCCCCAGACGCTCCTCCACGACGCGCGCGTCCAGGCCCGCGGCGGAAGTTACTTCATGAAAACGCAATACATCTTCCGCGCTTACGGCGTATCCTTCATCCATCGCTCATCCCCCTATTTTTTGCTCATAAAAATATGACATAGATATTTCCTATTGTCAAATATACGTAATTCTCCCTGCCTTATATTACCCATATATTATTTTTCAAACTGCGAAAAATAAACTTGCTTTTCATGGAGTACAAGAAAATATATAGCAGTCTGGTAACATATCAAGAGGTGAATATGAAAACAATTACCGATCAGGAACTGGCCGCTTATCTAACAGAATTAAAAAGGGCGGTTAACGGTACAGATTCGGCGACGCCGGATAATGTTATATTTTTTAACGCGATAAGCTTCTATTTTTATATAAAAGATTTGCCATGCCGCGGACGCCAGACTATAGACGAGGTATTAAGCCTTATAGAGCCATACATACCTATAAGGCTTACGCAGGAAATGTTCGATATGTTTCTGGACAACATACTGACGGTTAAAAACGGCGAAGAACCCACTATAGAAATGATGATACACGCCAAAGGGGATTTTTTGCTGGATGTACGGGAAGCGAATACTCCGGAAGCGTGGGCTAATATTGTTGATACATGCGAATCCATACGGGAAATGAAAGAGAGCCGGGCTTATTCAACTCTGGTGTAAACAATAAAGCTATTTTTGCCGGACAAGTTTTTTAAGGCAGGTCAAGGAGCGACTTAAACTCATATCCTCGCGTTTTTACAGCGTCAATGATATCCGGCAGAGCTTCGGCGTTGGATGACGATACGGCGTGAAGGAGCAGAATTTCCCCGTTGTGGAGGTTGTCCATCACAGTGTTAAAGGCGTAATCCTTTCCGGGCTGATCGTCCGTCAGCCAGTCCTGATAGGCGAAGCTCCAAAATATCGTTTTATATCCGGCCTCTTTTGTTATGTACATTGTCCTTTCGCTGTATTCACCGCTGGGGGGACGGAAAAAAGCCGGCATGTCCAATCCGGTTAATTCCTTATAACGCCTTGCGGGCTCGTATATCTGGTCTAAAATGTCATTATCGTCAATATCGGGCATGCTGGGGTGTTTCTCCGAATGATTCGCGACCAAGTGGCCTTCGTCCAACATGCGCTTTGTCAATTCAGGATTGTCGCGTATGTAGGTTCCGACGCAGAAAAACGCGGCTCGAATGTCTTTTTCCTTCAACGTGTCTAAGATTGAAGATGTGTATCCGTTTTCATAACCGGCGTCAAATGTAAGCCATATGTACTTTTGAGCGGTATCACCCAGATAATAACCGCCATAAGCGGATATATCCATTTCGGCGGCGCCGCGCGGGGGCAGGTGTTCTTGATTTCTTACGATATACCAGCTGAGTTTTTCGTTTGACAGACCGGATGTATTCAGGGCTTCCGCGGAGATTTCCGGAGCGGCGGTATGTTCCGGAGCGGCGAGAACATCCGTGGGCGCGGGCGTTTTTGATGGAATGTCCGCCGGAGTAACTGTTTGGATAAGAGATGACGGCCCCGATCCAGACGTTTCGGGCGTGGTTTCTCGCGCGAACGCCTCGGCGTCGACGGGCTTTTGAAGCGGCGCCCGGCCGCAGGCGGGCAGTAAAGCCACGCACAACAGTAAAAACCAGTATCTCATAATTTTCTCCTTTCCGTTTTTAAATAAACGGTTTATAATAGTATAATTATGATTATAGTCAATATTTGTCAGGTTATCAACATATATTAAAAAAAAGAGGTTTTGATGGACGGGTATTCATATTTGAAAGAAATGGGCATAAGCCAAAAGATTTTGGATTTATCCGCGGAAGCCGAGTACGAAGCGCTTCCGGCTTTTAAACGAGCGGATGGCATAGCGGAGTATAATCAGATAAAGGTTTTGCGTTCCATGCAAAAAAACAAACTCTCCGATGCGCATTTCGCAGGTACGGATGGATACGGATACCACGATCTGGGGCGCGAAGCCTTGGAATGTATATACGCCGATGTTTTCAAAGCGGAATCCGCTTTGGTAAGGCCGCAGCTGATTTCAGGCACTCACGCGTTAACCACGGCGTTGTTTGGCAATTTGCGGCATGGGGATGAAATGCTGTCCGCAGTCGGCAAGCCGTACGATACATTGGAATCGGTAATCGGTATAAGGCCGGCGCGCGGTTCGCTGGCTGAACACGGCGTTACTTACAGACAGGCTGATTTGACAGACGGTCGAATCAATTTAGACAGTATCCGAAACGGCATAACCTCAAAAACCAGACTGGCGCTGATTCAGCGATCTGGGGGGTACGTCTGGAGGCGTTCGCTTTCCAATAATGAAATTAAGTCGGTAATTGAGGCAATAAAAAATATACGAAGTGATATTATCTGTCTGGTGGATAATTGTTACGGGGAGTTCGCGGATGCTTGCGAGCCGGTAGAGTTGGGCGCCGATCTGGCCGTGGGGTCGCTGATTAAAAACCCGGGGGGCGGTCTTGCGCCTGTAGGCGGATATATCGCGGGTAAAACGGAATATGTGGAAAACGCGGCGTTCAAGCTAACGGCCCCGGGTCTGGGCAAAGATGTCGGGCCGACGCTGGGCGTAACGCGGGCGCTGGCGCAGGGGTTCTTCCTGGCCCCTCAAGTGGTTAACGGCAGTATAAAAGCCGCGATATTCGCGTCGCGGCTGTTTGAAAAACTAGGGTATGAGACGCTGCCGGCGTCCGGCGACATCCGTCCGGACATTGTGCAGGCTATAAAATTCGGAAGCCCTGAAAAGGTTTTATCGTTTTGCCGCGGAATACAAAAAGCCGCGCCGGTTGACAGCTTTGCGTCGCCTGAACCGTGGGACATGCCCGGTTATGACGCGCCGGTCGTTATGGCGGCGGGCGCCTTCATACAGGGGGCGTCAATAGAACTGAGCGCGGACGCGCCGATGAAAGAGCCGTATATCGCGTATTTTCAGGGCGGATTAACATGGTTTCACGCGAAAGCGGGCGTTATTATTGCGGCGGATCATATGCTGAAAGACGGATTGTTATGCTAAAGCCGCGTGGGTGTCTTTAAGCTGCTTTATTATTTCCAAATGCTGCGGACATTTGCTTTCACACGCGCCGCACTCTACGCAAGATTCCGCCGTTTTCGTCTTAACCCATGACTTGCCTTTCATGGCGTCTTTATACTGCTCACGCGCGTAATCGGTTAAGCCGTATACCCTATGATAGTTCATCAGGCCGAACAGGTGAGGGATATTAATATTCCGGGGGCAGGGCTGGCAATAGTTGCAGCCGGTGCAGAATAATTCGGCCAGTTTTTTGTGCTCGTTCATCATAGACAGCACGGTTTCGCGCTCAACGTTGGTCAGATGCCCGCTGATCGAGGCGACGGCCGCGTTTTCCTCCACCATTTCAATGTCGCTCATGCCGGAAAGGGCTACATTGACGTTGGGATTGGACAGCACAAAACGCAGCGCTGTTTCCGCGGTGCTTTTGGATTTGTTTTTCATCAGTTCCATTATAACGGGGGAAGGCGCACCCAGGCGGCCGCCGCCTACTGGGCCCATAATAACGACGCCCAGCCCTTTTTCATGAGCGTAGTCAATATTCTTTTCATTGGAGCGATCCAACAGGTTATACTGCATTAATACAGACTCAAAATAACCGCTGTCCACAATCTCGGAAAAGTTTTCGGGCTTGTCGTGGTATGAAAAGGATATATGTTTAATAAGACCCTCGGCTTTGGCATTCAGCGCGGCTTCAACAGGGCCGCCGGGAACATCGATCTTATTTTTGAAAGCTTCGAGGTTGATGCCCCACATATGATAAAAGTCGATATAATCAGTATCCAGCTTTTTAAGAGAATTCTCCAGGCGCTCGCGCCAATGCGCGCCGGAAGCGTCCTCAATCGGGTTCTTTGTGGACAGATATACCTTGTCGCGCCAGCCTTTTAAGGCTTTGCCCACAGTGACCTCGCTGAGTTTTTCGCAATAGTAGGGGGCTGTGTCGATGTAGTTGACACCCAGTTCGAACGCTCGGTGAATAATGGGAATGGCTTTTTCGTCGTCGACTGTTTTTTCATCTCCCTTTTGAAGCATAGGCAGCCGCATGGCGCCGAACCCCAGCGCCGACGTTTTAACGCCGGTCTTTCCGAATTCTTTGTAAAGCATTTCTTCCTCCTGTTAGTTTAAATAAAAACGTGTTTACTCCTATTCTATTTTACTGCTGCAGGAGGACATTGTCAAATGAATGAGGAGGTGAACACTGTTACTCAAATTTGACATGTATTGAGTTTTAATGTATATGAATCTACATTTTGAGTAGCGGGTAAATTTGATGAGTATTTATGAAGACGCGTTCAGTATCATTCAAAGCGCCCTGCAAGCGGTCCAACCGGATGCCGCGGTCCAAAGGGCGCTGAAACGTTTTGTTGTACCCGAAAACGGGCGGGTTGTTGTGGTCGCGGTAGGCAAAGCTGCGTGGCAAATGGCCGAAACCGCGGTTAAAACGTTGGGCGCCGTCATATCGGACGGTATCGTGATAACGAAATACGGGCATTCAAAGGGCAGTATTTCGAAATTGCGAATTTATGAAGCCGGGCATCCTGTGCCTGACGCTAATTCTTTTTTGGCCGCGGATGCGGCTGTTGAGGCGGTTAAAGCCCTTGAGCCGCAGGATCGCGTATTGTTTTTGGTGTCGGGCGGCGGTTCGGCTTTGTTTGAAAAGCCTTTGATCCCGGCGCCGGAGCTGAGGGATCTCACAAATCAACTTTTGGCCTGTGGGGCGGATATCATTGAAATAAACACGCTGCGGAAACGTCTGTCCGCCGTGAAGGGCGGCAGGTTTGCTTTGCTTTGCGCGCCGGCGCGGGTTTTTTCCATAGTATTGTCGGATATTATTGGCGATCCATTGGATATGATTGCTTCCGGCCCCGCTTATCCTGATAAATCCACCTGTGATCAGGCCTTTGCGGTGATAAAAAAATACGGCCTGCGCGTTACCGAATCGCAAAAAGTCTTATATGCGCGGGAAACACCGAAACAGCTTGATAATGTTGATACCGAGATAGCGGGCGGCGTAAGGCAGTTATGCGACGCGGCCGCGAAAAAATGCGCGTCGCTTGGTTATGAGCCGCACATACTTACCGCCAGCCTGCGCTGTTCGGCGCGCGACGCAGGCAGTTTCCTGGCGTCCATTGCTCAGTACCATAAAGATACGAATCGCCCTCTGGCGTTTATCGCGGGTGGGGAAACAGTAGTAGAGCTGAAAGGGAATGGGTTGGGCGGTAGAAATCAGGAGATAGCGCTTTCGGCCGCTTCGGATATCGCGGGGCTGGAAAATACCGTTGTTTTCTCAGTCGGTTCGGACGGCACCGACGGCCCGACGGACGCGGCTGGCGGGATTGTGGATTCAGGCGCCGCCGGGCGGCTGAGGGAAAAAAATATGGATCTATACGCGTATCTGAATAACAATGACGCGTACCACGCGCTGGAAGCAGCGGGCGGGCTGATAAAAACCGGCCCGACAGGCACCAATGTGAATGATCTTTCTGCTGTATTGATTAAGCCGGTTATTTATTGACACATCGGGTCTATTTTGTTACTATATGTTTATCGGGGTATTTTCGGCTCGAATGCCCCATACAACGAGTGAAGGGGTTTTAGCGATAAGAAAATTAAAATTGCTTTTAGGTTTGACACTGGCTTTTACAATGCTATCCAGTTGCGTAGGGGCGTCCCCAGGCGCCAATTCCGGTGCGGCTCTGGAGAATAATAATTCAAGCCAGCCGGCCGATACGAGTCTGGACGCGTCTCAAGAAGCCGCGGAGAATTCGGAACAGCCAGCTGATACTGATTCTGGCGCGTCTCAAGACGACTGGGGGTTGTTAAAACCCGGCGTGTTACAAGTTGGCTGCGAAATCGGATATCCGCCGTTTGAGTATTTTTCGGACGACGGCGTTACACCCGTCGGCGTGGATATTGATTTAGGCGACGCGATAGCTGCGGAATTAGGCGTTTCGGTTGAACGTATAGATACCGCATGGGATGGCATATTTGCCGGTCTCGCCGCGAAAAAATACGATGTTATTATATCCGCCGTTACCATTAACGCCGAACGGATGGAAAATATGGATTTTTCTATGCCTTACATAGAGAACTGGCAGTCAATTGTTATTAAGAAGGGCGGTTCAACGATAGCGGAAGTTAAGGATCTGGATGGCAAAAACGTAGCGTATCAGGACGCCACAACATCCGACGAATATCTTGACGATTTGATAAATACGGGCGTTTTGAATTGTGAACGTTTCGAGTACGCTAAGGTTATGAATTGTTTTGACGATCTGAATTTGGGACGGGTTGACGCTGTATTATGCGACAGTACTGTGGCGGATGGCTATATCGCTCGCGAACCCGATAAATTCGAGATTAGTTGGCTGCAATCATCCGAACCGGACTCGGAACCGGAGACATTCGGCATAGCTATTAAGAAGGGCAATGAAAAACTGCTGAACGCTATAAACGACGCGCTTAAGAAATTGGATGAGAGCGGGAAGTTGGATGAAATCCGCACAAATTGGTTTTCATAAATAACTAATTAATTTGTCCGCATACAATGGCGTATGGCGTAGAGCCGTACGCCATTACGCTTTGCGGATTATGAGGGGATTATATGCGGCCGGTTTATAAGAGAATAATTAATGTTGCCGCGGTTGTTATGTTGTTGGCAGCCTGCGTACTTTTGGTTTTTCATAAACCCGCGCGTGAACAGCTCGAAAGTCGTATATCCTCCGAACTGATTACGGAGGCGGGTAAAAATTTCAGCGGGGTTTACTATGACTTCGGGATTTTTAATATCACGCGTGGACGAAATGTCAAAACCGCCGTTACGGAAACATTTATCGGCGGGGCGGGCGGTATTATAAGCGTTAACGAGGGATTCGGCCATTACTTGGCTGATGTTGTTTTATGGCTGCCCGCTCTGGCGGGTGGGGCTCAGGTTACTGTGTCGCTTACCATTTGCGCGGTATTAGCGGGGTTGTTTCTGAGCGTATTCCTAGCACTGGGAAAAATTTCAAAAAATCCGGTAATCAGTGGGTTGTGCGGCGCATACATATTCTTTTTTCGAGGTTCTCCTCTTTTAATGCAGCTCTTTTTCATTTATTACGGCCTGCCGGTGATAAATCCCGCGCTGACCATTAACAATAAATTTTTTGCGGCTTTTGTCGCGTTCACACTAAATACCGGGGCTTATTGCGCTGAGATTATCCGCGCGGCCATACAGTCTATTGACAAGGGGCAGTTTGAGGCCTCCCGCGTACTTGGCCTTACTTACGGGCAAACTATGCGTATTATAATAATTCCGCAGTCTATACGCAGGCTGCTGCCGCCGGTGGCGAACGAATTTATCATGATCCTGAAGGACGCCTCTCTTGTGTCTATAATTGCCTTGGCTGACCTGACCCATGTAACGCGTTCAATTTCCAGTTCGGCCAGCAATGTAATGGTCTATATCCCCGCTATGATTATCTATTTGATAATAACAGCGTTTTTTTCTGCAATATTCACGAATCTTGAGAAGCGGTTTTCGATTTATCAGTAGAATAGAGGGGGGTTGTATGGCGCTTATCCGTACGGAAAACGTATGTAAGAGTTTTAACGATGTTAATGTGCTTACAGACATAAACATTACGGTCAGCCAAGGCGAGGTTGTATGTATAATCGGGCCGTCCGGGGCAGGTAAATCCACATTCCTGCGTTCATTGATACAATTGGAAAAAATCACAAGCGGTAAGATATATATTGATGAGGAACTGCTGCTTTACAGAAAAAACAATGAAACAATATTCCGAATGGAACCGGTGAAATACAAAAGCCTGTTGCTGGAGATGGGCATGGTGTTTCAGTCATTCAATCTGTTCCCTCACAAAACCGCGGTTGAGAATATAATGCTGGCACCGGTTAATGTAAAAAAAATCCCTAAATTGAGCGCTGAAAAACAGGCCAGGGAACTGCTGGGAAGAGTGGGTCTGCAGGAAAAAGCGGATCAATTTCCCGCCCGGCTCTCGGGCGGTCAGCAGCAGCGTGTGGCTATCGCTCGGGCTTTAGCCATGGAACCGAAAATTATGCTGTTCGACGAACCGACCAGCGCGTTGGATCCGGAATTGGTGGGCGAGGTTCTGAATGTTATGCGCGGGCTGGCGGAAAGCGGCATGACTATGCTGGTTGTTACGCATGAAATGGGGTTCGCGCGCGAGGCTGCGGATCGCGTTCTCTTTATGTCGGATGGATCTGTTACGGAAGAAGGCGATCCGGAAACCATATTTACGGCGCCGGAGAACCAGCGTACGAAACAATTTCTAAATAGTATTTTGGATGTATAATAACATATCGGACGGCAAATTGCCGTTCGATTTTTATACGGGGCGTGATCGTTATTAAACTAAGTAAAACAGCCTGTACCGCGTGTCTGTTCAGTACGGCGATCATTTGGGGGCTGGCGTTTGTCGCGCAGCGCGTCGGCGCCGATTATATGAGCCCGTTTACATTTAATGGCGTGAGGTTTATGCTGGGCTCTGTTTCTCTTATTCCGGTTATTTTAATATTGGAACGCGGGCAGGCCGCGGACAATAAAGTGACATTTTGGGCGGGTGCAGGCGGCGGTATTATATTGTTTTTGGCTTCGTCGCTGCAGCAGTTCGGCGTCGAGATGACGGGTTCTGCGGGAAAGGCCGGGTTTCTTACGGGGCTGTATACCGTGCTTGTGCCGATGCTGGGCAGATTTTTAGGGCGAAAGGTCAGAATGTTAACGTGGATAGGCGCGGTCAGCGCCGTAATCGGCTTATACCTGCTCTCTGTACCGGATTGGGGCTCGATGGAGCCAGGCGATATTGTCCTTGTAATAGGCGCTTTTTTCTGGGCCGGGCATATTATTTTTATTGATCGGTTTGTCAACCGTATTAAAGTCATTAGTTTTTCAATGATTCAGTTTTTTACGTGCGGCCTGTTAAGCGTGATCTGTGCCTTTTTGTTTGAAAATGTAACACTTGCCGGTATAAACGCCGGTATAATTCCTCTTTTATACGGCGGGCTGCTGTCCGCCGGGGTGGCGTATACGCTTCAAAGCGTGGGGCAGAAAGGCGTGGAACCGGCTAAAGCCGCGATAATTCTTTCACTGGAGGCGATTTTTTCCGCCATTGGCAGCGCGGTTATCTTGAACGAAAGATTGAGTCCGCGAGGTTATGCGGGCTGCGCGTTTATTTTTGCGGGCATAATCGCGTCACAGATTAATACTACGACTACGACGTGAGATTCGTTGATTCGTTTTCGCTTCGTTTTCTCTTCTTGACAAACGCGGATCATTCGTAATATAATTTATTATATGGATTTATATTACTTGGATCTGATCTGTTTTGAGGGATGTTCATGCTGATTATGGAATATAAATATAAAAGTCCTGAGAACAATAAAACATGAAGTGATTCATTGTTTTATTGTTTTTTTTGTGCGGAAAGAGGCGACGGAGTGTCTTTACTGATTAAAAATGGCAGGGTAATAGACCCGGCTAATAATTTGGACGATATATCGGATGTTTTTGTTTCAAATGGCGTAATCGAAACGGTAAGACGCGATGTCTCAAAAATCGCCGAAACCGTTGTCGACGCGGCCGGATGTTGGGTTGTTCCGGGGTTTATTGACTTGCATGTCCATTTGCGTGAACCGGGGTATGAATACAAGGAAACCATAGCGGCAGGCAGCCGAGCGGCCGTTGCGGGCGGCTTTACCACAATATGCTGCATGCCCAACACCAGTCCGGTTATTGACAGTCCCGAAATTTTGGCATATGTACGATCCAGAGCCGGCGCGTACGCGAAGGTTCTGCCGATTGCGTCCATTACCTTGGGACAGAAAGGCGAGCGGCTGTCTGATATGGCGCTGTTGAAAAACGCCGGCGCCTATGGGTTCAGTGAGGATGGGAAAAGCGTATTGAACGCGCTTATAATGAAGCAGGCGCTGGAACATGCGGCGACGCTTGGTCTTCCGGTGCTCGATCACTGCGAGGACATTAATCTGGCCAACGGCGGCGTGATTAACGAAGGCGAGGTTTCAAGACGCATGAAATTGCCGGGTATACCTTCCGCCGCAGAGGATATTATAACCGCCCGTGATTTGCTGCTGGCGGAAAGCGCGGGCGCGCAGATTCATATCTGTCATATCAGCACCGCCGTCAGCGCGCGGCTTCTAAAGGAAGCTAAAGCGCGGGGCGTAAACGCTTCCGGCGAGGTATGCCCGCATCATTTTTGCCTGTGTGACGAGGACATTCCGGAAGATAACGGCAATTATAAAATGAACCCGCCCCTGCGTTCTTACGCCGACATGGAAGCTATGCGCAGGGCGCTGGCCGATGATGTAATTGATATAATAGCCACTGATCACGCGCCGCACAGTGACACCGATAAAACCGGCGGCTTTTTAAAATCAGCTTTTGGCGTTACGGGTCTGGAAACGGCGCTGGGTCTGTGTATCACTGTTCTGGTGAACAACGGCGTATTATCGCCGTCGCGGCTGATACGCAAACTTACGGTTAACCCGGCCAGGACGCTGGGCATTAACGCGGGGACGCTTTCCGCGGGCGCTCTCGCGGATATTGCCGTTATAGATCCGGAGCGGCAATGGGCGGTGAATCCTACGCTGTTTATTTCCAAAGGGAAAAATACGCCTTTCGGCTGCAAGACGCTGTCGGGTATGATAAAATACACTGTGGTAAATGGGAGGGTTGTATATGGCGATCGATGAACTGATATACAGAATAAGATATTTGAAGAACCCGTCTGTAGCCGGTCTGGATCCACAGTTGAGATTCATTCCCGAATGCGTATGGGATCAACTTAATGTACGCGGCGGTGCCCGTCCGGATGAAGGGAATGGCTTAGAGGCTGCGGCTTCCGCCATTCGTTTGTTTAATTTTGCCATAATAGACGCCGTCGCGAACATTGTCCCCGCGGTAAAGTTACAGATTGCCATGTATGAGCGTTTCGGCGCCGATGGTATAGCCGCGTACGCGGATACTATATCATACGCCAAGCGCAGGGGCGCGATGGTCATTGCTGATATAAAGCGCGGCGACATAGATTCGACAGCCGAGGCTTACGCGGACGCTCATTTGGGCAGGACAGAAGTCCGGGGGAGAAATTACGCCGTTTTTGACGCGGATTTTGCCACAATAAACCCATATTTGGGCGAAGACGCGGTCGAGCCATTTATAAAGGCGTGCCGCTCTTATGGTAAGGGCGTATTTATACTGGTAAAGACCTCAAACCCAATGTCCGGCCAAATACAGGATCTGCCTGTTAACGGGGCGCCGCTGTATGAATATGTGGCCGGGCTGGTTTCGAAATGGGGGAAGGATCTAATCAGAGAAAGCGGATACAGCGAGGTTGGGGCGGTTGTCGGAGCGACTCATACGTCACAGGCCGCGCGCCTGCGCGAAATAATGCCCCATACATTTTTTTTGGCGCCCGGCTACGGATTTCAAGGAGCGAAAGCGGCCGATATAGTTAAAGGTTCTGTTGTCAATAGCTCAAGAGGTATCATCGCGGCTTATCAAAAAGACCCGTATAAGCGGAGATTCACGCATGAACAGTTCGCGCTGGCGGCTGCGGCCGCGGCTGCGGACATGAGGGAGGATTTGTCGTGCCTAAAGATATAAGCGTTAAAAAAGTGCTTGTTATCGGCTCTGGGCCTATTATAATCGGTCAGGCGGCGGAATTTGATTATTCCGGCACACAGGCCTGTCAGGCGCTGCGCGAAGAAGGCGTCCAAGTGGTGCTGATCAACTCAAACCCCGCCACAATCATGACGGATTTCGGTATGGCGCACTATACATATATCGATCCTCTGATGCCGGAATTCGTGGAGAAGGTTATTGAAAAGGAGCGGCCGGACAGCATTATTGCCGGCATGGGCGGGCAGACGGGGCTTAATTTGTCCGTAGAGCTTTACGAATCGGGGGTATTGGATAAATATGGCGTAAGGGTGATAGGCACATCCATTGAATCTATAAAAGATGGGGAAGATCGCGACAGTTTCAAAAAGTTAATGGAGCGTACAGGCCAGCCTATTGTGGAAAGCGATATAGTCACCGATGTCGAATCGGGAGTCAGGTTTGCTAAAAAAATCGGATATCCGGTTATTGTGCGCCCCGCCTATACGCTTGGAGGCACGGGGGGCGGAATAGCCGAGAATGAGCAGGAATTGCGCGGGATTCTCGCGCACGGTCTGCAGTTAAGACTTGT
>JAITDJ010000247.1 GCA_031282635.1 Clostridiales bacterium
TTCCTTCTTGCTTCCATTCGTTTTCGACTTCCGTTTGGAAACTTCCTTTTGGAAGCCTTTTTTTATGGATCCTTTTGGGTTTTGGTTTTTCGTAATTATTTAGTTTTCAATGCTCAGTACCGCTTATGCCGGAATCAATAATTATTATGACCAAAAGAACCGAATCTAAATCTTTTTTTGTCACAAAACCAATTCACCGGACAACGAAGGTTATGATATCACAGTTATTTTCCGTCGTCAATACTTTTTGAATTTTTTTTTTTAATTTTTAGTGTCAGACATCCTGTTATTTTAATATAGTTTTTATATAAATCCGCGATTGAAAACTCTAGTTGGGAAAAGTATAATGGGTTATATACCCATCAACGAAGGGAGAGGTTTTGTGAGATTTTTAGACATTAATCCTTTACCGGGAAGAAATGCCCGATTAACCGGCTATATTCACGAAGACGCGGATCAGGGCCAGTGGAATGATTCAAGGCCATGCGTGTTGATACTGCCCGGCGGCGGATACCAATTTCTGGCGCCGCACGAGGCGGAACCGGTGGCCATGCAGTTTTATGTAAAAGGCTACCAGACGTTTATACTATACTATTCTGTTTCCGACTTAAACACTCAAGAGCAAACGCCGTTAGGCCTGACTCCTCTTTGTGACGCCTCGGCGGCCGTACAGCACATACGCGAAAACAGCGCGGATTGGCGGGTAGACGCAAGAAAAATCGCGGTGCTGGGCTTTTCAGCGGGAGGGCATCTGGCGGCCAGTCTCGGCGTTTTTTGGAACGCCCTTGAATTGAACAAAATTTGGGATACAGAAAACGGCCAGAATAGACCCGACGCGTTAATTTTATGCTATCCGGTGATCACCGCCGGTAAATTTTCGCATCGCGGCTCTATTGATGTCTTGGCGGGCATAGAAGGAGATCGTTCGTTCTATTCGTTGGAAAAGCATGTCGGCAGGCATACGCCGCCCGCGTTTCTTTGGCAAACCGTGGATGACGCCGCCGTACCGGTTGAAAACGCGCTGCTGTTTATCTCGGCACTTAGAAAAAATGGCGTCCCATTTGAGTGTCACCTGTATGACAAGGGTGAACACGGCATCTCGCTGGCGAACGGCGAAGCCGGCCGGAACGACCCGCATTGCGCCACATGGCTCAATTTATGTGTTGAATGGCTGGAAAGGCAGTTCGGCATTTATGCGGACAGAGCGTAACCAGCGCTTAGAACCTGACGGGCGGTGTTATATTGAAATACGATTTTTTGATTGCCGGCGCAGGTTTATTCGGGGCCGTCTTTGCCTATGAGGCCGCCGGGCGCGGTAAGCGCTGCCTGGTTATAGACAGACGGGCGCATATTGCCGGAAACATTTATACGGAACAGATCGACGGGATCCATGTTCATCAATACGGGGCGCACATATTTCATACCTCAAACGCGGCTATATGGCGTTATATATGTCAGTTCTCTGAATTCAACAATTATATCAATGCGCCGATAGCCATTTACAAGGATGAATTATACAACCTGCCGTTCAATATGAACACGTTCTCAAAGCTGTGGGGCGTTAAAACGCCAGCCGAGGCGCGATCTATTATAGAGAAACAGCGCGCCGAATCCGGCGTGACCAATCCGAGAAATTTGGAGGAACAGGCCCTGTTCCTGGCCGGGCGCGATATATATGAAAAACTGATAAAGGGGTACACCGAGAAGCAGTGGGGCGCCCAATGTAAAGACTTGCCGGCGTTTATTATTAAGCGGCTGCCGCTCAGGTTCACGTATAACAACAATTATTTCAACGACAGGTATCAGGGCATCCCGATAGGCGGATATACGCAGATTGTCGGTAAACTGCTTTCGGAGTCCGACGTACGTCTGAATACGGATTACCGAGATTTCATCAAAGAAAACCCTGGTATCGCCCCCAAAACGATTTAGACCGGCGCGATTGACGAATTCTTTGATTATGCCTACGACCCATTGGAATACCGTTCGCTGCGGTTCGATACGCAAACGTTAGACCTCGAAAATTTCCAGGGTAACGCCGTGGTCAATTATACGGATTCGGACATTCCGTATACACGCGTAATTGAACACAAGCATTTTGAATCCGCCGTGTGTCCGCGCACTGTTATCACATATGAATGTCCGCGGTCGTGGCGGCCGGGTATGGAGCCGTTTTATCCAGTCAATGATGAAAAGAACAACGCGCTGTATCAAAAATACGCCGAGCTGGCCGCCGATAGGGCAGACGTATTTTTCGGCGGAAGGCTGGGCGGGTACAAATACTATGATATGGACAAGGTTATCGAAAGCGCACTGGACGCGGCGGAGCGGTTACTGTAAAAAAACGGATTGCAGGGGTAATAAACGGGTATGATGGACGCTCTTTGTCCAACATACCCGTTTTGTGGATTGTACATTAAAGTCCTATCATTTCAAAGCCCTATCATTTCATCCAGCCTCCGCAGCGCATCCAGCAGTTCGCCCGCCGTAACCAGCGCGTCGGGGTAAAACCCGCCGCCTTTCAGCAGGCCGATGCTATAAGCCGCGCGCAGCGCGGGCAGATATTCGTCTTTTACACGCTCCGTATCCGCGGGGATTCTAAAGTCCCTTCTCACAATTTCATCTAAATCCGTTCGCATTTTATAGGCGTACAGGTTCATCAGCACGTGCAAGGCCTCTTGCCGCGTTATGGGGTTAGCCGGGCCGTAAGTGGACATCGCCAGCGCCATATGCCCGGCCAACCAGGCAAACGGCTCAGCTTCCCTGGGTGCGCCCGCAATTCTGGCCGCCGCTCCTGCAGCCGCGAGCCGTGAGACGGACGCCTCCGAGCCGCTTCCAAAGAAGTCCTCAAGGTGATATCTGGCGATCATGGCGTTTTTGCCGCCGGCGGACGGCGCGCCCGCCATACCGGGCATATCCGTCATCCGGCCGCTGAACACATAGACCCCCGGCTGATTCTCGGAAAGGGCTTTGTCATCACCGAAGTTCAGTACATTCCGAGACGCCCAGCCCGCGCTTTCATATCTATAAGCGTGTACGTCACGCCTCGTGTCTAAATTTTTAGCGATTATAATAATTGGTTCGTCCACACGCGTCAGCGGATACGCGTAACGCAGCGTCGGCTCCAGGTCTCTGGCAGCCACCTGATCCAGTTCCCGTTTTACCGCCGCTTCCACGCGATCCATAAACCGCACGAACCGTTCCGGGCGATAATCGCGTTCGACGCCATAATTAATGTAATCCAGCGTATATTCATCCGTGGCCTCATCCGATACGCGTTCGGCAAGTTTCTTCAGCAATTTTTCGTTCCACTCACTTATATCCTCCAGGGAGCCCACCGCGGTTATCATGACATTCGCCATCAGGTTTTCCACGCTGGCATAAGTGCGCGGGCTGCTCCATTCCACACTTATCTTAATATAATAGTCCGCCGTATGCCCGGTTTTAATCTTATCCATTGCGGAGCGCACCGCGTCGTTGTAATTTCCATCCATCGCGTTAGGCGACAGCAGTATCTCCATGTCGCCGTGCGGTACGCGAATGCCTTTACCCGCCGCGTTCGCAGCGTATACGGCGGACGCGGGCAGATAATATACTGTCCGCCGAGCGTCGCTTTCAGCCAAAAGCACCGGCGCCGCGCCGGATCGTATCAATCCTTCAAACATATCAGGACGGTAAACGGCCTCAAACGTACCCCCGCTGTTCCGCGTCGTCCAGAAATCCGTCTTCAGCAAACCTTTCAGTAGATTCTTAAGGTACTCTATCCATTCATCGGATTTGTGTTTATTCTCATAGTCTTTCTGGGCAATGCCGGTCTTTGTCTGAACCACATTTGTATAAATCGAGCCGTCGCCATTCGCGTCTATCATCCGAACACGTATGGAATACAGCGTGCCTGGCTTCAGCCCGGACAATCTATACATAAAACGCCTATGCCCCGTCTCCGCCGATTCCGACGCCGAAAGCGCGGCCGGTTCCATAGTAACAGGGACTTGCCAGTCGGCGCCGTTTTCTTTCAGCTGATATTGCAGATCAAATAAGCCGCCCAGCAGAGTAATATCCATAATAGGCGCGTCAAAGCTGAATATCGTTTCCCTCGTTCTGTCATATTCCTCGCCCTGTTCCACCCTGAGATTTTTCGGACTATCCACAGGCGCGCTGGTTACGCTAATCCGACTCCAGACGGAAACGATACGTTTATCTCCAGCGACGCGGACCGTACGCGCGTAATAGAAGTAGATCTGATTCGGCGCCAGAGTGTAGTCGGTAAATTCAATCGAGTTCAGACCAGACCTGTATGCGGCCTTCGATTCATCCAGCACGGTATAAACGCCGCCGTCATAACCCTCTATGTCCGGCAGGTTAGTACGCCAGCCTGCTTTCTCAGCGTCCGCAGGGAGGCTGTCCGTATAGAACCCTTCAAACGGCAATCGGGAATTCAGCAGTGCGGGGTTCATCTGTTTATCTTTCAAACGGATTATTTCGTATTCTATACGTACATTTTCCGACAGCGGCGGTATCTTGTCCCACATTATAGTCGCCATGCTTAGCCCAACGTCTTTTTTGCTTAAAACAGGCGACGAGGGTATCTGTTCGTTTTCCGCGGGTGTTTCCAGATCGCCTTTCGTAGTTATACCGGCCATGTTCGACGGCCTGGACGCTGCCTCTATGCGCGTCACGCCGGCTGCGTCCTTCTCTGTGAGCAGAATATCGGCGCACAAAAAATATTTTTGGTTTTTATCCATCCCGCTCAATCTTAATATAACATTAAATGGAGAACGACCGTTCAGCATGCTGTCTAACGCCTCAGACGAGAGGCTGATATTCGATACGCTCACAACCATCCCATCGCGCAGGGCCTCGCGCGCATCCGCGTATCCCGCCGCGGCCATGGGGCGCTGACCGTTTGTTTCGGAAAAATACAGCGTATTGCCGTAAGAGGTATTGTAAGGCGCGTCGACAGACGCCGCTTTACGCCCCGCGAAATCCAAAGGCATGAACTGTTCGCGCATTTGTCCCTCATTCTGGCAGACGTACAGGTTCATTGTCACATTTTTATCCGGGTAAAGGGCCTGGCTGCTGATATAATCCGCAATCTGCCCTCCGGGTGCTATGAACGACGCTTTAAACGATACCTCTTCCGGCAGCTCGGAGGTTACGGGTTCATCGGCCGTGAAATCCTGCGGAGGCGGCATTTCCATCTTCGAGATATCATTCAGGGTCATACTGTCGTACAGCGACGCGGTTATATCCACATCCGCGCCGTTAACCGAAACCGGCTTGACATTAAGAAAATAAATATTGGGATAAAAGAAATCGACTTTAGAGCCCGTAGGCAGGTTTGCCCCCGTCAACGCGGCCGGCGCCTCAAACGCCGCTTCGGCGTAATAAGTATACACCGCCCCCCCGCCGCCTGAATCCGTCCTGCTTTTCAACGGAACCGGGCCGCCGCCGCCCAACACCTTTCCTTCCGCGTCGGAGTATTGCGCGGACAACCCTCCGGACGATGTTATCGTCATTGTGATCACGTCAAATAATTCCGGGACGTCATTGTTAGGCGTCAGCGATTTATCCAGCCGGTAATGTATCTCCAGCGGGTCGCCGCGATCCAGAAGCGCCTCTATTATTTGCCGGCGCCCGATGTCCCACCGGGCGGTAAATTGCAGATCGGCCCGTTCGCCATTAGCCGAGTCTGACCTGGGTATCAGTTTATAATCTTTAACAATCTCAAAATTGTTGGGCGCTCCCACTGTTAATTTGCCGTTATCCGCTTTGTAATGAAGCCATTGGGAATATACATTCATGCTTGTGTCATTGGTAAATTTTTTCTCCGGGCTGAAAATAACCTGATAATAGGCCTCCCATTGGTTAGCCGCGTTAATGGTCAGCGGCGTCATAAGCGTGGATGTCCCGTCGCTGTACTGAGTTACCGCGGGTCTGAACGGCTGTCCGCTTTTCAGCATATAATAGCCGGAATATCCGGCGTAGGGTTTTATCAGGGCGTAGAAAACACCGTCCTGGCTTACGATTTCATAATGGAGAAACGTAAATACCCGGCCGATCGGTATACCGGTTCTGTCGGCGGCTATATCGCCGCCTGTCAGGGAAACATTCACGCGATTAAACAACACACTCGGCTTCATATTCCCCAGTCGCACCTCAAAGCGTTCACCCGCCGAGTCCACCCAACCCGCATTTTTAATAACCGCGCCGCCGGTCGTGTTTATATTGCTGACCGGAGCGCTGTCGCGCAGGTCTGACACGGTAATCTGAATTTCATTCTTCGGATCCGGGCTGCCCATTTCTATGCCGGCTGGCATGGCGCCGGACGGCAATTTGCTGAACGCCTTCGTTATTTCGTCATATTCTTTGGGCACGTCAAACCGCAGTATCAATTCATTTTCAGGGGCGCCGGGATGTGTGTCGGTTCCTCCCTCGCCCATTTCCAGATATCCCGCGTACATACGGAGATCCGGATCATGATCCAGGCAGAACCCTTCGGCCGTGTTAAAATTATTGGCGAACGGTATCGCTCGGAACGTTTCTGTCGAAACGCCAGTAAGCACTTTCAGCCTATCCACGTTATAACTTGATGAAAAATCGGGGGGGGCCGACATATCGTCCGTGTAATCCAGCGTCATATTAAAGATACGTCCGGCAACCATATTGTTTGTGACATAATACATACGTTCTTCCGAGGAATCCCATAAGAAATGAATCTCCGCGCCGTCATACCGAAAAGAAAATCCTGTATCCGGCCGGATGATAAAGTGCGGTTTAAGGGCGGGGTATGGGCTGGCCATCCCGTCGCTTTTCACTTGATATGCAGGGTCCCCTGTGTTGTACCCATCGTCCAGAAACGTTTTAATCGGCACAAAATGAGGCAGGCCATGACCGTTCACATTACTGTGCGCCTCGTATCCTCTGGGGGCGTGCGAGACGCCGTCCTGACTCAGCGCGTCATACCAAACATCGGCGGTATCTCCGTTTTTACGCACCGTAAATTCTATCTTTTCATTCGCGTCGATATAATAACTAAGTTTGTATGAACCGTGTGTAAACGAAGCGCTTCCCACGCGATCCATAGGCCAGGATAAAAATACCTGATCCTCCTGTTTATTATTGCTGAGCCGCGGTATCGCCTTGTCCACGCCGGGGATCATTGTCTGCGAGAAATCCGCGGCAAGCGCCGGAATCGCCGCCATGGCGGGCCGCGTAAAATGAAACGCACTTATAAAGAAGAGCATAGCCAGGATCACAGCCGCCCCGCGCGGCCGCACGCGGTTTTCATTCCTGTTTTTCATCTTGTCCCCCCTTTTCAATAATACAAACTTAGGTTTCCCCAGGCAAAACCGGATAAACAATAAGATAATGGAAGAAGGAAAGATTAGTGATGTGTCTTTTTAAGGAAGTTGCGGATATTCAGACGGCAGATATGCTCAAACTCCCCGTGCCGGAAGCGAAGTTTGAAACGGTCGTCGTTGAGCCGTCCGAAATGCAGAAAGAAATGGTTCAGGAGCTTTCCGAACGCGCCGCCGCAGTTCACGCGCGATTGGTCGAACCTAATATCGACAATATGTTGAAAATCACGACGGATGGCAGAGAAATCGGACTCGACCAGCGGCTTATGAACCCGCTCCTTGAAGATTTCAAGGGCAGTAAGGTAAACGCCTGTACCGACAAGGTTTTCGAGATATAGCGTGACACCTCGCAAGACAGGTTGACGCAGATTGTCTTTTGCGATTTTTCTACCCCGAATAAGGACGGGAGATTCAATGTCTACGACGACATCAGGGCAAAACTGATTGAGCGCGGTGTACCCGAACGCGAAATCGCCTTTATTCACGACGCCGACACGGAAGTGAGGAAGAAAGAACTCTTTGCGAAAGTCCGTCAGGGCAAGATTCGCGTGTTGTTCGGCTCCACGTTTAAGCTCGGAGCGGGTACAAATGTGCAGGATAAACTCATCGAAATCCATAACGCCGACTGCCCGTGGCAGCCTGCGGAGGTTGGACGTGCTTTGCGGACAGTTTATTTATCGCCTCTTGACAACCACACAATCTAAGTATACAATATATTTAGTTTAATTAGAAAGGTAGTGAACAGATGGGATATTCAACTTCTTTCACACAGGGCATTACTCTGCTATTGACTTTACACGCTATGCAGGAAAACATCGGTGAAGCGATTACGCCGACTAAGTTACTTGCCGAATATGCCGGAATCCCCTTTTCGTCTGCTGTAAAAACACTTAAAAGCTTAAGCTCAGCAGGGATTACGGCTACAAAAGAGGGTGTGGGCGGCGGCAGTATGCTTGCAAAGCCCATTTCGCAGATTACCTTGCTTGATGTTTTTATAGCGATTGAACAGGATTCCCCTCTTTTCAAAATGCATATGGGGATTAACTGTGACAAGACAAAGGTAGACGATTTGAAAAAGCGGGTTGAGGTTTGTATCGACAATGCCGCCGACGCTATGAAAGAATCTTTGCGGCGCGTTATCTTAGAAAACATCTGGACAGGGGAAAACTTACTTTGAAGAAAAAACTTATTCTTGTGACGCTGGCGGCTATTCTCTTGTTAAGTTCGGCAACAATCGTGAAAATAAAGAATCCGTTTAATTTTGGCATTCGTCCGCTTATTATTGCTGACGAACAGAAACAGACAGGCAGAAGATTTGAGATTTCTTTTTCCTGCGACAATCTGCTTTTGGTCGCTTCCAATCAATATGCTTTCTGGATTGAGGATATGGACGGCAACTATATTGATACGCTTTATGTGACACGCTACACGGGCGGGGAGGGATACCGCCGCAGACCACAGTCCATCCAGCAGTGGGTTTCAGCCGCAAGACCGGGTGATATGCGCTCGTCAGAAATAGACGCCATTACGGGAGCAACGCCCAAGCCGGGGAATTACAGCGTCTATTGGGATTTTACGGACGGCAAAGGAAATGCAGCGTCAGATACGCAATACCGTTATTTCATTGAAGGCACGATGTATATGGGCGATAATGTGCTGTATTCCGGCGTTTTCACCACGGGCGAGGAAGTGTGGGAGGAATATCCCGTTCCCGAATACAGCGTCCCAAACAGCGAATATAAAGCTATGCTTTCAAATATCCGAGTGGCCTATTATCCGAATTAGAGAGGGTGTTGTGTATGAAAATGGAAAACCGAATTGTCCTTGTTTATGCAATGCTGCTTGTGTTTTTGCTATTAATGGTCAAACTCATGACAGGTGTTATAGTACATGAAATTTTAGGCGTTGGCTTCGTATTGCTTACGGCGGTACATTTGCGGGTCAATAAAAGCCGGATAAAAATGAAAGGCCGGTCTGTGCTGAACATCCTCCTAATTCTGACCCTGCTGACAACGGCAATTAGCGGAGTAATGCTTTCTGTTTCCCTGTTCCGTTTTTTGAACATACAGTACCGTGAAATTTTTTATACTATTCATACGATGTCGGCACAGGCTTTATTGGTGTTGTCGGTAGTGCATTTGGTATTGCATATGAAGTCAATTGCGGCGTTTTTCCACAGCAAAAAACAAGATAAAACGGAGGGAACGCAATGAACAAGGTAATTGCGATCAACGGCAGTCCACGAAAAAACGGGAATACAGCTATATTGCTTCAAAAGGCTTTGGACGGCGCGGCTTCCGTTGGCGCGGAAACAGAGATGATTCATCTCATTGATTTAGAATACAAGGGGTGTATCAGTTGTTTTGCCTGTAAACGCAAGGGGACGAGATTTATTGGCTCGTGCGCTTTACAGGACGATTTATCCCCTGTGCTCGAAAAAGCAATGCACGCACAAGCCATTATACTTGGTTCGCCTATCTATCTTGGTGATGTAACAGCCTTAATGAGGGCTTTCATTGAGCGTTTTGGGTTCATAAATGTTTCGTATGACAACAAACGCCACAATCAATTTGCCGGAAAAATTAACGCCGCTTTTTGCTATACCATGAATGTGCCCAAACTGATTTCATTACTGTTCGGCTATGTCTATATGTTTAATAAAGGATTTTTGAAAAAGCTGAACGGAACGGTTGAGATGTTGGTGTGTACCGACACTTGGCAATTTGACGATTACAGCAAATATGAAGCGTCCAATTTTGATGTTGAAAAGAAGAAAAAAGTACGAGAAAAAGTATTTCCGAGAGATTGTGAAAAAGCCTATAAAATAGGGCGAAAACTTTCTGCTGCAAGGGAGGACGGATGAATTATATGAGAAATAGGGTCTATTTTTTCACAGGCACGGGGAACAGCCTGAATGTAGCTCAAATGATTGCGGCGCGTCTTGGTGATTGCGAAATCATGGCAATCCGCAAACGCGCGGACTTGGATGTGCCGCCAGACCTTGACCGTGTGGGCTTTGTGTTTCCAATCTACTTTTGTGGATTACCCGGTATGGTTGTCGATTTTTTGCGCAATGCGGTATTCCCCGCCCAGGCTAACACCTATATGTTTGCCGTAGCCGCGTTCGGCGGCTTGATTGGGAATGCCTTGCCACAAATAAAACATCTGCTGCAAGACAAGGGTATTTCCCTCGATTATGGCGCAGGTGTACGATCGTTTGCCAATGCCGTCAGCTTCTATGAGATGAAAAAGAACGTGGATAAGATTACACGCAAAGCCGACAAACGAGCGCAAAAAGTTATCAAAGCCATTGCCGCCAAGCGTCAGAGAAAAATCGGAAACGGATTGAAGCAAATTGAAAGAATATATCAGCAGAATATACCCCAATTTTCCGAAAGAGCCAAAGCCTATACTGTCAACGCCGATTGCGTGTCTTGCGGAATTTGTACGTCCGTCTGTCCTGCGCGGAATATTGAGCTGGCGAACGGCAAGCCTGTTTTCGGCAGCCATTGTGAGGCTTGTCTTGCCTGTATACAGTATTGCCCCAAACGGGCCTTGAATGATGGCGAAAAAACAAAAGACAGACGCCGCTATACACATCCACGCATTGGACATGAAATGATTGCGGCGTATTACCAAGAAAATGAGTGAACGGGTTTGTGCATTTATCGGCAAGGGGGTGACTGTGCTATGCAACAGCAAAATACCATTAGCAATTTAGGCGGTGTAGTCAAAACTGCCCGACCAAGCCGAAGGAATAACGCAAGCGCAGTTAGCCGAACGATTAGGGATAACCCTGCGGCATTTGAAAGCGACTGAAAACAGCGGACAGAAACCAAGCTATGATTTGCTTGCGCGGATAGTCCGCGAACTGGGCATTAGCGCCGACACGGTTTTTCATTCCACCGAGTCACAGGAGCGTGAAGAATATGTTTAAGACATTCAGTTTGCAGCCGCTATGCGGCTGCGAGGTTTAGCCAGTTGACAACAACTTAATCATAGGTATCCTGTTAAAAAAAGCCTGCTTTCGTTTGCGGGTTTTTTCGCTTGTATGGGTGAAATGCGGGTTCACCCTTTCTCCTGCCACCCTTTATCAAAAACCGAGGTGTCGCAAGCGGTCTATCTCACGTTCTGCCAGTTCGTCAAAACCGAGCGCAACTTGTGGCGATGGGACGAGCGGCACACCGAATATTCCGAATTGACGGGCGAAACGCTGAATGACCGCGCAAAGCTCACGCCGAAAACCGTTGACGAAACCGCCATTGAAGCTGAGTCCAATCAAGCCCTGCATATGGCAATCGCAGAGTTGCCGGAGGTTCAGCGGCGGCGGTTACTGCTCTACTGTGAGCATGGTATGGAGTACGAAGAATGCTCGCAAGAACAAGGACAAAATACGCAAGAGGGACAGGCAACAGAGCTTGTCCCCCTTGTCGTTCCATAGACCGTGAAGCAAACAAAATCAAGGTTTCCCCAAGAAAGACAACGTAAGGGGGACAAGTCCGTGTTGGGCTTGTTCCCCTTAATATTTAACTCACCGACGAGAACCCGCAAATCGGTTCGAGGAGGAGAGGACGAACTATCTCATGGCGGAGTGGTATTCCGTTCTGCCCGATATACGGTATTTCGGGCTTGAACGATGCTCGCTCCCGGTCTATCGCGCCCAGGTTCAAGCCGACCATATCAAATCCGCGCTTTTGGTAAAAGCCGATCGCGTTGATATTGTCATTCAGTCCTTTTCGGTTATCTGGATTGCGGTAGCTGCGGCGTTTCAGCATCGCTTTGTTTGCGTAAATCGCGTGCCGCGGACATAAATTCACGCACGCATAGCAGATTTCACAGCGGGTATCGAATACAATATCTTTGCCGATTGCGATATTGCCCGCCGGACAAATTTTCACGCAAATGCCGCATTTGTCGCAAGCATCTATCGTCTTAAAACCGTTCTTGCTGAAGTATTTGGTCGCGTTGCCAATTCGATTTGACGGCTTTACGGCTTTGGCTTTTCGAGCCTGAATATCAGCAATAATTCCGGCGAGCCGGGCTTTCGTCTTTTCGAGACTTTGCTTCGCGTTTATCGGAGGGTTGAACACAAAGGCAATCCGATTGCATATTCCCGCTCAATTTCCTCAATCGTCGGCAGGCTGGATTTCAAATTCTCCGGCAGTTCTTTGGTCATGCCGATGTAGTCGAACAAATATGGATCCTTGAATATTTCACGTGCATAATCCGAGTCGGGCGACGACAGAGCCGCGTCAAAATTGTTGACGGCTTTGCCTTGACGCTCAATCAACCGCGTCGCAATCATCGTATCAAGTGCGTTGCTGCTCCAGCCGTTTTCGATTAACTACCGCGCATACCAAAGCCGCACCCTCTCGTCGGAGAGCTTGTCCATTAAAACGATATTGCTTCGCCACGGAATTTGTGCAACAACCTGTTGCACAATTGATGCCTCAGACCAATACTCGGCAAATTTTCGAATATATTTCAGATTTCGCGCTGAAAACCCGCTCAGTTCAGGATAAGCGTCTTTGAGGTCTATCGATAAGCGGTCTATGACTTTCGCGCCCCAACCTTCATTCTGCTGGCGGCGCAGAATCTCGTTGCCGACATTCCAATAAAGCTCTATCATGCCCGTACATTCATTCCGGTTTGCCCTCCGCTTCCTGTCCGACATCCGAAGCATATGGGATTTTACGCATCCGGTTTTGTAGTTTTGCGGCTTTTGTCCTGCCATCCACCGGTTTCGTCGTGCCTTTAGGGATAACCCATATTTTTCCGAGACGTTCCGCGCCTGCAATTTGCCCCTTGACGCAGAGCAATTGCACTTCAACCTGGCATTCAGTCGCTTCGCGGAGCGGCGGCGAGGGCAACCGAAGCAAACGCTCTGCAATTCAAACAAGAAACAGGACAAGAACGTAGCGGGTATACAGCGGAAAAGGAAATGTCGAACACAGTTTGATTTCAAATTTCAAAAAGGAGACCAATCCATTTCAGGCATATCTTTGAAGAAGTCCTCGATCGGCAAAGTGTATTCGGCGGATCCGCGTACCGCCGTATCGCTGAGGATTTTTATCGCGCTTGGGATGACAGTATCGTTCTCGTCCAACTGCACGGTCACGCTAAATTCATCCTGGTAGAACGCCGTCGAAGTGTCGAGCATTTTTCCGTGATTGATCATCAGATTAATCCATATTAGTGATTAATCGTGATAGATTTACTTGGATTTTCGACGACAATCTTGCAACATGAATTCAGTCTGCTGCACGGTTGCTTGAAGGCTGAAATTCCCCTGTTCTTCCAAGCCAATTTCGTAGCTCACATCCAGGCCGTTGTTGAGGTGATACATAGTCCAGAAGAAAGTTGCTGTTACTGTTTTGCCATCAAGCGTTTCGGCGTAATTGCTCATTTCGAAGCGCAAGCCCTCATAAAACGGGGAATATGCGGCGGTCATCATGTCCGTCAGGTATGCGGTAATTTGGTCTTGCAGCGTGAGCGGCGCACTTGCGGGGATTAGTGGTATTGTATCCGCGATAATTTCATCGTTTGCCTTTATTGTCCGCACTATGAGGATTTCCGAACCAATCGGCGGGCATAGTTACTGTCTCTTGTTTGGGCGCATTTTTATCAATGACAAAATCTGCCCATACTGTTTCGCCATCCTGATGCTCATTCCGCCACACATCGGTAACGATTCGATACTGCCCTTCATCCAATTCAGAGGAGAGCATATCCGGCGTGACGGCATAACTAAAACTCTCGCCGTTAGCGAGCATATAACCTTTTGATTGAAACACATCATTAACGAGCGGCACTACTTTCCAACCGTTGCCGAGCTTTTTACAAGCGTGAAATGTTCGTCACAGGTTAAGCCGTCCACATTCTGATTGTTCATAAGCTGGGCGGTTATAGACTGGCTCGGCGGCGGCAAACCGCTTTCGCATAAGGAAATCGTGAAGCGGAAAATAGACGGGATACTGCCGCTCTGCGCGACGTTCGAGGACTTCCTCGCCAAGCTGAAAGCGGAGGAATACGAAGTCAACGCGAAGCGGAAACACGTCAGCGTGAAAGCTCCCGTCGCGGCGCAATGGAAAAATCTCATTTGTGTCAGCATAGATATCCACTCCGGAAATTCAATAATAATATCTGATTCATCAAAAATATTTCGCGTAAAGGTTAAATGAAAAACGACCTCGATATGCGCAAGATCAGGGTACATACAGATGACCGGATGAAAGCCAGGCTACAATTCGTTTCTGAAATCTTCCTTAGGGAAATCAGGGTGCGGCTTCGTGATTCAGAGGATTGCAAAAAAATGACTAGAAAACATATTTCTTCATACATTAAAGGTATCTATAAAATCAAATTTACAGGAAAGTATAAGGATGTCTGTCCTGAACTTTCGAAATCTCAACGGGCTATACTTGAAGCCCTGGGGCTCAGCGACTCCAAGTGATACACGTATAAATTTTTGGGGGATTTACGTTTCTAAATTTGTTTAGAAAGGCGGCGGGACTTTTGAAGAACAATGACACTATAGGTATAAAATGCTTGCCTACGAATCAATTCGTAAACTTAATTCTTTCGAGAACCGGAGTGATTCATTCGTTCAAAATGGTGAACGATTGGTTCGATATTGTCTACACTATAGTTTTGGAACCGCAAACAGTTCTCATATGTGAGTCTAATTTATTTTCACGCAATTCTACAATATGCTCCTTGCCAAGCTATCAGAATAGCGACTATAGGGATGGGATACCAGCCAAGCAATCAGACGAATGCTTACGAGAATTAATCCAAGGATTAGAAAAATTTAAGCTGGCAAACAATTACTTTGAAGATGTTTGGCATGTCAAAGAGCGGGCCGAATATGAACAGGATTAAACGATTCGTCGCCGGGCGTAAATACTTAATGATTACAGCCGTAAGCCTTACGCTGATAGGAGCGCTGACGTTAGGACGCAGTTTCGCGTGGTTCGCGGATGTGGACGCGGCGCGGGCTGTAAAAGTGGATACCGCGCCCAATGGAGAAAAAATCATTCGTGAAGCCGTGCCGATTGGGAATACCGGATTCACAGTGGATATAACTACCACGAACGGCAAGCAGTACGTCTGGTTTCCGGGAGAAAGTATCGCCTATCGTCATACGCTGACAAACGCCAGCAAAATACCTATAGTGTTTCGTGTAACAGCCCTGCAGGATGAGAGCCTGAACGTGGATTTCTTTGACAATACCGATCAGGGTTTTTCGGTAAATGATATGCATGGGATGGTACTGTCAAGCAGAAAGGATTTTCCGGCGGGAGTAAGCGCTGTATCGCCCAAGCCTGTTATGTGGGGCGAAAAATTCGCGGGGAACGAAGCGGAGTATTTCGGTTTCATAGGACCGAAAAGCAGCGCGGTTATTGAGACGTCGCTGGATACCAGGCATAGCTTTGAAGCGGGGGAAAATACAAACGTAATCGGTATGGGCATGCCGTTTAAAACACATATACGCTTTGACGCCTGCCAGGCCGACCCGATAACCGTTATGGACTACTTCGGCTTTAACTCGGATGTTTTGGAACAGATAAAGACGCTTAAAACGCCTGCTCCGACACCGGACAGCGCCCCCTGACGCCGGCTCACGCGCCGGCCTGGGTACGGCGCTATTTTACCTGGTTTAAGTATATATAAGGCTGTGATACGCGTATGAATAAACGTAAAATCGCTGTTTTATCCGCCGCCACGCTCATTTTGACTGGGCTGGCTATTACAGGTACGCTCGCGTGGCTGACGTCCGAAAAGGAGGATTCTGCGGCGTCCGGAAATCTGAGCGTGGGGAATATCGGCGTACGGCTGAAATGCAGATCGTACGCGGTGTATGACAACGGCGACGGCGTATATGATAATATCTTGGATTTAGACGGTTCTCCTATACCGGAACCGTCTAATATTCCGTTTTATGAGTGGCCGCTGTCTTCAGGCGCGACCCTGTCTCAGGTCAGACCGCCGGAGTACGATTCAACGGATATATACAAAGACCGTATTGCCGCGCTTTACCCCGGCGGTTTCTACGGGGAGGACGGATACCCCGTTTCCGGTGTGAAGGGCGTGATAGAATACTATCTGTCCAACTATTCCGGCGCGGACGCCATTATACGGGTGAATCAAAGCGGCCTGTGGTTTACGGATCAGGCGCGTCCGGCGGCGGATCAGGTACAGTCGGTTGATTTGCGGTGGTATAGGCTGAAGGAGGAATTTATTTATTACGACGATCCGCCGGTTAGCCTGATTAACCCCGAGGGGTCGCTGATCCCGTTCGTCGATTATACAAAATTAATAAAAACGCCCGCGCCGAGCCCTTATACCGCCTTCACGCCGTATGACATCTTTAACAAATACTATTATACAACAAGTTTGATCAACATGCCGTCACTTGACAGACGCACGGTCGATTACGAATATGAGAACATCTACGGCCCCGACGGGTTTGGCTTAATGCTGGATACGGACATCGTGCTGGACGACGGAGTGAAACTGGCGGCTAACGGAGCGGCCAAGCGGTTCTATATCTATATGCCCAAAGATGTAAACGCGCGTTTTTTATATATCTTTACCGCTATGCAGCCGGCGGCGGTAAATAGCGTCGTAAAAAACTTTCGCAATGACTGGACTTACAGCGTGCTGGCATTGGATACGGATTCGGCGGATCCGCAAAATAATCCTGAATTGTCCGCTCATGCGTCAGGCGTTAATCAGGAAGAATTTGAATATTTGTTTGGAAATGAGGACAGCTATACAGTAAATGATAATTTTCAACTGGACTGGGATGTAAGCCCGCCGACGCCCTCTCCGAGCCATACTCAGACGCCGACACCCTCTGTAACGATAGCGCCAAAGGCGTCATAGAGCTTGTGCCTAACAAGGTAACGGCCATTATAGTGCGTTGTACATTTTTATACTGTTATGATCAACCCAGTGCCTAATACGCGCGCCGTCATACCAGAGATTGACGCGGGACATAAGTTCAGGGTTTGATGTGGGATAAGGCTGACCATTCCCGCGTAGGGGACGGCCCATATAGCGCAAAACCCGATCGCTAGTTCCGGTGATAAACGCATAGTGCAAAAAATGATTCATATGAAATTTTAGGCAGCCAGGGTCAACAAAAACGTAGTCTTTTGCCCACTCACTCTGCCACAACGTCCATGGGTACTTGGCTGATCTACTTCAAACAGCGCAGTATTTTTCCTATGGTAAAGAATAACTGTTCGAGCAAGCTGCTCAAATGCACATATACACTATTCATGTGTTGATCTTTTGACTTACAGGCGCATAAATGCGCCTGTTTGCGCTTGCGTGTACGCAAGCGTGTTCTGCTTTATCACCGCCATTTTCTCAATCACTTACTCTCACAATTTGCCGTTTACCGCTGCATAAACCATCTT
>JAITDJ010000255.1 GCA_031282635.1 Clostridiales bacterium
TTACGCTCCACGCGTGCATTAAAAGCGGCGTGTCGCCCACAACCCGCATTTCGAATACGGATTTTTTTATCTCCGGTATATTGATTCTGAGCGCTTCCCCGCTTATCCCTGTATCCTCCATGCCGCTCCTTTTTACAGGCATTTTTTGCTCTCCCTTTTTCTAAATTGGCGCTTTTAGCCGCTCCTAACATTTCAGGCATCCTGAAAGGGTCGCCCCAGGCGTCTTCCCTGAGTTTCTCCGCCTTTAACGCTAACTCGCCGCAGTGCAGCAGCTCCCGCGTCAGAAGCACGATCGCTTTCGCGCGGTCAAGCTCCTCCTGAAGGGCGCTGCCCTCCACATCTCGGTCGCTTATGCTTTCCAGCGTCTCAAAAAGCACAAGTTGCACATTCTCTAAATGATTTTCATTCTTTCAGCCCCTTTAATTTAGATCCTTGGCGGTTATGTAGCTTTTAGGATCCGGCTTCGTGCTTTCGGCCAATTGCTTTCTGATACATTCTTGCAGCGCGTCAATATCAAATAGTATCTTTTTTTGCGCCCTCCCGATTCTAATATGCGGGTAAAGGCGCGCGTCGGCGCCCGTTTTCAAAGCTAACTGCGACAACCCGGTCAGCCTCGACGCTTCTTTTGTGGACACCCATCCAGACAAAATATCCGCTCCTTTCTTTCACAGAATCACAGGCTTAATCCTGGCCCTCCGCCTCATTCCATGATCATTTTCCGCGTCCTTTTCAACTTTTTCCATGTTCTTAACATCCGTCTTAAACAGATATTCACGTACCAGCTTCAAGTTGACGCGGTATTGGCTCCCCACAAGGCGGAATGGTACACGCCCGTTTTTAATGTCGCTTAAAATAAGCTCCCGTGGAAGCCCCAGCGCTTTTTCCGCGCGCGTTATGCTGATCCATTCCTCGGGTTGGTTTTTTACGATCACTTTTCTACTCCCAGACTCGGAACCCCCGGCCCGCGCGTCCGCTGCCGTCGTTCCCTTGTTAGAATTCGTTTCATTCATGACGTTTCCCCCTATCGTCCGAAACTATAAAAACCTTCTCAAACGGCGCGTTAAAATAGGCGAGCAAGGCGGAAACGCTCCGCGCGCCAGGCTCGCCTCTACCATGCCATAACCTGTACATGACCGGGTATGTCACCCCGGCGAGCACAGCAAGCCGATGCTTTGACTTAATTCCGTATCTTATCATATGCGCGCTGACATAGGCTTTGTTAAGGCTTATCAAAATCAACCCCCCTTGTTGTAAGGCTTACAAAAGAATTATAAAGCATATAGTAACAATTCGTCATTATTTTTTATTTTACACCTTAAACCTTTTTTTTTTTTTTTTTCTACTAAATCCTGTATTTTTACGTATTTTAATTGACAATACATACATATTTAGCGTATTATGAAGCTAAAAGTCCTGTTTTGATCCTATTTTCTTTTTTCCGATCATGACAAGTGAAGTAGGGGAGAGGAGGTGATACCTACAGTGATCAGGCTTAATACTCGCAGTCTGGATGCCTTTATGTCTATGTACGGCATAAAAAATATTAACAAACTCGCGGATCTTATCGGCGTTTCGCCGTCCATGCTGCACCGCGTGTATAACGGCCAGCGCGCGCCCGGCGCTAAAGTTATTTCCGGTTTGCTAATCTTTTTTCAGGAACCTTTTGATGCGTTTTTTACCGAAGAGGATGGGGAGCAGAGCGCTAAATCAGAATAAAAACTTGAAAGGGGATTAAACATAATGGCGTCGATAATTAAAAAGGGGATTCATAAATATTTAATTAGGGTCTCACTTGGCTATGATCGAGAAGGTAAACGGCTAAAATGTTCAAAAACGATAACCGTAAATGAGGATAACTCTATGAATGCAAAGCAGGAAGCTAAAGAAGTGGAGAGGCTTGCGGACATTTACGAAGAGGAGGCTAAAATAGGGGATCATGTTGACGACGGGTTATCCTTCGAGGCCTTCACAACGCGCTGGCTTAAAGAGCATGGGGAAAAGAATCTGGAAAGAAAAACGCTTTCCAGCTATAAAGCCGAGCTGGAAAGCAAGATTCTCCCTGCTTTAGGGAAGATTAAGCTGAGGGACTTGAAACGTATGCATTTCATCCAGTTTTACGGCCAGTTAACTGAAGACGGCGCCCGCGCCGATGGAAAACCAGGCGGATACAGCACACGCACTATCAAGTATCAGCACCAAATCATTAACAGTATACTCCAAACAGCGGTCTATTGGCAAGTATTAAACGAAAACCCCGCGCGCAGCGTCAAACCGCCGAAAGGGTATGCTCAGTCAAAAAAGGTTAATTTTTTCGACAGCTATCAGCTTAACGCCTTTTTGGACTACATAGATGAAAACTGCGATCTGTTATACCGTGCTTTCGCCTGCACGGCCGTCTACAGCGGTATGCGCCTTGCGGAGTTGCTGGCGCTGCAATGGGCGGATGTAAACTTTAATTCTCACTCTATCAGCATAAATAAGGCGCTTACATATGTCGATAATGAGCAATATATTAAGCCTACCACAAAAAATGCCGAATCCTCCGCAATTATTCCTATATCCGCTGAGGTTATAACTCTGCTTGCGGAGCTTAAGCGGGAAACTAAAGGCGTTCTTACAGATAGAATCTTCAACTTTCATTACACAACGCCCTTGCACTGGATCCATAAGCAGATAAGGCGCTACAATGAAACGCACGCCGACAAACTGCCGGACATATCCTTCCACGGTCTGCGGCACACGGCTGCCACGCTCTTAATAGCGGCGGGCGCGGATATCCGGCATGTGGCAGCACAGCTGCGGCACGCCGCTGTATCCACAACACTTGATATGTACGCCGGCGTGATTCCAGCTGTGCAAAGAGAAGCTGTCAACAACTTTGCCGCGTATGTAAAGGGTTCAAAAAAAAGAGGGCAAAGCAATACCGCAGATCCGGAATAGGCGTGGTGTCTTGCCGTGCCACCATGGCGGGACACCGAACATATTAACCTACAAAAAAGGAATAGCGGATTCATGTAAAATGACATCTGCCCTTCCTTTTTCTTACTTTATTTTTTACCTTTTGTCCTTTTAACCGTTTTAGCTTTAGGCCTCAGTTTCTCATTTTTAAGCTTTTTTCGGGTTGTAACGCAGTTCTATTTGGGACACCAAATGGGCCACCATTTACACTCAATATACCGAACAAAGTTTTAAAAACGTGATGCTTAGGGGGTTTTTCAACTGCACCCTCAGGGGCTCGAACCCTGGACCCACTGATTAAGAGTCAGTTGCTCTGCCAACTGAGCTAAGGGTGCGTACCAACAGGTACCAACAGGAACCAGTATACATCACCGCAAAATGCCTGTCAAGACTCTGACATTTTTTATTTGACTAACTTTTGACTGGCTAAGGCATATATACTGAAACGACGGCGCCGTCAGCGCGTCAGTTCCGGCTCGGAGACGACGGCCGCGTTTTATGTACGCGTTGAACCGCAGGATTGCGTCATTTTTTCGGTCAGTCAATCCTCTTGTACGACTTACCCTGCCTAAACATTATTCCGCTTTCAATAACCCCGTTTTTTAACACGTCTACAATCCCGTAACTTGCAAGGGTGTCCGGTTTCGGCATGCCGATGCTGCCCGGGTTCATCATCAACGTTTTACCGGAATAAAATATTTCCGGTATATGGGTATGGCCGAACAGACAGACATCGGCCTCGTTTTCCCGCGCCCAAAGGCCAATACGCAGATAGCCGGATTTTACCTGAAACCGGTGCCCATGGGTAATAATAAACTTCTTTGAGGCAAAATAAAAAGTCAGCGCGCCTGGCCCCGACTCGTAATCGCAGTTACCCTCCACCGCGTACAGCGGTAAAAAAGGGTACATAAGCATGAGAGCGTGAATCTCATCCCACCCATCGCCCAAATGCGCCACCGCGCTTATTAATCTATGTGTTTTCCTCAAAACAGCGTCCATGCCGGCCTTACTTCTGTGTGAGTCGCTGAATACAAGCAGTTTTATTGTAACCGCCCCTCTTTCGCCATTATATACGCCTTCATTTTTCTGATGGCCTGGCCCCTATGGCTGATCGCGTTTTTTGTTTTTATGGATAGTTCACTCATGGCTGCGCCGTATTCCGGCAAATAAAAAATAGGGTCGTATCCAAAACCATTTTCCCCGCCGCCGATCGCGTGCGCGATCAGCCCTTCAATAACCCCACGCGCCACGTAATCGCCGCCATCTGAAAAAGCGGCGGCGATTACGCACACAAAACGCGCTGTGCGACGCTCGTCTGGAACACTGGATATTCTCTCTAATATCATACGATTCTTTTCCGCATACGGCATATGCTCACCCAACCAGCGCGCCGAATATACGCCTGGCTGCCTGGCTAGGCAGTCTATCTCCAGACCGGAGTCGTCCGCCAGAGTGATCATGCCGGTAAGCCCGCATACGGCTTTCGCCTTTTTTAAGGCATTCGCTTCATATGTGCTCCCGTCTTCCGAAACGTCGGCGGTTATGCCAGCCTCTTCCATGGATATTATATGAATACCGTCGGCGGGCGTTTCCAACGCGTTTTTTATTTCTATCAACTTGCCTTTATTTTTTGTGGCGAAAATAATCTCCATTAATATTCCGGTTCAATCAAGCCGTAAGTACCGTCGTTCCGTTTGTACACCACGTTAACAATGTCTGTCCGACCGTTGCGGAAAACGTAAAAGCTGTGCCCAAGCATTTCCATCTCCATTACAGCCTCCTCCGCGTCCATGGGCTTCAGGGGGAATTGCTTGGTTCTGTCGATGACAACCGGGGTTTCGTCAGCGGTTTCGGTCAGGTCGCCGGCATACTCAAACTCCTCCGTAAACGCGGCGTCGCGGCGCGAACGGCTACGTATACGGCTCTTGTATTTAATCATCTGTTTTTCCAGCATGTCGACAATGCTGTCCAGCGCGGCGTACATATCGTTTGCCGTAACTTCCGCCCGCAAGATCCGGCGGCGAAGCGGTACCGTGACCTCTACCCGGTTATTCTGGCGGTTGAGACTGAATTTCACATTGACGACCGTGTCGAACGGCAGCAGTTTCTCCAAGCGCCCCAGCTTTTGTATGGTCCTGTCCCTTAGAGCGTCCGTAACAGTGAGATTCTTTCCAGTAAACGTAAATTTAAGCATGTATAAGTTCCTTTCATGTTTTGTATCAATAAAAATTATCATACATGAAATTTCAGGTAATTTCAAGATGGGTGAGTACGGCGTCGAAACATAATTATTCTATAATTATAACCCAGATCTGTCTTTATGTCCCACAAAGCGAACTGCACGTTTAACTTCAATATCATAGCAAATCGAAAAGAAAAATTCAAATGGTTATTGTGACCAACAGGCATCATTTCTCAAACCGAAAAATAAATTTTTGGTAAAGCCAATCGGCGGCATAGTCATACATTGTATTTTGCGTATCGCCATACTACCCCGAAAACTTTTCATACTCCCGCGCCGTAGTGAACATGTGGCTGGCGCCCTCTACAAACGCCAGCGTCTTGTCCGCGTTTTCGGCGTTTTCCGTAGTTTTTAACGCTCCCGACCGGTGTGAACCCGTAATACAAAGTCTGAAATGTTCAGGCAGGGTATAAGTCTGCGAAACAACAGAAAATTGACGCACTTTAATAAGCCCTCATAATAATTAAAATTATTGGGTTTATAGTTATATATTGGAAATAGGTTCAATTTTACCTAAATTGTAAAATGAGCCGACCTTTTTTATTTGGCTGCGGATCTAATAAATACACATCCCCTTTGTTAACTTCCGCCGCAAATGTATGTGCGCCTCCCGCTCTCCAATAAACAACAACTTGCGCGCGCGCGCCTTCACCCCATTGTAAGAGCTGCTTCTCAATATGCTGCGCGTTTTGGCCTGATGTTTTACCAGCGCCGGTCATTACTTTCACGTCCAGATATACAGAAGCCACGTCATTAGCGTTTGCGCTGAATTTACCGTCCCGGGTTAGGAAGCGCCTCTACGTTATAACCTCTGCGCTGCAATTCAAAAGTTGGAACACAGCGCTGGCAGTTGATCTGAAATTCCCTGGCGCTGTAATAATTTGGGTTTGTTCCTGCCATAGCCTGTAACATATCAATTGGAGCGCTTTTACTAACGCCAAGAGCTGATTCTACTGGATCTATTATACCATTATTTCCGTTTACAGTATATGGCGAATTTTTGGATCCCGCATTATTCTCCGTAACGCTCCCATCCGGGTTAATCGTAAAATCCAGATCCAGCGTCCGATCCCAAAGTCCGCCGCCACTCGACCCTCCCGGTTCCCCAGAGGCTTCCGGTTCTGCCGTTTCCCCTGGCTCTCCCTGTTCCCCCGACTCTTCCTGCCCTCCCGGCTCTCCGGCATCCGCCGGCTCATCCATCACCGGCACAGCCGGATCGCTCACCTGCTCATACGCAACCGCGCACCGGCAATTCGGATGGGCGGGGGCAGCTTCACTCCGCCGGAAAACACATCATCCATGTTCGCGCTCTACTCATCCAAAGCGCCGCATTTAGCGCATACCCTTTCATCCGCGGCGGTCAGCCAGATCTTCCTGCAATCGCCAATCAGACCTTTCTCCCGCGCGTCTCTAACCGCCTCATACGCTCCTTGGTTATAAGCCGCCGCCAGTTCCGTCCGGGCTATGGTCATAGCCCGCTGCCTGTGCTGCTGTCCGGCGTACCTCGCCGCCACTTCCCGCGCCTTTTTCTCAGCGGCGGCCCGCTTCATCCGGGGGTGGCTGCCGGATCGCGCTCCGGCAGCCCGGCGGCCCTGCGCAGGTGGTCTTCAAGGTTTTCGTCCGGCATTATAGCGCCTATTCCGGACATATCCTTTACAAAAGCCCCCAGCCTACCCAAATCCTGCGTTTCTATGTCGCCGTGAATCAGTTAATCGGCCAGTACGGTCATCGCGATGCGGCTGTCGTACCGCCCGAAATCGAGGAAAAAATTGGGTTGGACAACCTTCGATTGCCCAGGTGGTTCCTCTGCAAGTGCTTTTCAATTGAAATAGTGCAGTCTGGCAGCTTCGATAAACGGCGAAAAATTTGCAAATTCCCCGAAACCATGCTAGAATGTCTTCAGTTATGTGAATTGGGGGGATTGGATGTTCTGCAAGAATTGCGGCAGAGAAATGGATGACAGCACAAATTACTGTTCAAGCTGCGGTGCCGCTCTGAACGCCCGAGCCGAAACCGCCACGCTTGAGCGTATCGGTATGTATGCGTATGACAAATCGGATCCGCTCTACAATATTATCGCGAACCGGAAAGAAACGCCTGTAAGGGGTTCCCTCTCCGTGCTGCCGCTCTTTGGCGTCATGGGAGTTGTGTTGATGGTCGTTACGCTGATGGTTACGCTGTACAGTTACAGCATGATAGACGGCCTTCAAAAGAATCTGTTGCAGTACTATAATCAGATGAGCGACGATTCGCTTGTCGGGCAAATTGGCGGCGCGATAATGGACTTCTTTACCGACGGAGCCCTTACCCAAAAGCGGGAAGACGTCAAAAAAATGGAACAGGATCTTATAGACGGCAGAAATATTATGTCAGCGGGTTTGGCGTGCGCGCTGGCTTCCGTATTATTCGCTCTGGGGGGTGTGATGCGCAACATAAAAAAACCCGCGGAAGGCCGCGTATTGTTCGCATTGGCCTGTTTATTGTCAGTGGTCGCACCGCTGCTGGTTTTTATCGCGTACACCAGGCTGTATCTTATTAACACATTCCTAATCGTAACCATTACTTCGTCGGCTTTGGCTTTTATAATGCTGATAATTGAATCACAACGCGTTAAAATTATCAGGGCCGCATACATACATAATCATCCTCATAAACGTCCAGTACCCGTAAAGGCCGCCAGGGAATAAACTGTTTTTCACATGCGGGGCGCTGCAAAAAAAATCGGATAAAAAACCAGATAATACAAAATATTATCTGGTTAAAAATTGTCCCTGCTGTTCTTATTCCCGGAAGTAGTCCACTATACCCATATAAATGGCCCAGGCTAAACGATCCTGGTAATCCGGGTTGACTAATTTGTACTTTTCATTCGGGCTTGATAAAAACCCGCACTCTACGATCACCGCCGGCATTGTCGTCTGTTTCAGCACGTAATAGTTAGAGTTTTCCTTGGCCTCATATCTGTTTCTGTAATTCACAAAGGATTTTATCTCTTTTTGGATACATTCCGCCAGGCGTCTGGAATTGTCGGAACGGTTAAAGTAAAATACCTGCGCGCCCTGAACGTTGCTGTCCGGATATGAATTTTGATGAATGCTGACAAAAACATCCGCTTTGCTTGTATTAGCGGTTAATTTTCGGGAATACATATCTGATTTTTTAGTTTGAGCCAAGTCTGAATCGTCAACGCGCGTCATGAATACCGTGGCGTCCGCCTGTTCTAAATATCCCTGAAGCATTTTCGCGATCTCTAGGTTTATGATCTTTTCTTCCGTTTTTCCGCTGACTTTGCCAGGATCAGCGCCCCCGTGCCCCGCGTCAATTAAAATGATTTTTTTAGACAGAGGCATCGAAATGGTGGCTGTCATGACGGTTTCGTCTCTCATCGTAACTACCAGGCCGATTACAATTATAAGCAAATAAATCGCGATTAAAATTTTCTCTTTCGTCACACTTACTACCCTCATGCGCTGTCCCCCGTGTTATCAGAATGTTTAAGCGACTAATAAATTTTATTCTCAAACATTTGGCTTTATTCTACGTTTATTTTAGTGTATAATAGAATAATCTGTTATGGGGGTGATGTATTGCGGTCGTTCTTTTTAATATGTTTCGGCGTCGGCGTGGGTTATACGGTTATCTCATTTTTTTTGAGCGGGGTTATAAGTATATTCGATTTCGATACGGATTTTGACTTATTCGGCGGTACTGTATCCCCGTTTAAACCGTCTGTAATAGCGGCGTTTATAACTGTTTTTGGGGGAGTTGGCCTATTAACGCTCAAATTCGGCCTGTTTGCCGCGTTGGCTGCTTCCGTCGCCTTAGGCCTGGTTATCGCCTATGCTATGTATAAATTTATTATTATCCCGCTGAATCGTGCCCAAAACACCAGCGCTGTCGAAAAACAGGCGTTAATCGGCCTTCCCGCGAAAATTACGGAGCGCGTTCCTCAGGGCAAATACGGTAAAATTACTTATTACGCAAACGGAAACACCTATTCCGCTCCCGCCAAGGCGGAGGACGGCGGGGCAATTGAGCGCGGCGCTGAAGTAAAAATTGTTTATATCGATAAAAATACCTATTATGTCGCTAAATAATATTATTTTAGGGAGGTTCCATGATGTTTGAAATGTTTGTTGTGCCCGTTATTTTGGTGGTTATATTTTTACTGATCATGAGCGTTTTCGCGCTCTGGAAGAAAGTTCCTCAGGATAAAGCGCTTGTTGTGACCGGTTTGAAAAAACGGGTAATCTCCGGCGGCGGCGGATTGGCCATTCCCATGCTGGAACGTACAGATCGCATATCCCTGGAAAACATGAAGATCGAGGTGCGCATTGACGGCGCTCTCACCGAACAAGGAGTTGATATTCGGGCCGACGGCGTTGCCGTCATCAAAGTCAAAAGCGACAAAGAATCCATATTGGCGGCCATGGAGCAGTTCAATACAGGGCATGAAGGCCGTACCATCGGGGTTATCGCTGATATCGCAAAAAACGTGCTGGAAGGCAAGCTGCGTGAAATCATATCCAAGCTGACAGTTGAGGAAATTTATAAAGACAGAGAAAAATTCGCTTCGCAGGTACAGGAGGTAGCGGCTTTAGACCTGGCGGATATGGGCCTTGAGATAAAAGCGTTTACCATACGCGATATTTCCGACGACAACGGTTATCTGGAAGCATTAGGCAAGAAGCGTATTTCTGAGGTTAAACGTGACGCTCAAATTGCCGAGGCGGAAGCTGCCCGCGAAACCAAGATAAAGACCGCCGAAGCCAACCAATTGGGTGAAGCCGCCCGGCTGCAATCCGAAACGCAGATTTCCGAGTCCAACAAAGAAAAGGAACTTAAGGTTCAAGCCTACCGCAAAGAACAGGAAATCGCGCGCGCCAACGCCGATCTGGCTTATGACATCGAAGCGAACCGCGTTAAGAAAGATGTAACGGAGACTGAAATGCAGGTCGCCATCACGCGCAAGCAGAGGGAAATAGATTTGGCCGAGCAGGAAGCCGTCCGCCGTGAGAAAGAATTGGAAGCCATCGTAGTTAAAGAGGCGGACGCCGATAAGTACAAAGTTCAAAGAAACGCTGAAGCCGTAAAATACCGCGAGGTACAGGACGCCGAAGCGCGCGCCGCGGCAATCAGGCTGGAAGGCGCCGCCCGCGCCGACGCCAAACGTTCCGAGGGTATGGCGGAGGTTGAGATTATACGTGAAACGGGCAAGGCTGAGGCGGAAGCAATGCTGAAGAAAGCCGAAGCGTATAAACAATACAACGACGCGGCCATTACTCAAATGATCATTGAAAAGCTGCCGGAATTAGCGCACGCGATCGCGGAACCGCTGACAAAGACTGAAAAGATTGTAGTTATCGATCAGAGCGGGAGTTCGAATGGTGCCGGCGCCGCAAAAATATCGGGATATGTCACCGACATTATCAGTACTTTGCCTGAAACTGTAGAAGCCCTTACCGGGGTCAATTTTCTTGACAGCATAAAAAACAAACTGCCGGCGGACGGCGGTAAGGGTTCAGAAAATTAATTATACGGGCTGCCTTTACAGAGGCGGCCTTTTATGCGTGCGGCGCCGGTCGTTTCGCGCGTGAAACATTTTTTTAGATTATTTATATTATTTAATTTATATTATTTATCTTATACTATTTAATTTATATATTATTTATTTTTACTGAATAATCCATTCCGAATGTTTAATATGCTATAATTATGGCAGGGACAGGGAATTTCCTAATATAGAAACAGGAAAAGGGGGAAAACAAGTGTCAGGCCTGCGTAGAATAGCGTATTGGAGTTTAGTCGCCGCATTTGCGGCTCTTTCAGCATGTTACCAAAAATCAGACGCCGTATTCAACGATACTGAGGAGACAAACTTGCCTGCGAAGTCGGAACTGCCGTTGGAAGTTGATCCATCCCTGGCGTTCTTTGACAATTATATGCTGCCGCCGCCCATTAGTTTTAACGCGGCCGCGCCCGTTGTCCGCGGAATCTACGTTACAAGCAACAGGGCCGGCGGCGCCGGGTATCTTCATAAACTGATAGATATCTGCCTCAATTCAGACATTAACGCCATGGTCATTGACGTGCGGACCGAGGAAGGTCTGGTAACTTTCAAGGGGATGGAGTTTGCCGATAACTTAGGGGTATCGGTTAATACTATACCCGATATCCACGAGACACTGGCTTTACTGAAAGAAAACGGCATATACCCTATCGCGAGGGTCGTCGCTTTTAAAGACAGCAACACCCGGACATTCAGGCCCGATTTGTACATACACGAAAAAGACGGCAGCGTATGGTTGGATCCCAATAAAATGACATGGCTGAACCCGTATAATCCCGAAGCGTGCGACTATGTTCTGGAATTTGCCAAGGGCGCCGCTGAAGCGGGTTTTAGTGAGATACAGTTTGATTACATACGGTTTGCCGCGTCAGCGCGTCTGGAAAACGCTGATTTCGGAGAGACCGAAGGGCTTTCGCGGACACAGGCAATTGAGGCGTTCGCAGACAAAGCGATGAAAACACTGAAACCGTATGGTGTAAATGTATCCGCCGACGTGTATGGGACAATAATAGATAGCGACATAGACGCCAATATAGTCGGGCAGGATTATGTGGGACTGGCGAAGATACTCGACGTGATATGCCCGATGGTTTATCCGTCGCATTACGCCAACGGTTCAATGGGACTTGACATTCCCGATCTGGTTCCATATGATACAATATACAAAGCCATGGAACTGTCTGGCAAGCGTCTGGAAGCCATACCGGAAGATGAACGCCGCGCCGTGATCCGACCCTGGCTGCAAGATTTTACGGCCTCCTGGCTGCAAAAGTACCTTAAGTACACCAGCGTCGAACGCGGGGCGCAGATACAGGGAGCTTATGACGCGGGGCTTTCCGAATGGCTGCTATGGGATCCCGGCAATAATTATGACGCGGAAGGCACTGCCGGCGCCCCTGGTATGAAACTGGCAAGCGGCGCTGAAGATGAATGAAAGGCGGCGGGGTTTTGATCAGTAAAAAACGTATTATCACAATGACTAAGCTGGCCCTTTATGATCAACAGTACGGTTCGCGCGACAAAAAGGATAACGAATACTACAGGCATGATTATATTTATAGAAAGAACATGTGGACCAGGTTATGCGCGGCTGCCGGGGCAGTCATCATTCTCGCAGTATACTGGATGTATCAGATTTTTGCCTTGAATAAAAGTTTTTTGGAGCTGGATTATCAAAAGGCCGGCGTAGACGCGGCCGTCTTTATTCTGGTTGTAATGGCTGTATACACTGTTATCGGCACGATCCGTGAGACAGCTGTCTACGCGAAAAGTCAAAAGCGCCTTAAAAACTATATGAGGATGTTGTATATGCTTGACCGTATCCGCGAACCCGAATCCGGCCACACCGCCATAGCCGTCCATACAAAGGAGGAGTCCAATCTATATTATGGAGCCGATATTGCAGGCAAGAGAAACAATAATACGGTTATATAAACAGTTTGAGGCCCCACTGCGTTTTTTGGGGAAATTATTAGTCGGCGTTATTATTTTCAGCGTACTCTCAAATATTGGAGAATATGCCGCGGGCTTCGCTAAATTATTTACCGCTCCGTTAGCTTTGCCTGTGATAATGCTTTTAGGGATACTCTATGTTGTGCTTCCCGCGACCATGTCGTACGCGCTGATGATTGCTGTTATCGGTATACAGCTGTCTTCAAATATTGAAGTAGCCGCTCTGACTGTACTGTTTTTGTTGTGCCTGCTGTTTTTTTATATGCGGTTGGCGCCAAAGGAGAGTGTCCTCATATTATTCACTTTGGCGGCTTTTTATTTTAAGATCCCATATCTTGTACCCATTCTCGCGGGGCTGTACTGCGGCGTCACCGCGCTGATTCCGATTGGCATTGGCGTATTTTTGTGGGATCTGCTGCCTGTGATGAAACTGCTGATGACGTATAAATCCGCAGGCAGCAATATTATGGAAATACCAAAGACGCTGGGTGAACTGCTGCCCGCGATAGTTAATAGTGTAGTGACTCACCAAGATTGGATATTTACCGCGTTTATTTTCGCCATGGTAGTTCTGGCGGTTTATGGTATATCCCGCATAAACTTAGACTATTCCAAAGACATCAGCGTAGGCCTGGGCGCGCTTCTGACAGTGGTGAGTTTTATAATCGCGCGTGTTTTGGCCAATATGGAAGCGAACATTGCGTCTGTAGTCCTTTATGTGGTAATTTCAGCGATTATAGCTGAAATTGTGCGATTTTTTGATATTGTTTTAGATTACAGCCGCTCCGAACGCGTGGAATTTGAGGATGAAGATAATTATTACTTCGTTAAGGTAGTCCCAAAGGTTCTATTGGCAAAACGCGCGCATGTCAGGCGTGACGGGCGGGTTCGGGAGGAATTTGAGGAATAGGGGAAATCTGTGTGACATGGCTCTATAACATCTTATCTGGGTTTACCCCAAGCATTCTGAATTATTCGTGGCTCTCTATTACAATTGACATACTGGTTGTCGCCTATTGCATATATAAAATAATGCTATGGATTCGCGAAACCAAAGCCTGGACGCTGTTCAAGGGCTTTATGACAGTTGTCGTGGTCTTCGCTGCGGCTAATTTGTTGAACCTGATAACATTTAAATGGATCATACAGATGACGTTTAATATTGGTTTGATAGCGATAGTAGTTATCTTTCAGCCCGAATTGCGCAAAGCTTTGGAGCAGCTGGGCAAGGGCAAATACTTGACTTTTATAAAGACTCCGGATAAGAATATTACAGATTTGTCTGCGCAATCCGCGGAAGAGATCGTAAAGGCCGTCAAGATAATGAGCCAGGCGAAGACAGGCGCTCTTATTGTTATAGAGCAGACCGTATCTATATGGGAACATGGTTCTTCCGGCATACCGCTAGACGCGATTATCAGCAGCCAATTACTTATTAATATATTCGAACATAACACGCCGTTGCATGACGGCGCCGTAATAATCCGACATAACCGTATTATCGCGGCGGCATGTATCCTTCCGCTCACCAAAGAAGAAATCGGAAAGGAATTCGGTACCAGGCACAGAGCCGCAGTAGGCGTCAGCGAAGAGTCAGACGCCGTTGTGTTGGTGGCTTCTGAGGAAACCGGCGGGGTATCTATCGCGGTTAACGGCGATCTTCGCGGAAACCTCAGCGAAAAACAGGTTCGGGCAATTTTGCTCCACAGCGAAAAAACCGACGCTTCGGAAATAAGGAAAACAAAGAAAAAACGCCCCTTGTCGATAAGGAGGCATAAAAAATATGATAAAAGTATTTAGCGCGTTCGTATTCAAAGATATATGGTGGAAGCTGTTTGCGTTGTTTTCGGCTGTCTTACTGTATTATATTGTCTTTATCATTGCTGACCCGCCGCAAAATATGACGATCCGTAAAAATATAACGTTTGCCGGAGAGGACGTATTAGTGGAAAATGGCTTTTTTATTGAGAATAAAGACAAGATTCCGTCAACAGTGCTATTAAATATACGATCCAGGACGTCTGACGTGAGTAATCTATATAATCCTTCTACCATCAGCGCTGTTATCGATTTTTCATCCATAGACGAATCTTATAATAATTGGGTGGGGCAGCGTATTCCTTTGTCTATTGACGTTAATCTGCCTTCAGTGTATTCGGTGCAGGGCAAAACCCCTGAAGGCGTATCCATCGTTATAAATAAAATGCTTTCGGAATTCAGGCCGGTAGAGGTTATACCCGAAGGAACCGTTAAAGAAGGCTACGAAAATCTGCCTCCGGTGTTTCGTGATACTGTTGAGGTAACCGCGCCTCAAACCGTGTTAGCTAAAATCAAAAGTATCCGAGTGGAAGTCAGCGTGAAAAACGCCGACAATGATATTGTGATAGAAGAAGCGCCGCTGCGCGTGTTGGACACTGAAGACAATGACATCACAGATTCCGTTGAGTTAAGTGTTGAAAAAATACAAGTCCGCATACCCGTCTACCCTATAAAAGAGCTGCCCGTAAAGGCGCGGTGGAGCAGCCCGGAGTCCGGTTATTGGGTCAGCGACGTCACCGTTTCCCCCCAAACCATTGAAGTAGTCGGTCCCGCAGATATTTTGCAAAATATTGAAGCCATAGAACTGGCGCCTATTCAGCTGAGCGGAGTTACATCGGATTTATCCGTGGATTTCAATATTTGGGACTATCTGGAGGACTCTAAGCTGTCCCTCCGCGGCGGCGGAGTATTTAACGTAAATGTAGCCGTCCATATCCAAGAAGAGTCTTCAAAGCAGCTGAGTCTGCAAATACGCAATATCTCAATAATACGTGACGATAACCGTCTTGTGCCTCAATTACCGGCGGATCAAATACCGGTCATCATCCGCGGATCCGCGGACGCGATCAGCAATGTCACAGACGCGAACCTGCGCGCCGAATTGGATCTGTCCGGGTTGTCTGCCGGCATACACGATGTGGAATTGCATTTTGAATTGCCGAACGTATCGATTTCCAACGCCCCGATCAAATTACGCGTTGTTATCAGCGAAAAACTCAGCACGGCTACAGTACTGCCCAGCGATTCAATCGTACCTGAGGTTTCCGTGGCTCTGAATTCGGAAACATCCGGCGCCGCCCTTGAAAACAGAGCGGATGACGGAGAACCGCCGGCTGAGAGCTCGACGGGTTTTTCTGATATTTCCGATACGCCGGGCTCAGAAGGTACGGATGGCCTTATAAACGCAGCCCCGGAAGGCGCGCCGGAAACAGATATCCTTTCGCCGGATGATGGGAAAAATGAAACGGCATAATCTCTTTGCCTGACAAAAAGCCTTGAAAAAAATTGTATGTCCGGTATAATAATATATAACTAAAAAATGGAGAGAGGCGTTCAGATGGAGAATTATTACCAGCCGGATATGGAATGCGCCCCATATGAACAGTTGCGGGCGATTCAGGGCGCTCGGCTTAAGGAAAATGTGCGTCATGCATACGACATCCCGTTTTACAAAGATCTGTTGGATAAGAACGGCGTGAAGCCGGAGGACATACGCTCTGTGGATGATCTGCACAAACTGCCGTTCATCACGAAAGACAACCTGCGTGACGCCTATCCATACGGTCTGCTGGGCGTGCCGTTATCGGAAGCCGTGCGCATACAGTCCACCAGCGGCACCACCGGTCGGCGCGTCGTAGCGTTTTATACGCAGGCGGATATAGATCTATGGGACGAATGCTGCGCCAGGGCTATTATAGCCGCGGGCGGAACAAAGGATGACGTTGTGCATGTTTCTTACGGATATGGACTTTTCACAGGGGGACCCGGTTTAAATGGCGGCTCGCATAAGGTCGGCAGCCTCACGTTGCCTATGTCCTCCGGGAACACGGCACGGCAAATCCAGTTCATGACAGATCTGCGCTCCACCATATTGTGCTGCACACCCTCATATGCCGCATATCTAGCTGAATCCATCCACGAAGCCGGTCTCATCGATCAAATAGCTCTAAAAGCGGGCATCTTCGGCGCCGAGGCTTGGAGCGAGGAAATGCGCCGCGACATAGAGTCAAAGCTACGTATCAAAGCTTATGATATATACGGCCTGACTGAGATTTCCGGCCCGGGCGTTTCGTTTGAATGCTCCGAACAGACCGGCATGCATATAAACGAGGATCATTTTCTATCTGAAATCATAGACCCGCAAACCGGCAGGCAGCTTCCCTACGGTGAAAAGGGGGAACTGGTTTTAACCTGCATTAGTAAAAAGGCGTTCCCGCTCTTGCGGTATCGTACGCGCGATATTTGTGTGCTTACCAGAAATAAATGCTCCTGCGGCCGCACACTTGTCAAAATGTCGCGGCTCATGGGCCGCACGGACGATATGCTTATTATCCGCGGCGTTAACGTATTCCCCTCGCAAATCGAAACGGTTATTATTAACTGCGGGTTTGAAGCCAACTATCAGATTATTGTGGACAGAGTAAATTATACGGATTCCTTGGATGTGCATATTGAAATGACCCCTGATATGTTCTCAGACGAAGTGCGCGATATTGAGAAGACGGAAAAAGAGGTTGTGGACAAACTCAGGTCTATGCTGGGGCTTACGGCAAAAGTTACGCTGGTAGCTCCCAAAAGCATTACGCGCAGTGAAGGGAAAGCGGTTCGTATTATAGACAAACGAAAAATCTAGGGAGGGCCGTCTCGTGATTTTAAAACAATTATCCGTTTTTGTGGAGAACAAACTGGGTAAGCTGGTAGACGTTGTGGAGGCATTAGGCCAGGAGGGCATTGACATACGCGCGTTGTCCATCGCGGATACGTCAGATTTCGGAATTCTGCGCGTCATTGTCAGCGGACCCGATGATGTTGCCGCCCTGCTGCGCGAGCAGGGCTATATTGTCCGACTAACAAATGTACTGGCTGTTTCGCTGCCCGATGCCCCAGGCAGTTTGGCCAAAGTTCTGCGCGCGCTTTCAGACGAGAATATAAACGTCGAGTACACATACGCCTTTGTTTCACATAATGAGGATAAAGCGTACGTCGTCATAAAGGTCGAGAATAATGAACACGCGATGCAAGTGCTTGCGAAACACGGTGTACTATTGGCTGATGAAGAAGACATATATAAATAACAGGGTGCGGCAATAAGAGCCTCGTTTGAAAACGAGGCTCTGTCTTTATCAAATGGTAAAACCATATGGAGGGATATTTTTGAGATTCAGCTTAAAAAGACTCATGACCGCTCAGGATATGACGGAAGGTTCTATTTGGAGAAAACTGACCGCGTTTTCAGTTCCTCTGTTAATCGGCAATATTGTCCAGCAGATGTACAGCGCGGCCGACACAATTGTAGTGGGCAGGTTTGTGGGGGACTCCGCTCTGGCGGCCGTCGGCGCGAGTTTTCCGATTCTCAACCTGCTTTTGATACTGTTTATGGGCGCGGCCACAGGCGCGGGCGTTATGGTATCGCAGTATTTCGGCGCCAAGGATCGGGATCAGCTCTCTAAAACCGTTGGTACGACTATTACGCTGATGTTCATTATAAGCGTTATGATTATGATTATAGGTCCGCTGATTACCCGCCCTCTGCTGCGTCTGCTGAACACGCCGGAAGACGTGTTAGATCCATGCGCCGACTATCTTAACATTCTGTTTATCGGTATAGCGGGCATTGCCTATTATAACGGCATATCCGGAATTCTCCGCAGCATGGGCGATTCCGTGATGCCTTTATTGTTCCTGTGCATAACCTGCGCGCTTAATGTCGCCATGGATATCTGGTTTGTCGCCGGGTTTGGGTGGGGCGTCGCGGGCGCGGCCTGGGCTACAGTAATAGCGCAGTGGATTTCATCTGTGCTATGCTTTGTCCGCTTGGCGCGCATGAAAGATGTTTTGGATGTGAATTGGTCATTAATACGCATTAATAAACATCTCACCGGGCAGATAACCAAATTAGGGCTGCCCGCCGCATTTACCCAAATGATTTTTTCACTATCGCAAATCATCGTTCAGTCGCTGGTCAATTCCTTCGGTACCATTGTAATCGCGTGCAGCACCATAGTCATGCGCGTGGACGGATTCGCTATGATGCCTAATTTTACGTTCAATATGGTTATGGCGACCTTTGTGGGACAGAATGTGGGCGCGGGAAAGATGGAACGCGTAGATATGGGAACGCGTTCGGGCCTTAAAATGGGATTGAGCGTTTCGACCATGCTGGTTGCCGCCATATTGATATTCGGAAAATCTTTGATGGGCGTGTTTACTAACACAGAAGAACTGATTAACATGAGCTACAGGATGATGTGCATACTCTCATTCGGATATATGTCTATGGCGGTCACTCAGATACTGTCCGGCACAATGCGCGGCGCGGGCGATACTATGACGCCTATGTGGATTTCATTGATCACGGCGGTTATTATCCGGATGCCCCTGGCCTACCTGCTGGCCTGGCTGACCCGATCGGAAGATTATCCCGTTGGGCGTTCGGAGATCATTTTTATCTCACTTTTAGCCGCTTGGATTTTAGGCGCGTTTATAACCCTGTTTTTTTACCGCAAGGGCAAATGGCGTGAAAAAGGCATTGTTAAACACGCGTCGGAAACCGTTGCGTTTGACGCTTAACGAAAAAGTTCATATCGCTCAAACGATCCTATAAACTTTTCCATGGCTATGCCCGCGCCGGACTTTACGCGAAACAAATAGCCGCCCTTGCGGGCGGCATAACCTTTATGCTGTTTCTATCCCGCCGGCTTCCTGTAAACCCAGCAGTTCAATTGATTCCTCAACCATCTT
>JAITDJ010000029.1 GCA_031282635.1 Clostridiales bacterium
CGGGCTGATTTCCCTTACACACGCTTACGCGTCCATCAATATGAAGGCCGATCAGGTCATCAGCGGCACGGCCATTAACATGTTCGCATCCGCGTTTGCTATATACATCGCGCGTTCCATACGTACGGTTCAACAGATACCGTTTACCAACCAGTTTCGGATAACAAGCGTTCCGGGCCTGGGCTCGATCCCGTTTATCGGGCCTTTACTCTTCCAAAACACGTATATCACTACCTATTTAGGCTTTATTATTTTGGCCCTGTCCTCCATTGCGTTGTATAAAACGCGGTTCGGCCTGCGGCTGCGCGCGTGCGGCGAACATCCGCAGGCGGCCGATTCCGTCGGCGTTAACGTATACCGGATGCGCTACGCGGGGGTATTTATCTCCGGCGTGCTGGCGGGAATAGGCGGTTTGGTGTTTGTAGTGCCGACATCCACGGAATTCAGCGCCACTGTGGCGGGGTACGGATTCCTGGCTCTGGCCGTGCTGATCTTCGGGCAGTGGAAGCCCCGCCGGATATTGTTCGCGGCGTTTTTCTTCGGTCTGCTGAAAGCCATGGCCTCAGCGTACTCGGGGATTTCGTTCATGCGGAATATCCCGATACCCAGCGGTATATATAAAATTATGCCATACATAGTCACACTTATAGTGCTGGCGTTTACCTCAAAAAATTCACAGGCGCCGCGCGCTGAGGGCGCCCCCTATGATCAGGGGGGCAGATAGGAGAGAGTATGGCAAAACGGGCGATAATTATTGTTTTGGACAGCGTGGGCATAGGCGAACTGCCGGACGCCGCGGATTACGGCGACGCCGGCAGCAACACCCTGCTCAATATTAAGGCTCGGCGGCCCGATATGGAACTGCCGCATATGAACCGGCTGGGGCTGTGCCATATAGACGGCGCGTCCGCTTTGGGATATGTCAAAGACCCTGTCGGCGCGTTCTGCAAGCTGGCTGAGGTTTCCAAGGGCAAGGACACCACAACCGGGCATTGGGAAATCGCAGGCATTAATCTTACGGAAGCGCCGCCCACTTACCCCGAAGGGTTCCCACAGGAAATAATCGCGGAGTTTGAAGAGCGTATAGGCCGGAAATCCATAGGCAATATCGTGAGCTCGGGTACCGGCATTATCGCGGAGATGGGGGACGAACACGTCTCTACAGGTTATCCCGTCGTTTACACATCGGCGGACAGCGTGTTCCAGATCGCCATGCATGAAAATGTTATACCGCTGGAAGAACAGCGCCGCATTTCACGAATCGCGAGAGAAATACTTAAGGCGCCGCACAATGTGTCGCGTGTTATTATGCGCCCGTTCGTCGGAGAAAGCGGCAATTATACACGCACGTCAAACCGGAGAGATTTTTCGCTTGAACCCATCGGGACGACTATGCTGGACTGCCTGAAATCCGCTGGACTGGCTGTCGCGGCTGTCGGCAAGATAGAGGACATCTTCGCAGGCAGGGGGATCACCAGGGCCGTCCATATTGATGGCAATATGGACGGTGTGGACAAAACCCTGGAGTATATGGAAAATGTACCCAATGGGCTGATTTTCACCAACCTGGTAGATTTTGATATGATCTACGGCCACAGAAATGACGTGGACGGATACGCGGATGCATTGATGGCGTTCGATCGCCGCGTGCCGGAAATACTCAATCTGCTGCGTGACGGCGACACGCTGTTCATTACCGCCGACCATGGCTGTGACCCGACAACGCCCAGCACTGATCATTCACGCGAGTATATACCGCTGCTGGTTTACGGCAAACATATCCGTCCGGGGGTTAACCTGCATATTCGCGATACGTTTTCAGATATAGCGGCTACCGTACTGGATTATTTGGCGGTAAAAGGAGAAATTAACGGATGCAGTTTCCTGAAGGAGGTAATTTTATGACGCCTACCCCGCACAACCAGGCGAAAAAAGGCGATATCGCCGAAACCGTATTAATGCCAGGCGATCCGCTTAGATCAAAGTTTATCGCGGAAACCTTTTTAACGTCCGCCGTTCAATTTAACGAAGTTCGCGGTATGCTCGGATTTACAGGGTTTTATAAAGGCAAGCGCGTATCTGTAATGGGTTCGGGCATGGGCATTCCTTCCATAACGCTGTATACTTACGAACTCTATAACTTCTACGATGTAAATAACATCATACGTATTGGCACGGCGGGTTCGCTTTCACAGGATCTGAAGGTTAAAGACATCTGCATCGCGCAAGCGGCCTGCACGGATTCCGGGTTCGCGGCACAGTTCGGTCTGTTCGGCGCCTACGCGCCGACAGCCAGTTTCAGCCTGCTGGAAAAGGCTGTGGCCGCGGCGCGGCAAAAAGGCGCCGGCTTCCAGGTAGGCAACGTGCTTTCGACGGACATATTCTATCATGACAATAAAGACGCCCTGGCCACGTGGAGGAAAATGGGCGTTCTGGCTGTGGAAATGGAGAGCGCGGGCCTGTATATGAACGCCGCGCGCGCAGGAAGGAACGCGCTGTGTATTCTCACCATCTCCGACGAGGTGTTTACGGGCGTGGAAACCACGCCGGAGGAACGCCGGAGCGGTTTTACCCATATGATGGAAATCGCGTTGGAGACAGCGGTAAACGCGTAAATTTCGCATCTTCGAAACAGGCGGGAACGCTTTGCGTATTCTTACCGTTTCCGGCAAGGCGTTTACATGAGAGCTCCATGCGCCGCTAAGCTGCTTCATTAAAAATAATAAAATTCCTGTTTCAGACAAAACATTTGGCGTCTGAAACAGGAATTTTTGTATGAGCGGCACCGGCGTCTCAACGCGACCGTCACAAATAGCGGTTAAAGCCATTCCGTAGTCTATCACACATTTTGGATGGAAACAATATCAAAATTACGTATGAGTTAAAAATTCTCAGTAAAAACCCATAGACAAATTCTGACAAAAGTATAGCCCTATGGTCAAGAAAGCGTTATCCTTAATCTGCTAAAACAAGGAGGGCGCCATCGGCCGGGGG
>JAITDJ010000134.1 GCA_031282635.1 Clostridiales bacterium
ACCCGGTAAAAGCGTTCAAAAACGCGGTCTTGTTCGCCTATGGGTATTCCCGCACCGGTGTCTGAAAAACTTACGCTTACGCCGTCATCGGATACGCCGGTCTCAATGTTTACCTCCCCGCCCGCGTGATTATATTTAACCGCATTATCCAACAGGTTATACATCATATCCTCCAGAATCCGCCGGCTGCCCGCTACGGTGATTTTTTTCCGGCCTTTCTTAAAATTAACAGAAACAGCCTGAGCTGTCGCGTTGGGTTCCGTCCGTTCCAGAATCTCTTGAATCAGCCCATTAATCTCGACCATTTCTTTGGGTATCTGTTTCTTTTCATCCAGATTGGAAAGCATCATAATGTCGTCTACCAACAGGATCAGCCTCTGGGTTTCGTTATAAATCTTCATGGCGAAGGCAGACATATCCTGAGGCTTAGCGACGCCTTGCGCCATAATCTCCGCATACCCGGAAATAACCATGATAGGCGTTTTAAGCTCATGCGAAACATTGGCGGAAAATTCGCGCCTTAATTTATCCTGCTCCTCACGGTCCGTTACATCTGACAGAAACAGCACCGCCCCCCGCGTCTTTCCGTTATCTGTAACAGGATTCACAACCATTTGAAGGCGCTTCTCTTCGGAGAACAGCAAAATTTCCGCGGGAACACCTTGCAGCGCCCGCTCCACCGAGTCGCAGAACGGCTCGTCTCTGCGGAATGTCAATATGTTGGGATGCGCCGCGGCGTTTTCCCGACGGACATGAAGCAAAGTTAACGCGCTTTGATTATACGACAGAACACGGGCTTCTTTATCCAATACCAACAGGCCCTCACGCATATGATCCGTAATAGCCGCGAATTCAATCTGCGTCTTCCTCATTTCTGATAACTGGTTCTTTATGGCGTCGTTTCGCCGCCTTAAGCGGGTGATCAGCGGCGCCAGTTCCTCGCATACCTCGGATTTCTCCGGACTGCTGAGATCCATCCGGTTAATGGGCTCAAACGCGCGTGCAATCGCATTTTTTATAACCGGTATGGAAACTAAAAACGCCGCCGTCATTACAATGACGGCGCTGGCCTCAGGGTTATATGACAGCCTTGCCGCCAGAAGAAACAGAAAAATCGACGCTCCGGTCAATCCGCATGAATATATTAAAAACAGCCGCCTCACGAAACAGCCGCCTTATAGCCCAAGCCGCGCACGGTTCGGATTAACTCGCCGCACTCTCCCAGCTTGTTGCGCAGGGTTAGTATATGAGTGTCTACAGTCCGCGTTTCGCCCTCAAAGTCAAAATCCCATACCGCCGAAAGGATTTGATCCCGTGAGAGCGCAATGCCCTCATTCTTAACCAGGTAAGCCAGTAATTCGAACTCCTTCAGCGTAAGATCCACGGATGTTCCCTTAACCGTAACCATATGGCGGGGTATGCTGAGAAACAAAGCGCCCAGGGTATATTCTTCTGTATCGCGCGCGGCCTCGGATCGCCGTAATAAACTTTTTACGCGCGCTATCAATTCCATCATACCCGCCGGCTTCGCCAGATAATCATCCGCGCCCATATCCAGTCCCAATACTTTATCATACTCCGAGCCTTTCGCCGTCATCATTATAACAGGGATCTTCGCCGTCCAGGACTGAGCGCGCAGACGTTTCAGTATGGCCAGGCCGTCTTCGCCCGGAAGCATAATATCCAAAATAACAAGGCAGGGCCGCTTTTCACGCAGCGCCTGCCAGAAATCAGTTCCGTTTGAAAAGCCTCTTGCCTCAAATCCTGTGTTTATGAGCGCGTATACAACAAGCTCGCGGATGTTTGCGTCATCTTCCACAAGGAATATCAATCCAGCGTCCCTCTCTCTCCGGTAATGGAGTATACCACCCATTCCGCGATATTAGTCGCGTGGTCGCCTATGCGTTCCAAATATTTGGCGATTATCATTAAATCCAAGCATTCTTCCCCATTGATGCGATCCCCGGCGATCAACTCAATCAGTTCATCCTTTATTTTTATAAAAAATCCGTCGACTATATCGTCATACCGGATAACATCGTGGGCTTTTGTCAAATCCGATTCCACAAAAGAATCCACGCTCTCGGTTAACATTCTGGCCGCCGCCGCCGCCATCTCGGCGATGTGGCTTTCACTTTTTACTTTTTTTCCCACTAAAAATGCAGACAACTCCGCTATATCCTGTGCCTGATCGCCTATGCGCTCCATATCCGCGATAATGCGCTGCGCAACCGTAATCTGCCGCAGATCCCCCGCCACAGGCTGTTCGCGCAGCAGCAGACGCACACATAAAGTCTCTATCTCATGTTCCTTCATATCGATCTCTTTTTCAAGCGCTATCGCTTTTTTCCTTGTGTCTGGGTCTTCATCCAGCAGTCCTTTTATGGCGCTCGCGATAGCTTCCTCACAAATAGCGCCCATTCGGATAAGTTCTGTATGGAGTTCCTCAAGGCGCTTTTGATAAGTGTTGCGCATTAACCAAACCTCCCCGCGATATATTCCTCGGTGCGTTTTTCCCGCGGCATGGAAAAAATATCGTCCGTAGAACCGTACTCAATCATGTCGCCCAATAAAAAGAAAGCGGTTTTGTCGGAAATACGCGCTGCCTGCTGCATGTTGTGGGTCACAATGATAATAGTATAAGTATTTTTAAGTTCCATTGCCAGATCCTCAATCTTGGATGTGGAAATAGGATCCAACGCCGATGTGGGTTCATCCATCAGCAGCACTTCCGGTTCAACCGCCAGTGCTCTGGCTATGCACAGCCTTTGCTGCTGTCCTCCGGAGAGCGCCAGCGCGCTTCGTTTAAGCCTGTCAGACACCTCATCCCATATGGCGGCGTCACGGAGGGACTTTTCCACAATCTCGTCCAACCTTACCCTGGAGCGAATACCATGGGTACGCGGCCCGAAAGCGATGTTGTCGTAAACGCTCATGGGAAATGGGTTAGGTTTCTGAAATACCATGCCCACGCGTTTTCGCAGCGCGTTCACGTCCGTATACGCCGAGTATACATTTTCCCCGTCTAATGTAATAAGTCCCTCCACGTGGCAGCCCTCCACCAAATCATTCATCCTGTTAAGGGATTTCAGCAATGTGGATTTCCCGCAGCCGGACGGCCCGATCAGCGCAGTGATCTCTTTTTCCTGGAATGACAGATTGATATTTTTAAGCGCATGGAAGCTCCCGTAAAATAAATTAAGCGATGATACCTCTATTTTAGATAAATCTATTTTACCCATTTTGCTCCCCCGCTATTTTTTTTGCCAGCCAAGCGGAAAGCGAATTGACGCCAATAACCAGTATTAACAGCACCACCGCCGTGGCGTAAGTCTGATTGACATGAAGCCCTTCTCCGGATAAAACGTACATATGCACGGCAAGCGTTCGCGCCGATTCAAAAACATTCCAGTTGAATTCCGGTTTTGTACCAGCCGTGTAAATTAAGGCCGCTGTTTCCCCCATGATCCTGCCAGTCGCCAAAATGACGCCTGCCAGTATGCCGGGCATTGCCGAAGGCAGCACGATAAAAAACACTGTCCTCAACTTTCCCGCGCCCAGGCCGAAACTGCCTTCTCTGAACGTATCCGGCACCGACATAAGGGATTCTTCCGTCGTGCGCATAATCAGCGGCAGTACCATCACGGCCAGCGTAAACGCGCCGGCGATAAGCGACAGGCGCCATTTGAAGAACCCGACAAACATAAGCATGCCGAACAGGCCATAAACAATTGACGGAATACCTGACAGCGTTTCCGCCGCGAGCCGTACCGCTTTTACCAGCCGGCTGCCTCGCTTGGCGTATTCAGCCAGCCATACTGCGGCGAGTATGCCAAGCGGCGCGGCAATCAGCAGAGTAAAAAAAGTAATACTGACAGTGTTGATGAAAGCGGGAACCAGTGAAACATTTTCACTGGTATAACTCAGTTCAAACAGGGACGGCGTTATATGGGGCACGCCCATTACCAGGATGTATAGTACCAAGAAGGCTATAAGCAGCATGGAAACCGCCGCCGCGGCAAAGGTAACAAGCCGCAGGAAAAACGATTGCGGCGAACTCCCCGGCCCCCATAAGCTTTTCATTACACCCGCCCCCTTTTAGCCAGAGAAAACAATGTATTTATGATCAATACAAACACAAATAACACCACGCCTGTCGCGATCAGGGCTTCCCTGTGCAAATCAGCCGCATAGCCCATATCCATTACTATATTGGTAGTCAGAGTCCGTACGCCTTGAAGCAAGCTGACCGGCATTAACGTCTGATTTCCGGCGACCATGATAACCGCCATGGTCTCTCCGATGGAGCGCCCTATGCCTAATATAACCCCCGCCATGACGCCGGATCGGGCGGCGGGCAGCACAGCGAAATATACAGATCGCTCGTGAGTGGCGCCCAATGCCAGCGCTCCCTCGTAATAACTATCCGGAACAGCTCGGATCGCGGTTTCAGATACGCTGATTATGGTCGGAAGTATCATAAAACCCAGCAATACGGAAGCGGTCAAAATGGATTTCCCGGCGCCAAACATAAACGTGAACGCCGGAACCATCACAACCAACCCGAAAAAACCGTAAATCACAGATGGGACGCCCGCCATCAGCGAAATAGCGGATTGCAAAAAATCATGCAGTCTCTTGGGGCAGAACCGGGCCATAAACACGGCTGTCAGCACGCCTATCGGAACGCCTGTCACTATTGCCCCGGCGGTAACATACACGCTTCCGAGTATCATAGGAGCGATTCCGTAAAGGCCGTTTCCCGGTCTCCATTGAACGCCGGCTAAAAATGAAAGCGGACCGATTTTAGCAATCGCGGGCAAACCGTTCACAAACAGAAATAAACATATGAGCGCCACGCATAATATACAGATACACGCCGTAACGGTAAAGACATACTGCATGGCTTTTTCTTTCATTGTAAATCCGTCCAGTTCTTCACTTCACCGGTATAAATAGATTTTACCTGAGCTTTAGTCAGCCCCTCCACAGGATTGTCCTTATTTATAATTACCGCCAGGCCGTCCATAGCAATCAAAGCGGGAACCAAGCCTTTTTCCAGTTCGCTGTCTTTTAATTCACGAGAGGACATGCCGATGTCGCAAATACCGTCAACGGCGGAATTCATACCGGCGGAAGAGTCGCTCTGCTGGATATCGACAGTAAGACCCGGATTAATTGCCGCATAGGCTTCTTTCAATTTTTCCATTACCGGCGTAATGGAGGAAGAACCCGCGACGACAATTTTGCCTGAAGGGTTGGAACTGGAGAAAGCGCCTGTATCCTGGATACGCACATATCCGTTGGCATCTACCACATCCTGCCCTTCTTTGCTGAGGATAAAGTTAATAAAGTCCTGCGCGTACTCGGAAGCCCGCCCTTTTACCGCAATGTAAAACGGACGGGAAATCGTATAGCTTTTATTAGAAACATTCTCCGCATTAGCGCTTACGCCGTCGATTTTCAGCGCTTTTACCGTATCGTTCAACGAACCTAACGATATGTATCCTATGGCGTTTTTATCGCCGGCTACGGAAGTCATCATAACGCCTGTATTGTTTGTAACCTCGGCGGAAGAAACCGTAATGTCGTTTTTGTCCGTGTCCTGAACCTCGAACAGCTCAACAAACGCGCTGCGTGTTCCTGAACCGTCTTCACGGGATATTACCGTCATGGCGCCGCTGCCGGACGCGCCAGAACATCCGGACAGCGAAGCCGCCGCGGCGCCCGCTAGCAGTAATAAGATTGATCGTTTCAAAAATATCACTCCCTATATAGAATGTACTGTGGTATACTCTATATCGGTCATGTTAAGCTTTTATGGGGCCAATGTCAAATGTATGTAAAGAATAGAGGGAGTATCGTGGCTGAATCTGTAAGCAATTTTCTTAGGCAATATTTTTCGTCGGAGTTTGTTATATTCCTGGTATCTCTGCTGCCTATACTGGAATTGCGCGGAGGCATGATTGCGGCGGCGCTGTTTGGCGAGCCTTGGCATAAAGCCATAATAATCTCGCTTATAGGAAATATGCTGCCTGTTTATTTTGTTATCCTGTTTATAGAAAGCTTTCTCAAATGGATGAAAGGAGTGGGCCACCTGTCCGGAATCGCTCGTTGGATTGAGGCTAAAGGCGCTAAACATGGCGCCGTTATGGCGGAGAAATACCCGGCGCGGCTTTATTTGGGTCTGATGCTTTTTGTCGCCGTCCCGCTGCCGGGTACCGGCGCATGGACCGGCGCGCTGATTGCTTCGGTATTATGTCTTGATCCTAAAAAATCCGGGCTGATAATTTGCGCCGGCGTTCTGATCGCCGGCGTCATAATGTCCGTTATCACTTACGTAATCCCCGACCTGATTAGAGGGATATAATGCTCGTCCGTTAATTCCCCGTGCTTTCATACGCGCCCATTCGTGATTGAACGCGCCGGCGCTCAAGCGACCGCGGCGGAATATACAAGATTAAGGGCTGCCGCACTGGTTTTCGCCATTATTGCGACAGCCCTTAATCCGTTTATCCGATAAGTCAGCTAGCCTTTAATTCCAACCGCAGTCTGTCAGCTATTAACGCGATGAACTCACTGTTTGTGGGTTTACCCTTATGATTGTTAATGGTATATCCGAACATACTATCGATAACATCGACCTTGCCGCGGCTCCAAGCGACTTCTATGGCGTGTCTGATTGCGCGCTCCACCCGGCTGGGCGTAGTATTGCATTTTTTAGCTATGTTCGGATAGAGTTCTTTTGTTATATAATTCAGTACGTCTATATCGTTGACGGCCATCATAATAGCCTCACGCATATAATGATACCCTCTGATGTGAGCTGGAACGCCTATCTCATGGAGAATATTGGTAACACGTGATTCCAAATTCACACTATAGTTTTTTGCGCTCTTAATGGCAATGCTTTGCGTGCTATTCTTTAATAAAAGCAATTCTTTCATTTGACGTATGCGTGTTGAGAGGCAGGCTAAGTCGAACGGTTTTACAATATAATACTCCGCGCCCAGATCAATAGCTTTTTGGGTGATTTTCTCCTGATTGACCGCTGAAAGCATAATGCAAATCGGCGCTTCATTCGGATTCTTTGCCTTATTCAGTTTTTCCAATATGCCCAATCCGTCCAGGTTGGGCATGATGCCATCTAAGATTGCCACGTCCGGTTTGGCGTTCAGGATCTTTGTATAAGCCTCCATCCCATCATAGGCTACGCCTACAATTTCCATGTCATTCTGCAGAGACAGATAACTGCTTACGGCATCGATAAATTCCTTGTTGTCATCCGCCAGCAAAACCTTGATTTTTTCTTCGCTCATTCGTTTTTCCTCCTATGTATTGAGCAGAATACGGCGCTTCATTTGCATGGATATTTCTTTTCGCGGTTTGCTCTTTGTGGTTTTTTTTACCAATAAATACATTATAGACCAGAACTTTTGATAAAGCAATACGCAAAGACAGACAATTATATCTTGATGTCGCTGGCACTCGACAATTCAAACAGAATAAATCAAGAAACCTGACTATATCAATGTAATCCCCATAAACCTACCAGCGGCTGCTGCCTTGAACTGACATAAATATTACATAAATATAAAAAATGCGCATTTAGCCGTTGTTTTTAGTAAATAATCCATTAATCGCCAAGGCGCTGTTGCTATATTTCGGATTATCCGTTACCTCGTTGCCGAACCATTCAGGCGGATTAAAAGTCATTGCCTGTTGAACGCTGTCAAATTCCACTTCAATTGTCAGCAATCCTTGCAAAACGCCGCGGTAAATATCCGCCTCCGCGATAAGTCCGTCTTGCAAGGGTATGAGGACTCGTGTCTTCCGAATCACATTTGTTTCAACTTTGTCCCATAAACGCTCATACTGTTCTTTAGTGATGACAAATTCCGCTTCTTCACGCGCTAATAAACCGGTTTGTTTTATCGTCAAAATATATTCATTATTTCGCCGGCGCAGACGAATTACAGGATCTACTGAGATATATGACTGTTCAATTTCTACGGATTCATATTGATTAATGTCATGAGGGAATGAATTAAGCAGAAATTTTCTTTCGATTTCCATAAGTACCTCCTCGTACACACTATAAACTCTCCCCGCTGATTGTTATGTTTGCCAGCAACAGTATGATTATTCCGGCGGGCGCGGCGGCTGACACGCCCATGCGCCTCAGAAACAGCGTCCGGCCTGCATCCAGCCCATGGAACTATGATGTGCGCATAAAATAAGGCCGCTGAAAAGCGGCCTCTATTTACTGCTGTTTATTTTCCTGCGACGCGTGCGCGCTTATATCAAAATTAAGGTTTGACAGGCCCTCGCGCATCTTTGTGTCAGCCTTTTTATTCTCCAGATTATAATAATCCATTACATGTATATACCCGGCGCGCAACGCCTCCGCCAAGGCCTTGGGCACTTCCGCCTCAGCCCCGACCACGGCCGCGCGCTGTTCCACGACAGCGGCTTTCATCTCCTGCTCCCTCGCGATGGCAATTGCCCGGCGTTCCTCCGCCTTGGCCTGCGCGATCTGTTTATCGGCTTCAGCCTGTTCGATTTGCAAACTTGCGCCGATATTGCGTCCGACATCTATATCGGCAATATCAATGGAGAGAATTTCATACGCCGTGCCGGAATCCAGCCCCTTGCTTAATACGGTCTGCGAAATGCGATCGGGATTTTCCAGCACTTCTTTATGGCTCTGCGACGAGCCCACCGTAGTGACAATACCCTCGCCGACGCGCGCGATTATTGTTTCCTCGCCGGCGCCGCCTATCAGACGCTGCAGATTGGTGCGCACCGTAACACGCGCTATAACCTTAACCTCTATTCCGTTAATCGCCACAGCGGAGATCCACGGCGTTTCAATAACCTTTGGGGTAACGCTCATGCTGACGGCTTCAAACACATTCCGGCCGGCCAAGTCTATAGCTGCCGCTTTCTCAAATGTAAGCTCCAAATCCGCGCGATGCGCGGCAATCAATGCGTCCACTACATTATCCACACGACCGCCCGCAAGTAAATGAGATTCCAACTGGTTGATATTGATATCCAATCCGGCTTTGCGTATTTTAATAAGCGGCCGCACAATGCGATCCGGCCGCACTCGCCTGAGCCTCATGCCCACCAGCGTGAAAATGCTGATATTTACGCCCGCCGCCAGCGCGGAGATCCAGAGGCCTATCGGGACAAAGTTTAAGAACACCGAAACAGCGGCCAGGATAAACAAAAATATAAATACTCCAAAATAAAAGCTTGGCACAAACTTCGCCTCCTTAATTAGTATTATCATCCTTAATCAAACACACTATCGGTCTGTTACCGCGATTATTTATGACCTTGACGCGGCTGCCTTCTTTTATATATACGCCTTCCGAGCTCGCCTCAATGACTGTGCCGTTAAAGTCTACAAATCCGGTGGGTTTAAGCGGAGTATTAACGACGCCTTCCTTGCCCAGCAATTCATTGGAATTGATATCCGGAGCGCTGAACTGCAATGAATCTTTTAAAACAATCTCGTTTTGGATACGGCTTTTAAAAATATACTTGTACGCGCAATATAAAAGCGCCCCGAAAATCATAAATTCGCCTGTAACAAAGAACACGCCAAACGGTACGTAAAGAATGGTTATTATGACAGCGCCTAAGAATGATGCGAGACCCGCTATACCGCAGACGCCGAAACCGGGTATAAACGCTTCCACGCTTAAAAACACTATCGCCGCCGCTATTAACAAAACAGTCAGAGTATACACTTCACTTCCCCCTTTCACTATATTGCTTCATATATATTATATCGGCTTTTCATAAAAAAAGCAACATAGGGAAAAATGCTGAAAAACATATGTGCGACAATACGTCAATAAATTCGAACGACAAGAAACAAAACAAATTAAATTACATTACAATTTGGAAGAACTAGCAGCGAGGAACTCAATCGCCGACACACAGGATTTTGATGAAATCACCGTTTTAATTACATACGCGGGAAGTTACACATCCTTGCCGGAAGATCAGCGGCGCCTGCTTACGTAATACAATTAACTTCCAGTACAACGCGGGCTCAGGATACAACGGGAGCATAGTCATAACCGATTCAAACAGCAA
>JAITDJ010000037.1 GCA_031282635.1 Clostridiales bacterium
GACAGACGGAAAGCCATGTTGGAAGATATAGCTGTTCTGACCGGCGGTCAGGTCATTTCCGACGAGCTGGGCATTGATATTAAAGATACCGCCATCGAATCTCTGGGCCGCGCCAAGACCGTTAAATCGGACAAGGAAAATACTATTATCATCGACGGCGCAGGCGGGAAGAAAGACATCAATTTCCGAATCAGTCAGATTAAATCTCAAATTGAGGAAACAACATCTGATTTTGACAAGGAAAAGCTTCAGGAACGTTTGGCAAAATTATCCGGCGGAGTGGCTGTTATTAAGGTAGGCGCTCCCACCGAAACAGAGCTCAAGGAAAAGAAACTGCGCATGGAAGACGCTCTTGCGGCTACTCGCGCGGCGGTTGAGGAAGGCATTATAAGCGGCGGCGGCGCGGCGTATATCCACGCCTCCAAAGATGTTATTGAATTAATAGGCAAACTTAGCGGCGACGAAAAGACCGGCGCGCAGATTGTGCTAAAAGCGCTGGAATCGCCCGTAAAACAGATTGTGGATAACGCCGGCCTGGAGGGCGCGGTTATTGTCAATAAGCTGCTTGAAAAGGAAGACGGCATTGGTTTCGACGTTATTACCGAAGCGTATGTAAACATGGTAGACGCAGGCATTATCGACCCGACCAAGGTTGCCCGCAGCGCGCTGCAGAACGCGACCAGCGTGGCTTCCACGCTGCTGACCACGGAAGCGGTAGTTGCGGATATTAAAGAGCCTGAACCCCCGATGCCTGCAGGCGGCGGCGGAATGGGCATGATGTAAAGACAGCTGAAGACGAACGGGAGGGACGCCTTTTGTCCCTCCCGCTCGTCTTTACGCGCCGACGCGCAAGAAAACGCGCGTATACGGATTTCCGAGTATGTTATACCGTCATTTTACTTGAAGATATCCAAATTTAAACGTAAGGTATTTGTAAAAATTCTCTTCACTCTCAATAAGATGTTTAATATTTCCTGTCTTTGAAAGAGAATAACCTATAACATAAAAGCCTTTGTCAATTGCAAAGGATCTTATATTTCCTAATTCCTTAAGATACGCCCAATAAAACGTATCATTAGGATCCTCAAAGTCTTGTATATTATATGCTTCCAAAGCACTTACCAATTGATCATATGAATAATGTTTAGAAGAAAATTCATCAAACTGCTCCTGTGTTACATTAAGTTTGAACATAACGGCGGGAGCATTTCTGACTTCCGTATCCGAATATGTTACAGCGCATGGCTCCAGCGCGGTAATCTTGCCGCCGCGTTCTATAGCGCTGATGCCGATGTCATAACTTATCACGTTTGTTAATTGATACGATAGTGTGCCGCCTTCAGGCGTTTGGTACATGCGTATAGTTACTGTCTCAGGCGTCGAGGTCGGAGCGGCGGCAATCGTCGGAACCGGCGTGACCGTCGGGGTCGCGGCGGCGGCAATCGTCGGAACCGGCGTGACCGTCGGGGTTTCGGCGGCGGCAAGTATCGGAGTCGGCGTGACTGTCGGGGTTTCGGCGGCGGCAATTATCGGAGTCGGCGTGACTGTCGGAGTTTCGGCGGCGGCCATTGTCGGCGTCGGAGTTTCGGCGGCGGTCATTGTCGGCGCGGCTGTCTGCACAGTCGATATTTCCGGCGCCAGTCTATCTGTTGGCGCCAACGTTGGCGTTGAACTCGTAACAGGAATCGGAGTATGTAAAAGGGACGAGGTCGGCGCCTTCGTCAATACCTGATCAGAGGAATTAGCCTCTCTTATAATTCTTTTTATAAAAGCTTTTCCTTTTTCAGTGGCGGTTTCCAACAGCGCTTCATAGTTATCTGCATTCGCGGCGGCCCTCATCGTCCGAACTCCAGCGACTGACGGCGACGATACTTCGTCATCCACAGAGGCCATGAAAGCTTGAACACTAATACCATAATAATAAGCCTCCGAAGGTTCTTTTTTCAACACGACTCTGTTCAGAAGAAGACCCGTCGCTTCGCCCGGCATTAAAGGAGCGGACCAATACGCGCTGCCGTCCGTATCTAAAACCCAATAATTCCCGATCTGCTGCGTATCCGGATCCAGCAAATCCCATTCGTCTATAGTTAAAATTTTTTCCACGGGAAGGGTTTGCTTAATAACAAGAGTTCCCGCAGCGGAGGGATCGAGATTTTCGGGACTCGCGGAATCCACGTAGTCTGTCCCGTCGGTGTCCGACACACCTCTTTTATCCGTTGGCGCCGGATAATAATATTTTTGCCCGCCCATCTCCCATTGCCAGTATTCATGAAAGATGTCGCCATCCAGGTTACCCGGGCTCAGTCCGCTGTTATTAAAGGCGTGATTAGTCCAACTTGCGGGATCATCAATATTCGCGTACGTATTAGCGCTGTCTACGGATACGGCTTTGTTAATCTCCGGATTATTCTTAACGCCCGCTCCCCTGCCGATTTCCATATACTCCGAAAGCGTCAGCCGTACAATTATAGGGTTTTGACCCCAGTTCTCAACATATACGTCTTTGTTTTCCTCATTTTCCACATGGTCGTCGTGCAGCGTGCCGCCGTATTGCGGGCTCGTGTCTTCACCCGCTCCGGTCCAGCTGTTGATCTTACTGGAATTTAAACTTGCCCACGCGAATGTGCCGGATATTATTAATCCGGATAGCGACAACGCAGTAACTGTTGTCAGCAATTTTTTTTTACGAGTCATAAGCGATCTCCTGTTCATATTATCAGATTATGTCGTCAGAAGGACATGCTGTCAACCTGTGTAAACGGCGATGGAAAGGCGCCGCGGTGGCGCCGCGCTCCGCTGTGGGGACTCGACGGGCCATTTTCACGGTTCCGCTTATTTTACTTGAAGGTATCCGAAAGTAGCTGTAAGATTTTTTAAATCAAATGTATCGTCCTTGATGAGATCATTGAGAATCCCCGTTTCTGACTCAAAATAACCTATCGCGTAAAACCCCGGATCAACTACAACGGATTTCACATTTCCTAATTCTTTCAGGTACGTCCAATAGAATATGTCGTCAGGGTTTTCAAAATCCTGTATTCCCTCATCCTCCAAGGTTTGCAGCAAAACATCATATGAATATCGTTTGGCGCTGTACTCGTCAAACTGAGCCTGATTCAGATTGAGTTTTAATACGAATGGAGGAGAATTTCGTAATACCGCGTTCTTATAGGTCACAATACATGGCGATTGCGCGACAATCGTACCGCCGAGTTCTAATTCGCTGCGCATTATATTCGGACTAGGATTGGCTATTGTGTCGTCGTAGATTATTACGTTTGTTAATTGAAGGGTTAATAGCCCTTCAGGAGCGCCGTAAAAATCCACAGATGCTGTTCGAGGCTCGGATGGAGTCGGAGCGGTCGTAGGGGTCGGAGTAGCTGTAGGGGTCGGAGTAGCTGTGGAAGTCGGAACGGCTGTAGGGGTCGGAGTAGCTGTGGAGGTCGGAACGGCTGTAGGAGTCGGAGTAGCCGAAGCCTGGGGAACCGTAGGAGTCGGAGTAGCCGAAGCCTGAGCCGCCGGAGCGGTCGTTGGAGTAGCCGAAGCCTGAGCTGCCGGAGTATCCGTAGGAGACGCTGAGACCTGAGCATCAGAGGAATTAGCCGCCATTACAATCCTTTTTATAAGGGTTTTTCCTTTTTCAGTGGCGGTTTCCAAGAACATCTCATAGTTATCCAAAACTGAGGCGGTGGCCGCCGCTTTAACTTCGGCGCCCGACAACAGTTCTTCTTTTGTTGAGGCCATATAAGCGTGAACATTAATACCGTAATAATAAGCCTCCGAAGGCACCTTTTTCAACACGACTCTGTTCAGAAGAAGCCCTGTCGCTTCGCCCGGCATTAAAGGAGCGGACCAATACACGCTGCCGTCCGTATCTAAAACCCAATAATTCCCGATCTGCTGCGTATCCGGATCCAGCAAATCCCATTCGTTTATAGTTAAAATCTTTTCCACGGGAAGGGTTTGCTTAACAACAAGAGTTCCCGCAGCTGAGGGATCGAGATTTTCAGGGCTCGCGGAATCCACGTAGTCTGTCCCGTTCGCGTCCAACACGCCTCTTTTATCCGTTGGCGCCGGATAATAATATTTTTGCCCGCCCATCTCCCATTGCCAGTATTCATGAAAGATGTCGCCATCCAGGTTACCCGGGCTCAGGCCGCTGTTATTAAAGACGTGTTTGGTCCAACTTGCGGGATCATCAATATTCGCTTGCGTATTAGCGCTATCTATGGAGGCGGCTTTGTTAATCTCCGGATTATTCTTAATGCCCGCGCCTCCGCCGATTTCCATATACTCCGAAAGCGTCAGCCGTACGATTATAGGATTTTGACCCCAATTCTCAACATATACGTCTTTGTTTTCCTCGTTTTCCACATGGTCGTCGTGCAGCGTGCCGCCGTATTGCGGGCTCGCGCCCTCACCCGCTCCGGTCCAGCTGTTGATCTTACTGGAATTTAAACTTGTCCACGCGAATGTGCCGGATATTATTAATCCGGATAGTGACAACGCGGTAATTGTTGTCAGCATTTTTCTTTTATGAGCCATATGTACTCTCCCTCAATATGTCATTCGGGCGGTATCGTATCGCCCGCCGCAGGGGTTAACTGCCTATACGCTGTTATTTGAAGCTTGAAGCTTATTGACGGCGCCGCCACCGCCGCGGTGATATTATGCAGAGTGTATCGCGTCCCTGAACTGGTGTCTTCCTGGCGTCTTTTTCATTTCGCCGCGTCCGCGTCCCCCGGTATAGCGCGGCTTATATGAATCTTTGTATGGATCCCCCCTAGTTCGAGATAAATAGCTGTAAATATCAAATATTAAATTATTTTATATAAAAATAAAATAACTTATATAAATAATACCGTAATTGTTAGTCTGTGTCAATATATATATGGTTCGGGTCTGCGGGGATCGCTCTTTCGCGGCATAAAAATAAATTAGGCGCGCGTTCGATATATTTTTTGGGTTGACGTTTTAATGCCCTAGTCATATTATATAATTAACGTAAAACTGGGGAAGCAAGGTGAAATTCCTTCACAAGTCCGTTACCGTTAAAGTCGGGTTACCAGTATTTATCATCCTTTGCGGGCGCCGGAGGATATGTTTAGGATATGATTTATCCATACCCTAAACCGGCCCTCGGCGATCCCGCTCCGGGGGTTTTTAGTTTGGAACTGATACGTAATATAAAGGGTAAACGGCTACGCTGCGGTTATACAACCGGGTCGTGCGCCGCGGCCGCGGCAAAGGCGGCCGCGGTTATGCTGCTGCAAGGCACTCCGGTAGATTCTATTTCAATAAGTACGCCTAAAGGCATTCCGCTGTCAATGGATGTGTTAGATATTCGTCTCTCCTCAGATTCTGTAAGCTGCGCGGTTCAAAAGGATTCAGGCGACGATCCGGATGTAACAGACGGTGTGCTTGTATACGCTGAAGTCAATAAAAGCGCGCGCGGGATACATATTGACGGCGCGTGCGGAGTAGGACGCATTACCAGGCCCGGCCTTGACCAGCCGGTCGGGGAGGCCGCTATAAACAGCGTCCCGCGCGCGATGATAACAAAGGAACTGAACGAAACGGCGCGTAATTATGGGTATGCCGGCGGTTTTTCAGTGCTTATCCGCATTCCTGGCGGAGAAGAACTGGCAAAGCGCACATTTAACCCGCGTTTAGGCATTGAAGGCGGCATTTCCGTTATTGGCACAACCGGCATTGTGGAACCTATGAGCAATCAGGCTATGGCCGACACGATTCGTCTCGAGCTAAAACAGCTTAAAAAAATACGAGCGCGCGGCGTGCTGCTTACGCCGGGGAACTATGGGGAGCGCTTTGCCCGCGAATATCTCGGGCTCTCAATGGAAAATCACTTAACATGCTCAAACTTTATCGGCGACGCTATTGACAGCGCGGTTGAATCAGGATTTGCGCGGATACTTCTTGTCGGTCATATCGGCAAGCTTGTAAAACTCGGTATCGGGATAACGAATACTCATTCCTCATTCGGCGACGGGCGTATGGAAACATTGACAGCTTGCGCGCTGGAAGCCGGCGCGGGACTTTCCCTGCTGAATGAGGTTTTTCGCGGCGTAACCACGGACGCGGCTTTAGAAGCGCTTAAGTCAGGCGGACTGCTGGAGGATACTATGACTGTGCTGGGAAAGCGGATAGATTTCCGCCTGACCAGCCGCGTTCCAGAGGATGTCGAGATCGGCTGGGTCTGTTTTACAGACGCTCAGCCGACGCGAGGCGTACTGGTGAAAAGCGCTAACGCGGATAAGCTTATGGAGGGATGGAGATGATTCATTTTGTAGGCGCGGGCCCCGGCGCGCCAGACCTGATAACACTGCGGGGCGCGCGGCTTCTCGAATCCGCGGACGCCATAATATACGCCGGGTCGCTGGTTAACCCCGCGCTGCTAAGCGGCGCGAAAGATGGGTGTGAATTATATAACAGCGCCAAAATGACGCTAAATGAGATTATCGCCGTAATGCTGCGCGTTCATTGCGCCGGGGGGGCTGCCGTGCGTTTACACACGGGCGATCCTTCTCTCTATAGCGCTATACGCGAACAGGTGGATTTACTGGAAAGGGATGGGGTTCCATACGATATCTGTCCCGGAGTTTCCAGCCTTAGTTCCGCCGCGGCCGCGTTGAAAGCCGAATACACGCTGCCGGGCGTGAGTCAGAGCGTAGTTATTACCCGGATGGCGGGCAGAACGCCCGTACCCGAATATGAGGATATAGCCTCTTTCGCGGCGCATGGAACGACTATGGCG
>JAITDJ010000256.1 GCA_031282635.1 Clostridiales bacterium
CCCAAGCCTATTTCCTTGCCCGCGTAATCAGCGCCTTGGACAAATCCATAGCCGTAGCGTATAACCGCGGGCACGGCCATGCCGCCCATAAAGCCCAGTTTGGTCATGCCGTCCTTAACGGCGGCGTAACCGGCCAAAAAACCCGCCTGTTCCTCGGCATATGTAATACCTACGGAGTTGGCGCCGGTTTTATAGTTATAATCCGCATCATGAGGGTTGCCGTCCACTAATATGAACTTTACGTCCGGATAGCGCTCCTGCGCCGTATAAACCGGCGTCTCAAACAGATAGCCCGGGGTTACAATTACCTTCGCCCCGCCTGAAACCGCGAGGTCAATACCGTTGAGATACGCGTCGTCGCTTTGCTCGGTGGGCTGATAATACTTGTGCGTGATATTTTTCTCGTCAGCGTACTGCTTTAAGCCTTCCCAGGCGCCCTGGTTAAATGATTTGTCGTCAATAGTGCCTAAGTCCGTTATCAGCGCGAGATCAAACTTGCCGGACGTACCGCCGGCGCATGCCGACAGCGTTAAAATGCCCGCGATAGCCAATGGCAAAATTCTTTTCATCTCATCCTCCAAATTCTAAATTATCTTATCTCAACAGTTCGTCCACGCTGACATTCAGCTTATCCGCCGCCTGTTTCAGCACATGAACGGGTATTTTGCGCAGCGCGGCCTCATACCCGCCGTATGTGGAGTGCACGATGCCCAACGCCCGCGCGAACTGAGCCTGCGTGTAGCCTCTGCTTTCACGCGTCCGGCTTAACGCGCGCCCCAGCGCCTTATAAAAATCCCTGTGGGCTTCAAGTTGAGACATGTTGGTTAATGATGTCCGCAATCTCCTTCTCGTCGTTGGAAGGAACCCTGCCCGCGTCGTAAAGCTCCCATTCCTCCGTAAAACTGGACTCCTCTCCGGGTTCAAGATAAACGAGCTCGCTAAGAGTTTCGCACTCAAGCATAACAGCGTTGGCGTAACTTTCAAATGTGCAGCCGTTATCGGGATAACAGCCTTCGGCCACAGGGTCGAAATACTTTACGAACACCTGACCCTTATTAAAATACGCGACCCAGCCGTCCTCATTGTTAAGCCCCAGTTTGAACGGATTGACTTTGCCGGCGTCTTGAGTCAGCGTGATGAAATCTTTACCCCAATAAATGCGCGAGTCGTTCATCTCGCTATAGTCCCACAGCGAAATATTGCGATTCGCCAGATAGCCGGTCCGCCGCTTAGGCATGGGAATAATCTCTTTCCCTCCTTTATCCAGCATGGTAATGCACCAATGGGCAAATTCAATGTCCCACGCGCCCATGTTTTTAATAATGTGTTCGACTTGTACAGCGGGCTCGTCCTCTATCATGGTGATTTCAATAATTTTCTGTATGTTGTTGAATGTTTCGACAGGAGCGGTAAATCTAGCCGTGCTGTTGACGGCAACCCACTCCACAGGCGCGCTGTCGGGGTAGTAGCATCTCGGCAGAACCTCCGGGGAAATCCATAAACGGTGACCGCCGCAGAGTTTCAGATGATCATTGTATTCTTTTTGTTTTTCGCCCAGCGTACCGCGGCTGAAATCCTGATACATCATGTTTTCTTTACCCACTCGCGATAAATGTATAACGCGCGGGCCAAAATCTACTGTCACCAGAAGTTCGATAACGCCGTTTGTCATCTTAACACAGTTGCCCCATTGTGCGTCGCCGTATGGGGCTATCGATATATTGCTCAATAAATCTGCCTCCTTCAATCGCAATGAAACCGCCGCACTAATTATACAACCTGGCATTGCAAAAAACAACTAAAAACGTAAATCCGGGCATAATAAATTCCTACAAATCCATAATAATAGCTAAGACAGTGCCGGATAGGAGCGTTTTATCATGAGCCAGGAAATAAACCCCAATAAAGAATCGCCGGACGGCGTCCCGCAGCTCGCGCCGTGTGTTGTACAGCCGGATCCCGTAAAAGAATACGGGACGCCGTCGCTCGAGCCGCTGAAAACCCCCAGGGGCAATATTCAATTTTTAAGCGTTATCGGCCAGATAGAGGGGCATATGATACTGCCGCCGCAGAATAAAACCACAAAATATGAGCATGTTATTCCGCAGCTGTTTATGGCGGCGGAGAACGCGGAGGTCGACGGGATGCTGATACTGCTGAACACCGTCGGCGGCGACGTGGAGGCGGGGCTGGCCATAGCCGAGCTGATTTCCCATTTCGGCAAACCCACCGTGTCTTTAGTTATTGGCGGAGGGCATTCGATCGGCGTGCCGCTGGCCGTCTCAGCGGATTATTCATTTATCGCGCCGTCAGCGACAATGACTATCCACCCGGTGCGTATGAACGGAACGGTGGTCGGCGCCCCTCAGACATATGATTATTTCAATAAGATGCAGGAACGCGTATCGGACTTTATCGTTAGCAATTCCGATATAAATAAAGAGCGGCTTACGGCTCTTATGATGGATACGTCCACCATGGCTATGGACATCGGCTCTATTCTGATCGGCGAGGAAGCGGTCAGGGAGAAACTGATTAATGAGACGGGAGGGCTGTTTGAGGCAATGGAAAAGCTGTACGGGCTTATTGAGGAGAAAAAACAGCGGACTGATGGAGATTGAGAATTGGGAATGATCATCTATAAGATTGGAGATGGGAATATGGGATAGGGGCGATTTGATTTACCGACAATTATTTTTATTTTTTTTTTATATACGATTAATCTCGACAAAATATAATTTATAGACTATAATTGTGATGGTAAAAAAATTACTAGAAAACAGAGAGGAGTTATAAAATGCTCAAGAAGCGTATGTCATTTATGTTGACGGCGATTATGGCCGCCGGTTTACTGCAGACGCCAGTATTCGCCGCTACCGGCGTAGATCTGTACCAGAAAGATTTTTCCGCGCAGCCGGATCCTTTGTACCGCGTGGAAAGCGGTGTGGTTAACCTGATGGAGGATATTGTAGGGTCGATCGAAATCGCCTCCGGCGTCAAAACACTTATCATCAACGGGAACGGCTATTCCATTACACAAGCGGTTAACGGGTGGAATTCAGCTGTTTGGACAGAGGACGCGCTCGACGACCTGGATCTTACCATAACGGACTTAACGGTCAAGAACTGTTCGGATATAGGCCTATATCTAAGCAGGGGCGGCTCGCTCACGGTCAAGGGAGACGTTATTATTGATCCCAGTGTTTCTGACGCGGAAGCGCAAGGCATCGTGGTCAATACGGAAAAGCCCTTTGAGATTAAAGGTGAACCGGGTTCTTCGCTTAAAGTAAAAGGGGGTACGTTAGTCGATGATTTCGAAGTGAACGGCTATACCGCCGCCTTGTCGGTAGGGTACTACGCGATCAACTCGGCGTCATCGAAACTTACAATCGGCGGGGAGCTAAACGCCGATTTAACCGGCGGATATGGGGCCGACTATGCCGGTTCCGCAATATACGCCAACGGCAGTCTGACGATCAATTCCGGGCATGTGGTTTTCAGAGGCGGCGACAGTCCCAAATCCGGGGGTTTGGGCGCTGTCGCAGGCATAGTTTTTATCAACGGCGGCACGGCTGACTTCATAAGCAGTCAGGGAACCGGAGGCGCCGCAGTTCCCGGTATCACGACCAACGGGTTGTTTCTTACCGGCCCGGGTGAAATTAATGTCACCGGAAATGCGTTGGATGTTACAACCGATGTTTTATACATAGAGGAAGGCGCCAGGATTAACCCGGAGAAACGTGTGAACATTGAGGGTTTGGATGTATACCCGGTGGATGTCACAATTACCCCCGCAGGTTTATATACCATAACCGTCGAGGATTTTGGCGGTTATTACGGCGTAACCGACAAAGACGGCAAAGTTCAGGTGTGGCTGCCCAAGGGCGAGCATAAGCTGTATGTTCAGGATCCTGATGGCCAATCAGGTGAAGCGCCGATCACGATAGATAAAGTAAACGAACCGGTTACAATTGATTTCGCTCCGACTGAGATCAATCCTCCTGTGGACGCGCCTGTTGTTGATAATAAGGCGTCCGCGCGTTTGTTTGATACAAAACCCGCGTCTCCGCCTACGGATGAATATCTGTCGAGCATTCAGGGGCAAGAGCCGGAGCCGGGTATTACCTTGCGGGAAGCCGCTTCACAGATAGCGTCTGAATTGTATAAACTTAAGCTGTTTGTGGGAACGGGCAATGATGAAAACGGCAATCCGAAATTTGAGTTGGATCGCTCGCTGACCAGGCTGGAATCGCTGGCGTTGGTTGTCCGGCTGCTGGGGAAGGAAGCGGCCGCGAACGCTTATACCGGGGCCAACCCATTTACGGATGTGCCGGCGTGGGGCGATAGAATCGCGGCTTACGCCTACAGTCAGGGCATAACGGTGGGCGTGAACAACGCGCATACCCTGTTTGATTCCAACAAACCCGTTACATGTCAGGAATTTACAGCTTTCTTACTGCGCGTGCTGGGTTACCAGGAGAAAACCGGCGATTTCCTGTACGCTCGGGCTTTGGATAAGGCCGTTGAAGTGGGCCTGTATACCACCTCCGAAAGGCAGAGCCTAAACGCCGGCCAGTTCCTGCGTTCCAACGCGGTAATCTCTATGACAAACGCGCTGACGACCAAAATTAAAGGGGATAATACCCTGCTTATTGATAAACTGGTTGAGGATAGCGTTGTAGAAGCGAAAGCCAAGGATGATTTCCAGGCGGCCGTCAAGAAGATTTACTCCAGCGTGAAATAAGAAAACGAACGCCGGCAAAGCTGGTATTTAGGCAGCTTATGGGCGCTAATCAGTCAAAAATAATTAGTCAAAAAAAAGGGGCGTTGAATGAGAAAACATTCAACGCCCCTTTTTTAGGGCAAATAGGTTTTTGCCCTCTTTATATTTTTATCCGCATCCATTTACCGCTCAAAAAGCGGTGATACACCAGGGCCAGCCTGACGATTTGATCAAATAGAATAGCCAGCCACGCGCCCGGCGCCCCCAATCCCACGACATATATAAGCAAAAATGATGTGACCGGACGAATAACGGTTACTGTAAGCAGCATGGTCACAGCGACAAATCGGGTGTCTCCAGCCCCGCGCAGGCTGCCCGCCATTACTATCTGAGAGGTCTGCACCGGCTGGATTACCGCGAGGATAATTATCAACGAGCCGCTTAAGGCGACGATACGCGGATCCTCGGTAAACAACCATGGGAACCAATTTCTGCCCGCGAAAGAAAGAGCCGCGAGAAACAAGGCCGCCAGTAAAGCAATCCGCTGGCCAATCTGCCCGTACATTACGGACAAATCCGGACGCTTTTTTCCCAGATTCAGCCCAACCAAAGACGTTGTCGCGACGCCTATTCCATCCGCGAATGTAAAAGAAAGATTCATAAGCTGAGAAGCTATCTGGTGCGCGGCAAAGGCATCCGTCCCAAGTCTGGCTACCACAAGGACAAAAATGAAAAACCCAAAGCGCGCCGCTAACTGCTCAATCATGGAACCGCCGCCCAGTCTGCCCAAGATTTTCAGTACGGGCAAATCCAGCCGCCAAGAATCATTCCGGCTCACACGCAGATAACCTTTGCCGTTAAACAATGAAGCCGCCGCCAGGCCGAATCCGACAGCGCCGCCCATTACCGTGGCAATAGCCGCGCCCCGCACTTCAAGCCTCGGAAACCCCCAATGACCCCCGATCAGAAAGTAATTGAAAATTACATTCACAATATTTGCCGCAATGTTTACATACATAGTTATCTTTGTATTGCCCACGCCCCTCTGAGCCGCGCAGATAATCATTGAGAGGATTTGGAATATCAGCCCGGCGCCGATCACTTGAAAATAAGCCACTGCAGCGCCTATGGTGTCATCCTGCGCGCCGGCCAGCAACAACACGGGTTCGGCTAAAACCACGGCCAGAACGGAGACTATTGCCCCCAGGGCCAAACCAATCATCAGCGACTGACGCAGGCAAAGATTCGCCGCCGCTGGGTCGCCCTCGCCTCTGCGCCGGGAAACAATAACGGTAACGCCGACATTCAAAGCCATGAAAAAACTGAGAAAAATTAACCTCGGCTGGCCGGTCAGCCCGACCGCCGCAATCGCATATGTACCCAACCGCCCCACCATAGCCGTATCCGCCATACCTATGACAGAAATAGAAACCATTTCCGCTATGGCGGGCAGCGCGATAGCCAGAGAGGCGCGGTACGCTTCCCCGCTCGGAACCAGATCGCCTTTAATCCACTTTTTTTCCACCATGTACTCGGTAGAAAATAAATGCCGGAGCCAATTCAAAGCTACCATCTCTTTTTTATGGATTTTTAGCGAGCGTGTCCTATAGACCTGAATATATTATTTATCAATTCTCCGAAAATTTCAAGCAAAATCTTCATGACGGCTTTCCCGGAGGTACGCGAGGTTGCAGCGCTCGGGTTTCTCCTTAATTGGATTGTTGAATTGGATTGTTGAAAGAGAAATGTGACGCGGGCGTAAACACGTCCGCGTTTTTACACTCTCGCGGATTCATTGGAGGATAAGAGACGCCTGTAAAGAAACGAGCAGAAGGGACAAAAACGTACCCTCCTGCTCGTTTCTTTTATATATCATTATTTAATGCATAATCATTTAATGCACAATTGCCTGCTCCGTATCTTTGTCGAATACATGGATACGGTTGGCGTCCAACGCAATCTTAATCCGATCGTTGGCTTTAGCGGTGGAACGCGGATTAACCCGGGCGGTAAGATTTTGACCTGCGGCAATCACGTACAGATAAACTTCGGCGCCCAGAAGTTCGGTAACTTCAACATCGACGTCAATAAGGCTGTCGGGAGAAGCGGAGATAAACATTTCCTCGTCATGAAGATCTTCGGGACGGATACCCATTTTAACGGTTTTGCCGTCGTATCCGCCTTCCAATAAAACCTTACCCTTGGAGTCGGGCACTTTAACTTTATATTCGCCGAACGCCAAGAAAACTGAATTGCCGCTGCGCTGTACAACGGCGTCTATCATGTTCATTTGCGGTGAACCGATGAACTCGCCGACAAACAGGTTAACAGGTTTGTTATACAGATTAATAGGCGAATCAACCTGCTGAATAATGCCGTCTTTGAGTACGACAATACGGGTACCAAGCGTCATGGCCTCGGTCTGGTCGTGAGTAACATAAATAAATGTTGTTTGCAGCCGTTGATGCAGTTTGGTAATCTCTGTTCTCATCTGAACGCGGAGTTTCGCATCCAGATTAGATAATGGTTCATCCATCAGGAAAACTTTGGGTTCACGAACAATGGCGCGGCCCATCGCGACGCGCTGACGCTGACCGCCGGACAATGCTTTGGGCTTTCTGTCTAACAGCTGCTCGATGTCAAGGATTTTTGCGGCTTCATGAACGCGTCTATCAATCTCCGGCTTGGGCGTTTTTCTAAGTTTCAGGCCGAAAGCCATATTGTCATACACACTCATATGGGGATAGAGAGCATAATTTTGGAAAACCATGGCAATATCTCTGTCTTTGGGCGCAACGTCGTTCATGAGTTTATCGCCTATGTACAGCTCACCTTCTGAAATTTCCTCAAGCCCGGCTATCATACGCAGAGTCGTCGATTTACCGCAACCTGAGGGGCCAACAAAGATGACGAATTCTTTATCGGCAATTTCCAGATTGAAGTCTTGAACCGCGACAAAACCATTTGAATATTTTTTAACGATATTCTTCATTTTCAAACCTGCCATACATTAAGCCCCCTATAATTAGCCGCCGCGGGTCAAAACGAGCGCACAAAAACCCGGCAGAGCTATAACAATAATGAAAAACTGAAATCGAATGTTCAGTACTTCAATCATACCTTATTTTTTGAGAAACTGCCACTGGTTATTCCTACAAATCTATTATTGCAATTTTGTTACATTTGTATATTGTGATGAACTCCAGCTTTGTCTTTAGCACTCTTACACAAAATAGGGCGTACTTTATAGACAATTTGTAAATTCAGACTTCTGTCTGTTTAAATCCTTCCCCTAAAACCTCACGTACATCCGCAACGATCAGAAAAGCGTTTTGATCGTATTTATGGACAATTTCTTTTAATTTAGGCATTTCTTTGGAGGATACAACGCACATCAGCACGTCTTTACTGGTTTGCGTATACATACCCTGGCCGTTAAGCCCTGTGACTCCGCGTTCCAGTTCGTTCATCAAGGCATCCGCTATACGCTGTGAATAATTGGAGATAATAAACGCCGCTTTAGCGAATGAAAGCCCTTCCAAAATGCTGTCAATGACCTTAGCGGTTATAAATACCGCGATAATGGCGTACATGGTATTAACGGGTCCAAAAACCAGCAGGCCCAGCGTTATAATAACGCCATCCACAACGAATAGTATTTTGGAGAGACTAATGTGTCTGACTTTGTGGTTAATGATATAAGCCAGCATATCGCTGCCGCCGGTTGTGGCCGCTGCTTTAAATACCAGCGCGGAGCCTGCGCCGGATAATACGCCGCCAAAAACGGATGACAGCACCAGATCCTGGCTGACAGGCAGAGTGAAAAACTGTGTATAGTACAGCGCCGCCGACAGATATACGGTAGAAACCAGGGTGCGGATAAGGAAACGCTTTCCCAGTGATTTCATAGCCAATAAAAACAACGGAGCGTTTAGCGCCAGGTTAGTGAGCCATATAGGGATATTTAGATCGATTCGGCCGGCGTAATCGGCGATTATTATCGCCAGGCCTGAAACACCCCCTATCACCAGAGAGTTAGGTTCGTAGAAGCAGTTCACGCCCAAAGCCATAAGCGTTGTGCCGGCTATAATGAGCAGATAATCAAATATTACCCGGTTTAATTTATTATTCATAAGTACCCCATATAAATCATTTGCGGCGCGACAGACTTTCGCGCACAACCATTGCGGCGAATACGGGCAGCCGCAGCATGCGCCCAACGCGCCATGGCTGACGGATCAGCCGATACAGCCATTCCAGACCTAACTTCTGAAAAATTTTCGGCGCCCGGGCGGTCGCCCCGCCCATGATATCCAAAGTTCCGCCGACACAAGCGATTACAGGAATATTTAACGCCCTGTGGTTGTGCGCCCAGTTCAAAGCCGTGCCCATAGATAATCCTAACAGTAATAAATCCGGCTTCTTATCATTCAACTCCTCCGTAATAAGTCTATCGTCATCCGCGGTAAAATATCCATGCCGCGCGCCGATAATTTTAACGCCGGGGAAACGCGATTCCATATTACGCTTCGCCTGTTCGGCCACGCCCGGCCGGCCGCCCAGAAGATACGCGGCGCGGCCGCTTTTTGACATGCGGCCCAGCAGGTCGATCATCAGGTCGCAGCCGGTCACTCGATGGGGTATGGGACTGTCTGTTAAACGGGAAGCCCATATCACGCCGACGCCGTCGGGCGCGGCCAATGCCGATGAACGCAGGATCTCTCTTATGCGCGCATTTTTTTGAGCCAGCATAATCATTTCGGGGTTAGGCGTTATTATCAGATGGTAACCGCCCTCGTCCATAAACTGTTCTATATTATCCAACGCCCCGTCATGGTCTATAACGTCAACGGGAATCCCAAGTATTTCGATTGTTTTTCTCATGCCTTCCCCATGCCTGGGTTTTCCCCTATCGTCTCGGACAGCACATAACGCGGCCGGAATTTTACTTCATTATAAATCTTTGAAATATATATGCCGATGATGCCTAAACTGATCATCAATATGCTGCCGATTAGCAGCAGCAATATTATAACGGTGGTAAAACCGCCGGCCGCTTTGCCGTAAAGTTTCATATACAGCGTCTGAAAAGACATAATGACGGCAAACATAAAGAACCCCAGCCCAGTGACCGTAACCAGCTGCATGGGCAGAGAGGTATAGGCGGTAATTGAGTTAACGGCCATTCCGGCCAGTTTAAGCACAGAAAATTTAGTAACGCCTCCGGCTCTGGATGGCGCCTCAAAATAGACCTTATCTGTCTTCAAACCTGTCCATCCAGACATGGCGCGAAAAAATGTCTGGCGTTCAGGCATAGACATGATGATGTCGGCCGCGTTGCGATCAATCAGCTTGAAATCAGACGCGTTGTCCAAATCAATGCCAGACAGCACAAGCAAGATTTTATAGAACGCTTTGGCCCCGAATTTTTTCAGCGCGCCTTCATCCTGCCTTCGTATCTTTACACCCTCGATGATAGAGGAATCGCCGTCTTTCCATATATTAAACATTTCCAGCGCCGCCGCCGGAGGGTGCTGTAAGTCCGCGTCCATCACAATAACGCAGTCTCCGCGCGCATTGGCGACGCCTGCCAGCATAGCGCTCTCTTTGCCGAAGTTCCGGCTGAACCGAAGCCCGCTTATTTGAAGGTTTCTGCGGCTCAATTCGGTTATTTTCAGCCAGGTTGAGTCTGCGGAGCCATCATCCACAAACAGAATATCCATATTAATGCCTAAAAAAACCGCGAACAATTCCGAAGTGGTTTTTTCGATAATACTTTCTTCATTAAGAACGGGCAGTACAATAGTGCAGCGGCTCGAATCGCTTCTCATTCGTTCATCTTCCAATCTATTGGGGTATCAGCGTCACCAGAATATTCATAATGGGATTGTTGTCATAAAGAAAACCTGTCAACGCGCCCGATTCAATCTGATTGAACAGATCGGCGTATTTTGCGTTCAGAAAAATAAAGGTCATAACGCACAACGCAATCCAAACAAATAAAAGCCCCTGAGCCAGACCAAACAGCGCCCCGCCCAGCCTGTTCAGCATATTCAGCACAGGCAGTCGGGTAAGCGCGTCTATTATGTTAAAAACCAACGAAAGCAATATACGGATAATTATATACAATAAAAGGATAGCAATCAGATTGACAGCCATGTTGGCGAAATAACCCGCTATATAACCGGACAGTGAAGAAACGTCCAGTACGGCGTAAGCTTCCGGGTTATTATTGGCCTGAAGGCGCTCCAATATAAAAGAGGATTGAGGCAGGCCTTTTATAAACTCGGTTTGTATCCGGCGGGCAGCCTCATCCGCGGCGCCCTGCGGATCCATCGTTTGTTCAATAAGCCGCTTCAAAGCGGCATATACGCCGCACATACGCAGGATACGTACGGCGGCGGGGAAAAACGTATATGTGAGGTACATTGAGACAGCCGCTGCGGCCATGCCGAACGCCGAACGCGCCAATCCCCTGGCGCGGCCCGAAAGCATAAATATTATCAATATGATGATACAAATTAAATCCGGCATATGGCACCTATGCGCCGCGCCGGATAATTGAGGCCGCTGACGAGCCTGCCGCGAGTACGGTGTTTTCGTCATCCAAAAATATCAGCTGTTGCAAGTCCGCCTGCGCCTTATATCGCCATAATACGGCGCCGCGGCTGTTCACCGCGCTGTAGTCCATGCCGCTGCCGACGATCGCGCCGCCCCAGTTCATGCTCAAATAATCCGCCCCTCCATTTAAAGTGAATTTACCTGTTCTGCGGCCATTCATACTATAAAAATTCAATATGCCGGCGTTTTGAGGTTCATCAATATCCGGAAAAGGTTCGTCGGTTACGAAACAAAAACCGGCTTCCCCGTACAGACAGAACTGCGATATTTTATTTTGAAGCGGCAATTCCCAGTTCATTTTGACATTGTCTCCGTCGCCGACACTGTAGGCGGCGATCGTTCTGTCGGAAACGGCGAGCACGCGGTTATCCATAAAATATAAGCGCGTGATCTGGTCGGTCAGCGTTTCTCCGGCAAAAATACCGTCAGCGCTTTCAACCTTCAAAGC
>JAITDJ010000258.1 GCA_031282635.1 Clostridiales bacterium
ACTGGGAACTGACCGAGTTGGGGAAGAAACGCGCCGGGAATATTGGAAAAACGTCTTTCCGCTGAACTTGAGGGAAAGTCATACAAGATTTATTGTTCTGACCTTACGCGAACCAGGCAAACCGTCAGATTATAAGCTGCTAAATTATTAGTGCAGGTCAATTGCTAAACTCAATGGGAAATTGTATAATGTCTATAAACAGAATACTGGAAACTCATCCCAATTGGGGGTACGTATGTTTACGCATTTGCATGTTCATTCGGAATACAGCTTGCTGGACGGCTCCGCTAAAATACCTGAATTGGTGGCGGCGTCTAAGGGCATGGGCTTTGACAGTCTCGCCATTACCGACCACGGCGTTATGTACGGGGTCATTGATTTTTATAAGGAATGTGAGGCCAACGGCATTAAGCCGTTGCTGGGGTGTGAAGTATATGTGGCCTCCGGCGCCCGGTTTAACAGGGGAAATTCGAAGGATAATTTCTATTACCATCTGGTGCTTCTGTCCGAAAATGAAACAGGTTTTAAGAACCTTATGAAACTGTCTTCCCTGGGGTTTACAGAGGGTTTTTACTATAAGCCTCGCGTGGATCTTGAACTGCTGAACACATACAGGGGCGGGCTTATAGCCCTGTCCGCATGCATGTCCGGCCCAGTGGCAAAAACATTTCTGCGTGGGGGCTACGAGCAAGCGATGGCGGCGGCGGTGATGTATGACAAGCTATATGGCAGAGGCAATTTTTTCTTGGAGCTGCAGGATCACGGGCTTAAGAATCAAAAGCTGATTAATCGGGCGCTTATTCAGATTAGCGCGGAAACCGGCATACCGTTGGTCTGCACCAATGACAGCCATTATATCGGGCCTGAGGACGCAGAAGCACATGAAATCCTGCTGTGCGTCCAAACAGGTAAGACCATAAATGACGCCGATCGCATGATATACGAGGGCGGGCAGTTTTATCTGAAATCGGCGGAAGAAATGAGTAAACTGTTTTCCTATGCGCCGGAGGCCATTGATAATACCGCAAAGATTGCCGCCCGCTGCAATGTGGAAATCCGTTTTAACGAATATAAACTGCCCAGGTTTGGATTGGAGCCCGGGCGGAACGCGTGTGAATATCTGCGCGGCTTATGTCTGGAGGGCCTTAACCGGCGTTACGGCCGGCCCGGGCCGGAACATTTCGATCGTCTGGAATATGAACTCTCTGTTATCAACGGCATGGGGTTTGCGGATTATTTTCTTATAACCTGGGACTTTATCCGCTATGCCCGGGAACGCGGCATAATGGTCGGCCCGGGCAGAGGTTCGGCCGCCGGCAGCATTGCGGCGTATTGCCTTAACATTACTAATATAGACCCGTTAAAATACGAGCTGCTGTTTGAGCGGTTCCTCAACCCGGAACGCGTTTCCATGCCGGATATTGACATAGATTTTTGTTTTGAACGCAGGCAGGAAGTTATAGACTATGTTATAGATAAATATGGCGCCGATCACGTTACTCAGATTATCACGTTCGGTACGATGGGCGCCAAAGCGGTCATACGCGATGTAGGCCGCGCTTTGGCAATGCCGTACGCGGATGTGGATCGCGTGGCCAAGATGATTCCATTCGAACTGAATATGACCATCAGCCGCGCTTTAGGGTTAAACCCGGAGTTAAAGAAAGCCGCTGAGGATGAAGACGACACCCGGAAGCTGATAGATATGTCCTTGCGTTTAGAGGGCTTGCCGCGTCATCCCTCCACTCACGCCGCGGGCGTGGTGATCTGCGACAAGCCTGTGATGGAATATGTGCCGCTGTCTTCCAATGACGGTGTTATTACCACGCAGTTCCCTATGACCACCATTGAGGAACTGGGTCTGCTGAAGATGGACTTTTTGGGTCTTCGTACGCTTACGGTCATACAGAACGCCGTACGTGAGGTTAAACGCGGAAAGGGCGTTGACATTGATATCGACCATATAGATTTCGCCGATCCCGTGGTGTACGAACTCATTTCACACGCTAAAACCGAAGGCGTGTTCCAATTGGAAAGCAGCGGCATGAAGTCGTTCATGCGTGAACTTCAGCCGGAACGCCTTGAGGATATCATAGCGGGCATATCGCTCTACCGGCCCGGGCCGATGGATTTTATACCCAAATATGTAAAGGGGAAGAACAACCGGGACGCGGTCACTTATACCCATCCGGCCCTTGCGCCTATTCTGAAGGATACATACGGCTGCATTGTGTATCAGGAGCAGGTTATGCGCATAGTGCGCGATCTGGCGGGCTACAGCTTGGCGCGCAGCGATTTGGTGCGCCGCGCTATGTCCAAAAAAAAGGTCAAGGTAATGGAGCAAGAACGCGCGAACTTTGTTTTGGGTTGTTCTAAAAGGGATATACCTGCGCGGACGGCCGAGAGCATCTTTGACGAAATGACTGATTTCGCGCGGTACGCCTTTAATAAGTCGCACGCGGCGGCTTACGCGGTGGTGGGGTATCAGACAGCCTGGCTTAAGGTATACTATCCGGTAGAATTTATGGCGGCTATTATGACCTCCGTAATTGATTTCACTTCCAAGGTCGCCGAATATATAGACGAGTGTAAGAAGATGGGGATAAAAATATTACCTCCGGACGTGAATGAGAGCTTCACGGGATTTTCAGTGTCTAACGGCGGCGATATCCGCTTTGGCCTGCTCGCTATTAAGAACGTAGGCCGCGCCGTGATAGACTCAATTACCTCAGAACGCGACAAAAATGGACGATTTTCCGGTATGACCGAGTTTATAAACCGGCTGGACGGCAAGGAGCTCAACAAACGCTGCATGGAGAGCTTTATTAAGGCAGGCGCGTTTGATTCTATGGGCGGGAAACGCGCGCAGTATATGCACGCTTATAAAAATGTGCTGTCCGGCGTAACACAGAGCAAGCGGCGCAATATAGAGGGCCAGTTGAATCTGTTCGAGATGGATGACGTGTCCGGCGGCGTTTATAACGACGCCTTGCCTGATTTGAAGGAGTTTACTCTGAAGGAACTCCTGGCGAATGAAAAGGAAGTTTTGGGTATTTATGTAAGCGGTCATCCCCTGACGGAATATCAGGCGGTTTTGAGCAATTACGTCAATACCTCCAGCGTGGATTTTCTGAATGGTGACGCCACGCCCATACAGGACGGCGTTTATGTATGCTACGGCGGTATGATTACCGGCAAAACAGTTAAGTATACTAAAAATGCGGGTAAGGCCATGGCCTTTATTACCGTGGAGGATATGTACGGCTCTGTGGAGGTGATTGTATTCTCGCGGCTGTATGAAAGTTTGTCCTCTAAATTAAAGGAAGATCGCGTCGTTGCGGTCACAGGCCGCGCAAGCGCGCGTGAGGACGAGGACGCCAAAATTGTTGCCGATGAAATACGCTTCTTCGAGGAGATTAACGCCGTTCCCGGGCAGACGCTGTGTCTTAAAATCGATAACGCTGACATAGACCGTCTGACGGGCATATTGACGGCGCATAAAGGGCGGTCGCCTGTTATGATATATGATGAGTCCAGACGAAAACGTCTGCGCTTGAAAGAGGATTTTTGGGTCGATCTTAAAGAGCCGTTAATGAATGAACTGAAGGATTATCTCGGTAAAGACTCTGTAAAAGTAAAAGCGCGGTAAAGAGATTAAGGTCAGCATCTTGGGATATGCATGTAAATTTTAGGGATCTGTCTGAATATCTTTCCGTATTTACGGAAGAAGAATAAGGAGGAATATATGAGTGGTAAACCAAAGAAAATGGGCTTGCTGACCAGCGGGGGCGACGCTCCGGGAATGAACGCGGCAATACGCGCGGTCGTGCGGACGGCGTTGAATTACGGCATGAAGGTAACCGGGATTATGCGCGGTTATGACGGTCTGCTTTCCGGCGACATTATCGACATGCACGCCCGGTCGGTCTCGGACATTATCCATAAAGGCGGGACAATCCTGCGGACAGCCCGCTGTCCCGAGATGATGACCGAGGCCGGCCTGGAAAAGGCCGCCGGCATCTGCAGAGTGTTAAGCCTGGACGCCTTGGTGGTTATCGGCGGGGACGGATCTTTCCACGGCGCCTTGGAACTCTCCAGACGCGGGATAAATGTTATGGGCATTCCCGGCACGATTGATTTGGATCTAAGCTGTACAGACTATACAATCGGGTTTGACACCGCTATTAACACCGCTATGGACGCCATTAACAAGATACGCGACACGTCCGGCTCCCACGAACGCTGCAGCGTGGTTGAGGTCATGGGCAGGCATGCGGGGTATATCGCGCTGTGGAGCAGCCTGACCGGCGGCGCCGAGGAGGTTTTGATTCCCGAAAACGGAGCGGCGCATAACAGCAAAGAACGCGTAATAGGGCAGATCATCGAGAACCGCGCCCTGGGCAAGAAACATAATCTGATTGTTGTGGCCGAGGGCGTAGGCGGATCCGAGGCCCTGGCAAAAGAGATCGAAAAAGTAACCGGCATAGAGAGCCGCGCCACTATATTAGGGCATTTGCAGCGCGGCGGATCGCCTACCGCGCTGGATCGTATGCATGCCGCGTATATGGGGTATAAGGCGGTTGAAAGCATCCAGAATGATGAAGTCAACAGGGTAATTGTTTTCAGAAACGGCCGGCACGAGTCCATGGATATCACGGAAGCGCTTAACAGTGATCGCCCGTATGATAATACCATGTACGATATTATCAAGATGCTGGCTCGGTAGCGTTAGGAGGATCTTATGCGAAAGACAAAGATTTTGGCGACTTTGGGACCGGCCACCAATGATATTGAGTTAATCAAAAATTTGATGCGCGCCGGTATGAACGCGGCGCGGTTCAATTTCTCTCATGGCACTCATGAAACGCACCTGGACATGATCAACAAGCTGAAAGAGGCCAGGGAAATTCTCGGCATGCCCATACCGATAGTTTTGGACACTAAGGGCCCGGAGATCCGTATAAAGACATTCGCGGAGGATAAAATATACTTGGCTCAGGGCGAATCGTTTACGCTGACTACACAGGATATTGTCGGCGATAAGACGCGCGTGGCGGTCACGTACGAGGAGCTGCCCAGGGATTTGAAAGTAGGCAGCCGGGTACTGATCGACGACGGTTTAATTGAATTGAAGGTCAATTCCATACAGGATACAGAGATCGACTGCGTGGTCGTAAACAGCGGCTTTTTAAGTTCCCGCAAGGGCGTCAACGTACCGGACGTATATGTCAACCTGCCGTCGCTGACCGAGCGCGATATCGTTGACATTAAATTCGGCGTTGAACAGGGGGTTGATTTTATAGCCGCTTCTTTTATAAGAAACGCGAACGACGTGCTGAAAGTTCGCGAGGTGCTGGAAGAAAACGGCGGTGAGGGCATTCAAATTATTGCCAAGATCGAGAGCCGCGACGGTGTTAACAACTTGGACAACATACTGGAAGTGGCCGACGGCATTATGGTGGCGCGCGGCGATCTGGGCGTGGAGATCCCGCCGGAAGAGGTGCCGTTGGTGCAAAAACAGTTGATTCATAAAGCGAACTCGCTGGGCAAATTGGTTGTTACGGCTACGCAGATGCTGGAATCCATGGTGCAAAACCCCAGGCCCACGCGCGCGGAAGCTAATGACGTGGCAAACGCCATATTCGACGGTTCGGATGTGATCATGCTATCCGGCGAAACAGCCAGCGGCGTCTATCCCGTGGAGGCCGTGGCCATGATGGCGCGCATCGCGAACAAAGCCGAGGAATCGATTGATTATTTCAATGAGATCTCTACGCATCGCGGCGTATTCAAAAGTAACATAACGAACGCTATAAGTTATGCGACCTGTACGTCCGCGGCCGATTTAAACGCCGCCGCAATCGTCTGCGTTACGGATTCCGGATTTACAGCCAGAATGGTTTCACGCTTCCGTCCTATGTGCACCATACTGGCGGTTACCAATGACAAGCGGGTTTACAGGCAGTTGAACCTGACATGGGGATGTATGCCGGAAGTCGCTGATAATATAAGCGGTAATGACGAGGTTTTTGACATAGCCGAACAGAAAGCGCTGGAATCGGGATTGGCTAAAAATGGTGATCCCATTATAGCGGTAGCCGGGGTTCCGGTCGGGGTGGCGGGCACAACCAATACGCTTAAGGTGCGGATTGTGGGAGATGTGCTGATAAAGGGCCGAGCTTTTGGTGATAAGACGGTTTCCGGCAGTTCGCGCGTTATTAAGGTCATTGAAGAGGCTGAACGGTTCTTTAAGCGCGGCGACATTTTGGTGACGACCAAAACCACGGATGAGATGATGCCTTATCTGCGTAAAGCCGGCGCGATCGTCGTCGGCTCCTGGGAAAATATAGATAATTCCCATGCGGAGACTGTGGCTAAAGCTTTAGATATCCCGCTGCTGGTAGCGAAACAGAAAGTTGTAGACTTAATTCCGGACGGTATCGCGATTACGGTTGACAGCAAAAATGGGTTTGTTTATAATGGGTACAAATTCGTATAGAGGTGATACAGTGAATAAATACGTCTGCAGCGTATGCGGGTATGTATACGACCCGGAAGCCGGTGATCCAGACGGCGGAATAGAGCCGGGAACAGCGTTTGAGGCTCTGCCGGACGATTGGGTCTGTCCGATGTGCGGCGTTGGCAAGTCTGATTTTGAAAAAGAGTGAATCCGGTCAACACTAACGCGGAGCCTGCGGGTTCCGCGTTTTTATACGCGGCCGTAATGAGCGGCCGGCGCGGAACGGGTAAAAAGGTATGTCCCTCTAAAACGATCGCGAAAGCAGTGGTTTATAATGCGGTACAAAGTGAATCCCAAAAATGGTGATAATCTGTCTATACTGGGTTACGGGTGCATGCGCCTTCCCCGCAATGAGAAAGAAGCTGTGCGCCTGCTCCGGCGCGCTATAGACAGCGGCGTCAATTATCTGGATACGGCCTATATATATATGGGTAATGAGGCGTTGGTCGGCAAGGCGCTGGAAGGCGGATACCGCGAGCGTGTTAAGCTCGCGACCAAGATGCCGCCATATTTTGTGGGGAAATATGAGGATTTCGACAAGATTTTTAATGCTCAGCTTCGAAATCTAAAGACAGATTACATAGATTATTACCTCATACATATGCTGACAGATGTAAAAGTATGGGAACGCCTGAAGGATATAGGATTAATGCGCTGGTTTGAGGAAAAACGCGCCAAAGGGCAAATCTGTAATTTGGGGTTTTCATATCATGGCGGCGGGGAATCGTTTGTTGAGTTATTGGATGCGTATGATTGGGATTTCTGCATGATCCAGTATAATTTTTACGACGAGAAGAACCAGGCGGGCAGAAACGGCCTGGAATACGCGGCGCGCAAAGGCCTGCCCGTCATGGTGATGGAGCCGCTGCGCGGAGGTAAGCTGGTTAATGTGTCCAAGCAGGTTAATCAGGTGTGGGAGAATGCCTATGTAAAGCGTTCGCCTGCGGAATGGGCGCTGAGGTGGGTATGGAACCAGCCGGAGGTTACGCTGCTGCTGTCCGGAATGAACACTATGGATACGCTGAACGAAAATCTGCGTGTCGCGGACGCGGCTGAACCGGAATCTTTTACTGAGGGCGATTTCGCGTTGTTTGAGGAGGCGCGGGCTCTAATCGCCGCGTCCACAAAAGTGCCGTGCACCGCCTGCGGTTACTGTATGCCGTGCCCGCGCGGCGTGGATATTCCTACATGTTTTCATGCGTTGAATCAGATACCCATAGAGGGCGGAACACTATCCTGGACTAAATATCTGATGCTCACAAGCATGACTGCCGAAACCACATGCGCCTCGCGCTGTGTAAAGTGCGGCGCGTGCGAGGCGCATTGCCCGCAGGGCATAGCCATACGAGAAAATTTGGATATTGTAAAGCGGACGTTTGAAGGACCGCTTTATGGGCCGGCGAGGTTTATTATAAAAAAATTTATGCGGTTTAACTAACCGCCTGCGAAGCCGCGCTTCACCGCCGATGTGGAAATCAGACTTACATTAGCCCTTTAGGGCTTTTTTTGCGTACATACGGATTTTGCGCTTACGGGCATTGTGATCTGGATTAGCGGACGGACGCGCCTTATTTGATGAGAAACCTGACCTTATAACCTTTTTGACCTTATAACCTTTTTGTCCCAATAAACATATGATACAGGGAAAAGTCTTATATATAACGGGGGACAGAAGTATGAACATTGTTTGCGTTACAGGGCTTGGGCGTGTTGGGCTTCCGACAGCGCTGACGCTGGCCAGCCGCGGGTTACCGGTGGCCGGTGTCGATTCCAACCCGTCAATCATAGAAACACTCCAAAAGGGCAAGGTTACTTTTGAGGAAAAGGGTATGGACGCCCTTTTGGAAGCGGCGATCCGCGGCGGAATAGAATTTCGCGTAAAACCTGCCGTGACGGATTTTTATATTGTCGCCGTACCAACTCCATATGATAAAAAGACAAAAAAGATCGATCCTTCTCATGTTGTCGGCGCGGTCCGCGGTATTCTGCGGGTTTGCCTCCCAAACCCGATCATTGTCATTGAATCTACGGTTTCTCCGGGAACCACCGATAAGTATTTACGGCCCCTCGCGGCGGAAGCCGGCGTAACGGCGCGTTTCGCCCATGCCCCTGAACGAGTGCTCCCCGGCGGAATACTCTATGAACTGGAACGCAACGCACGGATTATCGGCGCGGATGACCGGGAAACGGCTGAACAGATTCGTTCGGTTTACGCTTCTTTCTGTCGGGGAATGTTCACACTGACCGATATACGCACCGCCGAAATGGCCAAAATAGTTGAGAATACTTTTCGCGACATTAATATCGCGTTTGCCAATGAATTGGCGAAGATCTGCCGCAGCGGCGGAATGGACGTCTATGAAATCATCCGTATTGCCAATCTGCATCCGCGCGTAAATATCCTTCACCCGGGCCCAGGAGTAGGAGGCCATTGTATTTCGGTGGATCCTTGGTTTCTCGTGGGGGATTACCCCATGCAGTCTAATCTGATTCACGAAGCGCGGAAGATTAACGATTCCATGCCTATGTACGTACTGGAGCGCGTACGTGAGATAATGGCTGAAAATAATATATCCGATACGTCGCGCGTAGGTTTCTACGGCGTTTCTTATAAAGAAGACGTGGACGACGTCAGGGAAAGTCCTACGTTGCAGTTACTGGATCTCGTTAAAACCTGTATGGGGAATGAACCTAAGGTATTTGATCCCCTGTTGCGCGAAAAAATTACAGCTTCGCAATATATGGATTTCGACAGGTTTATACGCGACATAAACTTTGTGATTATTATGGTTGGGCACTCCCGTTTAACAGAGCATCAGAAGTCGTTCAACGGCAAAATCGTACTGGACACCAGGAACGTATACCATCGCGAGGGCGTATACAGGATTTAAGGGAACAGGTAATGACAAAATGAATATGATAAATAATGCGGACAATTCAACCTTGTATACCATACTGATCAGGATTTAGAGGGAACGGGCAATGGCGAAAATGAAAATAAATGATGCGGACAACTCAACCTTGTATAAAACGCTGATCAAACTGGGGGATAGTCTGCCTGTAAGTAACGGAAGCCGGTTTTATAAACCGTACGAAAAAAAGATAGGTATAATTGCGGATGAATTCCTGCTGAACGCGTTTAAGGACACCGCGCGTTTTACTCACGTAACCCCTGAAAACGCGGAAGAGGCTGTAAATGACGCTGAATTGCTGCTGGTTACGACAGCATGGCATTCTTGGCGTTACATGAGCAATATCGCTTCGGCGAACGGCGCTCGGCTCATTAAACTGCTGGAGCATTGTAAAGAAAAACGGATTCCGTCGGTTTTTTATTCGATAGAGGATCCCACGCACTACAGTGAATTCCTGTATATTGCCCAAAAATGTGATTATGTGTTTACCTCCGCCAGCGAATCCGTTGTAAGTTATAAAAATGACTGCAATCATAAAAATGTATGGGTTTTGCGGTTTTTCTGCAATCCAATATATCACAACCCTGTCGGGTCTCGCTGGAGTAAATTGGAAAATAGTGTTATCTTTTCCGGTTCATGGTATAAAAGCTATACGGAACGCTGCTGCGACGCGGATATGATATTCAGCGGCATCATAGAAAGCGGGCGCCGTTTGGATATTATTAACCGCTGTTCACACCTGAAAATCGAACGCTATATGTTTCCGCCTGTATACAAAAGCTGCTTGATGGAGGCAATGCCGCACAACGCTCTGCAAGGCGTTCACAAACTATATGATTGGTCTGTGAATTTGAATACCGTTAAAGACAGTTTAAGTATGTTCGCCATGAGGACATACGAGTTAGAGGCGACCGGAAATCTGCTTTTATCGAATTATAGCCTGGGCGTATATAACTATCTTCCATTGATTCAAATGGTTAATCAGCGGGCTGAAGCCGCCCGTATTCTAAACAGCCTTTCGGATGAAGAGATCTATGAGCGTCAAACCGCCGGCGTGCGGCATGTGATGAAAGAAGACACCTGCTTTGACAGGATGCGGGAATTGCTGCGGAAAATTATTCCCTCCGCGCCGCCGGAGAGAAAAGATCCTATTGCCGCTGTCGCCGCGGAAACTATAACCCCGCGGATTAGAAAAATGTTCAAAGAGCAGACGTATCCAAACAAAAAATTGATACTCACGGAAAACCTGCGCGAGCGATATGATGAGTTTGACGTTATCGCGTTTTTTCATCCCGATATGGCTTATGAAGGTTTTTATCTGGAAGATATGATAAACGGCTTTAAATATACGGACTGCGATTATATAAGCAAAGACGCGTATTATTCCGGTGACCGCATGGTTAACGGCATAGAGCATGATTACGTAAAATATGTGAGTTCTAAATATCGGGCCGTATTTTGGGCAAAATCCGCGAACCCTGAAACGCTGCTGGCTTTAAAAGACGGCGCGCCGTATCCAAATGGATATAGTATAGATCATTTTAATTATAACGCGCAAAAAATAACGGCGGTCTTTGACAGCAATCATACTTATAAGATCTCAGTTATTATACCTGTTTACAACAATGGTTTGTTTCTATACGGCAAGGCTATCGCCAGCTTGAAGCGAAGCGGTATGTTTGACGATATGGAAATTATACTGGTGGACGATGGTTCAACAGATATAGAAACGGCGGCTTATATAGGGGTTATCTCAGCGCGCTATAAAAATATCAGGACATTCGCTTTTACAGGCAAACCGTCCGGATCCGCCTCCCGGCCTCGCAATAAAGGTGTGGAAATGGCTTCGGCCCAATATATTACTTTTTTGGATCCTGATAACGAGGCGATAAACGACGCTTATGCCGCGCTTTATCAGGAGGCGGCGGAAAAAGGGATGGATATCGCGCTGGGCAATGTTCTGCGTGCGGAAAAGGGTTGCACTATAGCGCAAAATTACCAAATGTGTTTACGCGCGAACGAGGGCTCGTCCGTAATAACCGGAAAGGATAAAAGGGCATTCCTGATTGGCATAAAGTATATGCCGATCAGTATTCAGGCAATGGTTATAAAAAAGGAATTAATCCTCTCCAATCATTTGAGCCAGGCGGAAGGGGCAGTAGGGCAGGATAGCCTGTTTTCCTATGAATTATTGAAATGCGCGGATAAAATCGCGGTTATGGATATCTGCGTACATGTCTATTACGCCGGACGTCAGGGTTCAGTGGTAAATACGATTAATTCAGATTATTTTTACAAACAGCTGATTTTGGAGCATTATCAATTTCAATCCCTGAAGAAAGAAAGCCTGCTGGAAGATTATATGAAAGTACGGTTTAACTACTTCTTCGAACATTGGCTGCTGAAAAAACTGGAGGGGGCCGGGCCTGAAGAGATGGATGACTGTTTGAGGATTTTAAGGGACATTTTGCAGATATATCTGCCTTATTATAATGGGCAAAGCGAAATCATTAACCGAATAGTTATTGATGATCCGAAGCTGCAATATATTTATCTGAATTCTTCTGCTAATTTCGGATGAAAGGGATAACAGTATGAAGCTGGTTCATACGCTATTGCTTTTTTTGAGGGACGATCGCCGAGATGAAGATGTGAGCATGGCTTCAAAAGCCCTTCGCTCTCTGGAAAAAAGCGGCAGTAAAACGGTCGTCGTTTATAACCAGGGATTTTGGGAGCGTGAAGAAGCGGAGGATTTCCTCGGCCGCTTTGATTTGGATTGCGTTTTAATCGGCAGCGGTGAAAATGAAGGGATAGTCGTCGGCCGTCAAAAATGTTTCGAATATATTTGGCAGGTATTGCCAGACACGGAATATATCAGCGAGATTCATATGGATATGATTTTTACCGAGAATTGGGATTTACCGCTAATCAATTATCTTGAATCCACAGACGAACCGGTAATAAGCTGCGGTATTGTTGATCAAAACGGCGCTGTAAGCGGGCTCAAACAGAATCTTGAAACGCTTCCGGCGGATATTGAAGGCCTGCGGGAATGCTTGAATCGCTGGAAACGGGATTTAATAATTCCTGGGTTCACACATCCGTGTATCCATAAATCCAATATTATGAGGGCTGTGGGCGGATATGACGCGCGATTTATGTCAGGAAAGCAAGGGTTTGAAGACGACAGCCTTTTATTAGGCTACTATTATTATTTGGGGACTAAGGCTGGATGGAAACCTAAAATTTGCTGCAAATCTATGGTTTACCATGCCGTCGCCGGGCAGAGGCTTACCGTATCCGGTAATACAGCGGTGAATTTCAGCGGCTTGGTTAAGCAGTATGGGCTTATGGGTTTAAAGCATCTTTCCGAACTGCATACAAGCCAATGGCATATCGATTTTTTCGCGGAGAACTACAAGTGGCTGTAACCGAGGATGGATGAAAGGTGAAAGTATGCGTTTATACTATCGCGAAAAATGAGGCGAAATTCGTCGGCAGATGGGTGGATTCGGCGAAAGAGGCCGACGTACTCTGCGTGACCGATACCGGTTCCGCCGACGGCGCCGCGGATTTGCTCCGAGGCATGGGCGTAACGGTAACAGAAGCGGACATTACCCCGTTTCGTTTTGATACGGCGCGGAATATAAGCCTGGAGGCTATTCCGCCCGATATAGACGTGTGCGTGTGCGCGGATATGGACGAGGTATTAACGCCCGGTTGGAGACTGGCGCTGGAACGCGCATGGAGCGGCGGCGTCACGCGTATGAGCTATAGGTATATCTGGAGTTTTAACCCGGACGGTTCGCCGGGGGTCAGCTTTTGGGCTGACAAAATTCATGCCCGCGAAGGCTATAAATGGGCGGGTCCTGTGCATGAGACGCTGAAACCGTCGATAAGGGAAAATATATCGGTATGTTATGGATTTGAGATACGCCATAAACCGGATTCGCGAAAAAGCCGCTCGGCGTATCTGCCGTTATTGGAACTGGCGATCGCCGAAGAACCTGAAAATGACCGTAATACGCACTACCTTGGCAGAGAATATATGTATTATGGCCGTGACATTGACGCCGTAAATACGCTGAAACGTCATCTTCTGCTAAAAAGCGCCATTTGGCGCGATGAGAGAAGCGCGTCAATGAGATACATCGCCCGCTGCTGTTTAAGAATGGGTGATGAGGCCGCGGCGCGTTTATGGCTGTTGCGGGCGATGGCTGAAGCCCCGTATCTGCGCGAGCCCTATGTGGAAATGGCGTTTATTGAGGACAGGCGCAAAGACTCATGCGCTGTTTTAGAGTTAGCGGAAAAGGCCGTCTCTCTTGAACCGCGGCCCGGTACGTACCTTGTTGAAGGGTTTGCCTATGACGGTACGATATATGATTTAGCGGCGCTGGCGTGTTTTAGGCTGGGCAGGAAACGGGAAGCGCTGGCGT
>JAITDJ010000129.1 GCA_031282635.1 Clostridiales bacterium
CTGTCCAACCATTGCTGCATAGTCAAAACCTGGGCGTTCAGCGTCTGAGAAACAGGCTTGCCATATGGGCTGTCCGGGCTTTGCGCGTTCAGATCGTGAGGACTTTCGCCGTCGATATAGACGGCGCCGTCAGAGTCCGTCTTTGACCTGTCTTCATCGCCTGCAGGATAATAGTATTTTTGCCCGCCCATCTTCCAGGCCCAGTATGTATGAAAATTTAACGCCTTATCATCTGACAGATCGCATATATCGGGCGCGCTGTCAATACACGGGATGTGTATGCTCCACGTTTCGGGATTATTTCTCTGCGCGCCGCCGATAAGGGGGGTTGATTTATTTTCACTGCCGTTTTTACCCGCGCCTTCGCCAATTTCCATATATTCCCTCAGACGTATGCGCGCGTAAACCAGCCGTTCCCCCCAATTTTCAATATAAATATCATTTACCTCGTCATTCTCTATATAATCATTATGCAGCGTAGCGCCGGCAAGAGCGTTGTCGCCGCCGCCTTGCCCAGTACGGCTGATGTACGTTTGTGATGAAATCTGCATCCAGGCGTAGCTGCCGGTGACAAGGAATACTATAAAGGCGGACACAGCTAAAATAAACAGTATTTTCCTTTTTGTTTTTATAGTATCGCCTCCTTATACGCTAACGCTCAATAAATACATGGATATTAAAGATTGTGTAGATATATGTAATAATAACAATTTTTTTACGATTTGTAAATATATCATAGAATTTTTTTGTCGGGCGTGGAAAATTTCATTTTCTATTTTTCTATCATCTTTTCTGTCATCTAAAAGAATATTTTTATTACATTTATTCTAAAATTTTTTTATTCTATTTTATAATTTGTATTTTTGATATAAACTAATAGATAATAAATCGTAACTTTAAAGGAGTGGAAACGTGTTATCCAACCAAATACTTCAAAACACTATTGACGGGCTAAAGGGCATTACCCGACGAGACATCAGCGTAATTGAAAGAGAAGGCAAGGTCGCGTCCAGCACAGAGCAGGAAATGATCAGCCGCCAGATAGACGGCATAGACTATTTTATGGCCTCTCAGGCGGAAAGCCAAGTAATTCAAGGATACCAGTACTTTAAGGTGTTTGACAACGGTGTTACGGAATATATAGTGCTGATTAAAGGCGAAGACGAAGAAGCGTACCGGATTGGGAAAATCACCAGCTTCCAAATTCAAAGCTTGCTTATAGCCTATAAGGAGCGGTATGACAAAGATAATTTTATCAAAAATCTGCTTCTTGACAACCTGCTTTTAATAGACATCTACAGCCGGGCCAAAAAGCTGCATGTTGAAAACAATGTCCGCCGGATTGTCTATCTGATTGAATCCGAAAACCATACGGAGTCAAATGTGGTGGAGATAGTAAGAAACCTGTTCCCGGCCAAGCTTAAGGACTTTGTGACGGCGGTTGACGAGAAGAATGTGATTTTGGTCAAAGAACTGCGCGATCGCGACGAGCGTGAGGATATAGAAAAAACCGCTCATATGATCTGCGATACATTGAACACCGAAGCCATGAGTAATGTCTGTGTCGCTATAGGCACGCCTGTTACGGATCTCAAAAATGTTTCCGCTTCATACAAAGAGGCAAAGATGGCCATGGAGGTCGGCAAGATCTTTGAATCTGAGAAGAATGTTATGAATTATGAACAACTGGGCATCGGACGCCTGATATATCAGCTGCCTGTTCAGCTTTGCAAAATGTTCATCGACGAAGTATTGGGCGAGATAGGAACAAGTCACTTCGACGAGGAAACGCTTACGACCGTTAATAAATTCTTTGAAAACAACCTTAACGTTTCAGAAACATCCAGGCAGCTGTATATTCACCGCAATACGCTCGTATACCGCCTGGATAAGCTGCAGCGCGCCACCAAGCTGGATCTGCGCAATTTCGACGACGCGATAACGTTCAAAATCACGCTGATGGTCAGCAAGTATATGAATTATAAGGAAAATTTTCTGTATTGATTAATTATACCGCGCGCCGTGAACATTTGCCAGATATTCGGCGGCGCGCGGCATATAAGCGGAACAAATGAAAACGCCGTACGCGGCGTTTTCATCGTTCCTGAGTATAAAAAAAGTGTTCTATTGCCGGAACGCTTTTTTTAATGTTTTAAAACTGTTTGCGGGGTTGATTTTAAAGAAAGAAAGCGGTAAAATGTAATATATATGTTATTTTTATGTAATAGATTCTAAAAAAAGCCGCAAGACAGGCCATTTGTGTATAAAAGAGGTAATTTATGATTGTCGCGGAAAACCTGACAAAGATATATGATAATGGTACTAAAGGCATAGACCATTTATCGCTTCGCATAGATAACGGTGAATTTGTATTCGTAGTCGGCAGCAGCGGCTCAGGCAAGACCACGCTGGTCAAACTGCTGCTTCGTGAGATTATGCCAACCGAAGGCAAACTTATTGTAAACGGCGAAGACCTCAGCGTCTTGACACGCGGACAGATGCCATTTTACCGCAGGCGTATGGGCGTTGTGTTTCAGGATTTCAGGCTGCTCCCCAATAAAACCATATATGAGAACGTCGCGTTCGCCATGCAGATCGTGGGGGCTTCCAACCGGGATATCCGACGCAGTGTGCCGTCGGTGCTGGCGCTTGTCGGGTTGCAGCGCAAAGCCAAAGCATACCCGGATCAACTGTCCGGGGGTGAGCAGCAGCGCACTGCCTTGGCGCGCGCTATTGTCGGCAAGCCCCCGTTCTTGCTTGCGGACGAGCCCACCGGCAACCTGGATCCCGATACCGCATGGGATATTGTCACTCTGCTGGAGGATATCAACGATAGGGGTACGACAGTGCTGGTGGCTACTCACGCCAAAGACATTGTGGATCAGATGAAAAAACGGGTTATTACGCTGCGAAATGGCAATCTGGTACGCGATATCGAAAAGGGCGGGTATCGTGATGAATTTTAGAAGCTTCAGCTATACTGTAATGGAGGCTTTCCGCAGCTTAATAAAGAACAGGCTGATGTCCGCCGCGTCCATAATAACGTTATCTTCTTGCCTGTTTATGGTTTCGATATCTTTCTGCCTTGCCGTTAATCTTGATTATCTGATGATTCAAATGGAGAGCATGATGAGCATTACCGTATATCTGGAAGACGGCATATCCGTGGAGAATATTAACGATTTGATAGAACGCGTAAATGCCATACCATTTGTCAGTCATATGGAATTTATTTCATCAGAGCAGGCGCTGGAACGTTTTAAAGCCGATCTCGAAGATTCAGCCCATATTCTGGACGGTCTGGATAAGGACAACCCCCTGCCCAACTCTCTGGTTTTGGATATTGATGGCTTAGACCATTGGGATTATGTTGAGAACAGCCTGAACGGGCTTAAAGAATATGGCATAGAAACCATTCAGCACGGGAGGCAGGCCGCTAACGCGCTGATGACAATCAATAACCTGCTCAGGATTATAGGCGCGCTGGTTATCGCGGGTCTGGGCGTCATATCTGTGGTAATCATCTTTAATACCATACGTATTGCCGTAAACAACCGCAAGATTGAGATTAACATTATGAAATACGTAGGCGCCACCGACGCGTTTATTCGCGGCCCTTTCATTGTCGAGGGAATGATCATCGGCATATTGGGCGCCGTTATACCTCTTGCAGCTGTATATGCGCTGTACGACCCCGTTATGAATTTTTTACTGGATTCTCTGCCTGTAATGGATTTTTTATTCAGGTCGCGAGTCTACGTATTTTCATTGCTTACGCCGCTGCTGTTTACCGTCGGGGTAATGATTGGCATAGCGGGCAGCACAATCTCTATAAGACGTCATTTAAATGTCTGATAATATCGTAAAGAGAGGAGGTTCGCGCATTTCTTCCCACCCGTGAGAGGCGGGGATTTCCTGCGCTTTTTTATGAAAAAAATTTATCGCTTTATATGCTGTGCCGCTGCGGTTTCGCTTTTTACCTCCGGTGTCCGGGCAGAATCCATTGATGACCTGAAAAAACGCCAGGAAGAAATCAATAGCGAGCAAAGCGCGGCGCGGCGTCAGTTAGATGACACGGTCAATCAGAAAAACCAGACGGAAACAGAAATGGAAAATATAGATACGGAGCTGACCAAGGCTACCGACGATCTGCTGCGCGTAATGGAACGTCTTGATAAAACGAGTGTCGCGCTGGACGAAATGGAAGAGGATCTGAAAGAGATACAGGAGCAGCGGGACGAACAATATGAGACGCTTAAACAAAGGCTTAGTTTCATGTATAAAAACGGAAAAATCGGCTATTTAGACATTATATTTGAAGCCAAAAATTTTCCGGATTTTATCAACAGGGTTGAATACATAAACCGTATCGCCAAAAACGATAAAACCCTGCTCAATAAACTCACAAACACCGTTGTGCTTGCCGAGGAAACCTTTAACGAGATAGACAGGCAAAAAACGTCATTGGAGCTATTAGCTTCCGAACGCGGGGAAAAGCAGAACGGACTTCAGGATACGCTGACGCGTAAGCAGGAACTGTATAACCGTTTGGACAGCGACGAGAAATCTTATGAGGAAAAGCTGTCCTCGCTTAAGAAGACCGAGGATGAAATAGTCGCGCTGATCAAACAGAAGGAGAAGGAAGCGGCTGAAGAAGCCTCTCGGATCGCGGCAGTGACCGGAGGCGGGTACGCAAGCGCCACGATCAACGTGTCACCGTATACGGGCCGCATGCTTTGGCCCGTTCCCGGCAGATATTTAATCAGCGATGTGTATCGCGTCAGGTACAACCCCGTAAACGGCAGGCGCGAACAGCACGCGGGCGTAGATATACCCGCGCCGTACGGCACGTCCATTGTGGCTGCGGAAAGCGGGGTCGTCATTACGGCGAGCTGGAAAAACGGATACGGATATACCGTTATTATCGATCATGGAAACGGAATCACGACGCTGTATGGGCATAATTCGCGTCTTCTGGTCAGCGCGGGGCAGCGTGTAAGCAAAGGCGGCGCTATAGCGCTCGCCGGCAGCACGGGTAATTCCACAGGGCCGCATTGCCACTTTGAGGTTCGCATCAACGGGTCGCCGGTTAATCCGCGGCCGTATCTGAATTTTTAATTTATACCGGCGCCGCCTAAGACCGCGCAGCGGCAAATCATATCGTTGCGCGGTATAAACTCAGGAAGGAATGAAAACGGCGTTTTCATTCCTTCCTTTTTTCATCTAAGAAAATTTACACACAATCAGGCTTACGTCATCCATTTCATATTTTTCATTCTCTGTGGCATTGTAGTTATAAAAAGCGTTTAGGATTATTTCAATGATCTCTTTCGGATCGTCCAGTGTTTTGGCGTCGGTAAGCAGTTCGCGGAAACGATCCGAAAATTCTTCCGGGCTTTCTTTATAAAACACGTCCGACAGCCCGTCGGTATGGAATACCAGCACATCGCCCGTATCATAACTCAGTGAGTGAAATTCGTAATCCGAGTCCGGCATCATGCCGATAGGCAAGCCGGCCGCGTTAAGCACTACCACTCCGTCGTCATCGCTTTCGCACACCATAACCGGAAGCGCCTGCCCGGCGTTGGAGTATAAAATAGTCTTTTTTTCAATTTCAATGACAGCGTAAAACATGCATACATACATCTCACGCACGCCGTTTTCAAAAATTTTGTACAGTTCATTGTTCATGTAGTATAGAAACTGATCGGGGTTAAAGTATTTGGGCGCGAGACTGCGTGTCATCACCGTCAGCATGGCCGTCAGCAGGGCCGCCGATATGCCGTGACCGGACACGTCTCCCATTACTACGGCGACGCGGTTATCAGAAAGCGTCAATACATCGTAAAAGTCACCGCCTATGTCCATGGCGGGAATATACTGGCTTACAAAATGGATGTTCTGAAAAGTCAGGTCTATAGCGGGCATAAGGGCCTGCTGCACCTGACGCGCCATCTTAAGCTGCAAATCCAGCAGATGGTTTTTTTCCTCCAGCTCAACATATTTTTGTTTGAGCTGGTCGCTTAAATGCTTAACACGCAACAATGACTTGACTTTGGAAATCAGGAGATAAGAGTCAAAATTTTTTTCCAGATAATCGTCCGCGCCGACCTGAATAGCCCGCACCCTGGAATCATGCGTGTCTAAACTGCTGATAAACAGGATCAGGGTATATTCGGTTTCCGGGTTGGACTTAATGCGCTTGCATACGTCATAGCTGCTTATATCCGGCAGTTCCGCGTTCAGCAGGACTACGTCGGGGTAGAAAAGGGAAACTTTGGCTAACGCGTTTAAACCGTTTTCCGCCATGTAGATCTCATATCCTATATTTGACATACACTGTCTTATTAAATCTGAGCTCTGCGTTGTCGGATCGACTATCAAGATCTTATCCATGCGCCGCCACCCTTTTGTGAAAATGAATTACGTTGCCGGCTATATTGAAAAACAGTTCGTCTGTCAATGAATACACCAAGCGGATGCCCCTGCCGCATTCGTCGAAGAGATCGTCGTCGTCAATATGTTTTAACAATTCGTTATAATCAAAGCCGCTGCCTTCGTCGGCTACTCGGCCGATTACAATGCCGTCCTCGAATTCCACTTCCAGATACACTCTTTTATTGCTGTCTCCGTTATTGCCATGCACTACGGCATTGTAAAGCAGTTCGGAAAATACCAGCCTTAAATCCGCTTGTTCCTCGAAAGTAAGGCCCGGGCTGGCGCCGCACAAAAAATTGAGGATCTTCATTACCGCTTGTTTTGCATTTAACAGTTCACTGCGAAAACTCAGTCTCAAATTCTGTTTCAGCGCCAACACCCCCCTTAACCTGTACATTTGAAAAACTTATATGAATAAACTCTTGGTATGACTTTTTGTCATGTATAAAACCGTTTCATCATTTTCTATTTCTATCGTGAGCTGATTCATAAGAGCCTTTATCATGATCAGGCTCATCTCATCAGCTTCCTGCCGCAACTCGCCTCTAGCTTGAATATTGACGGTCATTATATCGCCGCTCATATGAAATTGTATAAGAAAATTCTCCGAAGCGTTAGCAGGGGCCTTCCTGATGACAAATGTGCAGGCTTCCGACACAGCCGCCTTTATGTCTTCTATTTCATCCGTTGAAAACCCCATTCTGTTGGCGACCGACGACGCTGTCAGTCTGGCCGCGGAAACATACGCGGCATTCAACGGAAGTGACAATTGGATGCAATCCTGTTCCACATTATTTACTGCCATTGTCGTCCTCGCCTTCCATTAAAAACACTTTATCCAGATTGGTAATTTTGAACAACTTGCTTAAACTTGGCTTAACATTGCGCAGATAAATGGAGCCGCCGTAACTTTTTACATGTTTCAGCACCCCCACCAGCGCGCCCAACGCGGTGGAGTCAATGTAGTCAAGATACTTGCAGTCCAGCACCATGTCGGTATTTTTTTGATTAATCAGTTCGGTAAGGGATTTTTTCATATCAGCGGAGTTGAATATGTCGACTTCGCCGACAATGGAGACAGACCAGCGTTTTTTATCCGGATCAAATATTGAGTCCAAAGCATAATCCATAACATTTCCTCCTATGTTAAGTTACTGTTAGTATATACCACTTTATAGAAAATACCAAGATCAATCTGACTCAGTAAAAAAAGGCTCATCACTTAAGAATAACAGCATCGCCAGAATAAACAGCAGATCTTCCGTTTCGGGGCAGACGCCGGATTCCGGACGCGGCGGTTCGGATACGTCTTTTTGATGCAGCAGAAATTCTTTGGGGATACCGTCCAGGGTTTTGGAAGAAAACGGCATTAAGATCATCCTCGCATAAGCGTTTTGATACAGTATATTTTTTTGAATAATTTTTATACCCATCGAATTTGAAAACATGGCGGGGCATGAAAAAAGAGCCGTATGGCTCCGTGCCCCTTAACCTATTTTATGCTCGGCGGTGAATGGAAATGCCGTAAACGGCATTTCCATTCACCTGAAAAATACCGCCGCCTGCGGAAAGTGATCAGCGTTCATAATCCCGCCTCTTTGTGTACGCTCAGCGGCTTCAGCGTCGGGAACAGCAGAGCGTCGCGTATGGAATATGAATCGGTCAGAAGCATCACTAAGCGGTCTATGCCTATGCCCATACCCCCTGTCGGCGGCATGCCGTATTCCAGCGCCAGCAGGAAATCTTCGTCTATACGGTCGGCCTCCTGATCGCCGCCCGCGCGCAGGGCTTCCTGGTGATTAAAACGGGCGCGCTGGTCTATGGGGTCGTTCAGTTCGGAATAGGCATTGGCGAATTCGCAGCCTGAGATATACAAC
>JAITDJ010000177.1 GCA_031282635.1 Clostridiales bacterium
CTCCTTGGGCGTCGTACTTCAGGATACAAATCTATTTACGGGAACCGTGTTAGAAAATATTCGATACGGCAAACTTACGGCGACGGGCGAGGAAGTAATCCGCGCTGCGAAACTGGCAAACGCGCATGATTTTATTATGCGTCTGCCCGACGGGTATAATACTGTGATTGAAGGAGACGGGGGCGCTCTGTCACAGGGGCAGCGGCAGTTATTGTCCATCGCGCGCGCGGCGGTGGCGGATCCGCCGGTCATGATATTGGATGAGGCGACGTCCAGCGTAGATACCCGTACTGAAGTTATAATTCAAAAAGGCATGGATAGCTTAATGGAAGGGCGAACGGTATTTGTAATCGCACATCGGCTGTCTACTGTGCGAAACGCGCAGGCCATAATGGTTATGGATCACGGCAAGATTATTGAGCGGGGGGATCACGAGTCGCTGCTGGCACTGAAAGGTAAGTATTACCAGTTATATACCGGGGCTTTCACAGAGTGAATTTTATATAAAGAAGGGATGGCATGTATTATTTTATATGGAATCCCGTGGCGGGAAAGGGCGGGGCGAAACAGGCCCTGCCAGTTATTGAGTCCGCCATGAACGAACGCGGGCTGCGATACTCGCTGCTTAAAACGGAATATCCGGGCCACGCGACAGAATTAGCGAAAGCGGCGGCTGAGGCTCCGCAAGCGTGGGCGATCACCGCCGTCGGGGGCGATGGTACGATTATGGAAACCGCGGCGGGATTAGTGGGCGCGAACGTGCCGCTCGCCTGTATTCCGCTGGGCAACGGCAACGACTATATGAGTGGTTTTTTTGATATGCGCGGATACAGGACTGTTGAGGCAATAACAAAGCGAAGCCTTGAAGCGCTGTTTCATGGCAAGCCCCAGACGGTTGACATAATAGCGGTTAACGGCGGTTACGCGATGAATATCGGTAATATAGGTCTGGATGCGGATGTGGCGGATTTGGGTTCGAAGCTTAAGCGCGTTTTCGGCTCGTTCTCCTATCTCATCGCGATGATAGCGAGTATTTTTACATATAAGCCATTTAACGCTGCCGTAACGGTTGACGGCGGTCGGAAACAAGGCCGATTTACCCTTATCGCCGCGTGCAACGGCGCGCGATATGGAGGCAAGTTTGTTATAGCCCCCCACGCGCGCGTAGACGACGGTAAATTAACGCTGTGCCTGGTGGATTCTATGCCAAGGCTGAAGATATTGGCGTTGTTCCCTTTAGCGCTGATGGGCAGACACACGTTTTTGAAAGAGGTTCATTTTGTTGAGTGCGAACGCGTGGACATCGAATACAATGGATCCGCTAAAATGTGCCTGGACGGCAATATAGAGATAAAAGAAGGGCCGGTCAGCTTTAAGCTGACGCCGGCCGCTTTGGAGATAATTGCAGACAGCGGGGTATTAAATAACGTTAAGGGCGAATACTCCAATCGCGTATAGAACCATAAACGGTATCGCCCGCAGATCCAGCCGCGTCAGTTTCAGTACTTTCATACGCGTCCGGTAAACATCGCCGCGATAACAGCGGGCTTCCATAGCCATCGCCAGTTCGTCGGCGCGCCGGAACGAGGAGATAAACAGGGGTACCAGCAAGGGTATAAGGCTGCGCGCTCTTTTTATGAGGCCTCCGGTGTCAAAATCCGCGCCGCGCGCCGACTGCGCCTTCATTATCTTTTCCGTTTCCTCCAGCAGCGTAGGTATAAAACGCAAAGCAATGGTCATCATCATGGCGATTTCATGTGCGGGCACGCCGACGCGTTTTAGCGGCTTCATCAGGTATTCAATCGCGTCGGTCAGTTCTATCGGCGATGTCGTAAGCGTTAAAAGAGAAGAGCCGATGATCAGCAGGCACAACCGAATCGCCATTTTTCCGGCTAAAGCCAAGCTCTCCAAGGTTACGCGCAGGAAATAAAACTTAAGCAATACCGTATCGCCAGGCGTGAAAAAGATGTTCAACGCGGTGGTAAATAACAGTATAAAAATTATCCCTCGTAAGCCGCGCAGTAAAAACAGCGGCGGAACGCGGGATATTATGATTACCGTAAATACGCAGGCGGCGGTAAAAATAAAACCCCAGAAATTGCGTATAAAAAACAGCAGTATAATAAAAGTTAACGCCGATACCAGCTTCAGGCGCGGATCCAGGCTGTGAACGGGCGACTCCGCGGGGTAGTACTGCCCAATGGTTATATTAGTAAGCATAGCGGCACCTTGCTTTTCGTTTCAATTTGCGTCTGAGTTATATACCCAGAAGCGTTTTAAGCTTATAGTACACCATCGGCCATAACTCCCGCGAGGTGAGCGTATTCTTGGTTATGGCCGCGGCAAGGCAATTTGTTCTGTCAGCGAAAGCGGATGTTCCGCCATATCCGTTATGTCCGAAAACCTGGACGTCTGTCGGCGCGCCTGCGCGCATGCTCATGCCAAAGATTGCATAGCCAAGCCCGTACGCGGGCTTAGCCCCGTCTTTTGCGCGAAACGGTTCCAACGCCGTCTTGAGGCGTTCTTCGGATAGCAGCCGTACGCCGCCGACGCCTTCCGGCAGCAGAGCCGCGTACATGCGCGCCAGGCTTTTGGCGTTCATAACGGCGCTGGTGGCAGGTATACAGGCGTGAAGCATATCCCTCCGGTTCATCCAGCCGGATATCGGGTACGTAAATTCGGGAATGGCGTAAGGGTTGGCGGGTATAACCGCTCTGCCGGAATCAGATTCATAAAGCCGGGCCACGCGCGGTTCCAACGCATCCGGCAGCCCGCAGTATATATCATCCGCATCAAGCGGCTCGCCGATTTCCTTCCGAACCAGATCCATGATTTCGCGTCCGGAAACGCGGCGCAGGAATTCGCCCGCCGCCCACGTGAACGTCATCGGGTGATACTCGCAATGGGCGCCGGCGGGCCACCGCGGTTTAAGCGCCGCGATTTTTTCGCACATAAGATCCCAATCTTTTAAGTCTTCTATGGCCAAGCCCTCGGGCATCTGCGGAATACCGGCGGAATGCGTAAGGAGGTCGCGCAGTGTGATATTTTTTTTGCCGTTCGCGCCGAATGCCGGCCAAACTGCGCTTATCTTTTGATTGTAATCCAGTATACCCTTTTCAGCCAGTATATGGATTAATGTGGCTATAACGCCCTTAAACGCGGAAAATACAGGAAAAAGCGTATTCCCGTCCACTTCCCGACGTGATTGTTTATCCAGTACGCCGGAGCAGGCGTCGACGATAAGTTCGCCATGATAGTATACGGCCACCTGAATCCCCGCTTCTTTTTCGTCATCTGTCAGCCGGTCAAGCATATACTTCATTTTAAGCTGCGGGTTATTTGTCATAAAAATCCTCGTTCCGGCGGTGTATCAGGCAAGACGTGAGTACGGCCGCCGCGTCTGTCAGTGAAAAGATTCTTTCCGGTACGTCCCAGCCAGCCCGCTTTAACGCGCGCATGAGGTACACGGGCTGCGGCGCGGCCAGCCCCATAGACTCGAGTTCGTTTACATGGCCGAATACCTCACTGGGTTCCCCGTCAAACGCGATACGTCCGTGATTAATTACGATAACGCGCTCCGCCAGTTTCGCCACGTCTTCCATACTGTGGGAAACCAAAATAACGGTCAGCCTCAATTCGCTGTGCATAAACCGTATCCGCTCCAGAATCTCGTCCCGCCCTTTGGGATCCAGGCCGGCGGTAGGTTCATCCAATATCAGAACTTCGGGCCGCATAGCCAAAACGCCTGCAATAGCGACGCGGCGTTTTTGACCGCCGGACAGCTCGAACGGCGATTTGTCGAAGAAGGCGGGTTCCATACCTACGGCGGCTAAGGCTTTCTCCGCGCGTTCTTTTACCTCATCCTGGGGCAGCCCCATATTCTCCGGGCCGAACGAAACATCTTTCAGCACGGTCATCTCAAACAGCTGATGCTCCGGGTACTGAAATACAAGCCCTACGCGCTGCCGTATGGATTTCAATCTGCTTTTATCCGCCCGCATATCCGCTCCATTAAATAGAACCTGGCCGAAAGTGGGCGTCAGCAACGCGTTAAAGTGTTGAATCAGTGTGGATTTGCCTGATCCGGTATGACCGATAAGCCCGATGAACTCACCCGGCGTTATGGACAGACTGACGCTGTCCAGAGCCTTCTTTTCAAATATGGAACCTTGATTATAAATGAATGATAGATCCTTTATTTCGAGAATGGTTTTAGAATGCTTATCGGCGGGGGCCCTGCTCCGCGTGAGGACATATGATGCTTTTTCTGCGCTTTTCGACACGGCGGTTAACGCCTTTGCCAGTTCGTCCATGGTCAGCAAACCATCCGGCAGCACGGCCCGATTAGCTTTTTTGTTAAGCATATAAGCCAATTCAGCAGCCTGAGGAACATCCAATCCCAGATTTTTCAAGGCGCTCACCTGTTTAAAAACCTCGCGCGGTGAGCCGTCTACCGCGATTTGGCCGTGATCCATGACGATAACCCGATCCGCCCGCACCGCTTCCTCCATAAAATGTGTGATAAGTATAACGGATATGCCTTCTGTTTTATTCAGACGAATAACCGTGTCCATTACCTCGCGCCGGCCGGCCGGATCCAGCATGGCGGTAGGCTCGTCCAAGACAATACAGCTGGGTTTCATAGCCAATACCCCCGCGATAGCCACGCGCTGCTTCTGACCGCCGGACAGATGGTGAGGCGCAGACCGGCGATATTCCTCCATACCTACCGCGGCTATGGCTTCATCGACGCGATCGCGTATCCGCTCCGACGGTACGCCCAGGTTTTCCGGCCCGAAGGCGACGTCTTCCTCGACAATTGTCGCGATAATCTGATTGTCGGGGTTCTGAAACACCATGCCCACGGATTGGCGCACATCCCAAATGCGCGCGGATTCACGCGTATCAATACCCTTTACCCAGACGGCGCCTTCCGTCGGCGTAAGCAGCGCGTTTATATGTTTAGCGAACGTAGACTTGCCCGAGCCGTTACGCCCTAAAATGGCCGTAAACCGGCCCTGTTCGACGTTCAGGTCAATTCCGTTCAGCGTCGGGACAACGGGGACGGGGGCGTCGCTGTCTTCGTTATACGCTATATATTTATATATCAACGATTCCGTGCGTATAATGTCCATTATCGGGCAACTCCTTTTGCGCCTGCGCGTATGGGCATTATTTTAACACCTTTTTGGAAGGGAGTAAAGACCGCCGTTATGCCCCGGGCGCCCCATCAGGAGAAACGCCCCCATATATTTACGTCCAAGAGTACGATGAAATATCGCCAGTTTGGGGTTCCAGCCTGCGATAAGGCTCATGTGTCCTGCTCCTAGTTTAGTTTTTACGGGCGCGGCTCTCACCGCGCCCATGCTGTTAATGTTTCCAGACGATAAACTTATCTATATAAAAAGCCCCTCGGCGGCGACGTCTTACCGCAGAGAGGCTTGAAGTGTTTATGAGAAGCGAAAAATATTTTAAAAATGGTCGCGTTTGTATTGCGTTTGCGACCATAATAGCGTATACTATTGTTGAGGTGATTTGAAATGGCTAAAACAGCAAATATAAATATACGCGTTGAACCGGAAGTAAAAGCAACTGTTGACGGAATTTTTTCTCATTTCGGGATTACCGTAGCAGACGCAGTAAATATCTTTCTGCACAAGGTTATGATAGTAGGAGGTATGCCTTTTGATATGGCATTGCCAAAATACAACGCTGAAACATTATCTGCCATGCAGGAGGCGCGGGATATTGCGGACGGTAAAATTGAAACGAAGTCCTATGCTTCCGTTAAAGAGATGATTGCGGAATTAGACTCCGATGATTTGGATGATTAAGCGTGTCGGATAAAAACTTATTGGAGTTAAAAAAGACCTCGCAATTTCGCAAAGACTTAAAGCGCGTGGTTAAGCGGAACTTAAACATAGACTTACTTGACGATATTATTCAAACGCTCCGCGAAAGAAAACCGCTTGACCCAAAGTACCGCGACCATGACTTGACCGGGTATTATGCCGGATTTCGAGAATGTCATATCGGGCCGGATTGGCTTCTCATTTATTTAGTTGACGGTAAAAACCTCGTTCTGACCGCTTCACGAACAGGTACTCATTCAGATTTGTTTTAATTGCGATTTATGAAAAACGCAGTAGAACGGAGGACGCTTCACACGCCTCCTTGAAGCGTGTGAACCTACTCTGACACTTTCCGGCAAGCCGGCAAAGCGTCGCGTGGGCGCTGCCGCGGGCTATCGTGTCGTGGCAAGCCACCCCTCGAAAAACCCGGCGCGTGTTGTGTACACACTCCGGGTTTTTATTCGGCGTTGCCGCCGTGAGAAAACACGCTGTTAGGTTTGCTTCATTCATCATTGTCGTTCTTGCTGTTCGCTTTTTTTATCACCGCCGCTCCCGCGCCTATTCGGTTTTTTTACCTTGCCACGCTCGGTAGATTGCGTATTCTTCATCGTTGAGTGGTAGACCCGCATATTTGCGCTTGATGATTTCATTTTGTGATAACGGCTTGTGTGGTTTTGGCGGCTCGGCGGCCTTGCGCTTTAAAGAGCCGTTTATCAAAGTTCTTTCAATATACGCAATGATTCCAGCGCTTCCGCCATATCATCAAAGTCTCGGTCGTTGTGCAGCAGAGAAATCCGATAATGAATCGCGGTTTGGGCAATCAAAGCGTCTATTGCGCTTCGGATTGTCCGCCCTTTCCTACGCAAATCGAAAAATAGTTTTGCCGCCTGCTCATAACACGTGAGAGTGTTCGGCAGGATATAAATCTTTTGCGAAGAAAGATATTGTTTTAGTGATTGAAACTCTTTATCATCCCTCGCGCCCTGCAATACCTCCTGATAGGTATAAACAGAAATGCCGAAAGGTATATCGCGCTCAATGATTCTGTCAAACAACCGCGTTTTCTCGTTGTCAGAGCCCTTGAGATAGTTAATCATCACAGAGGTATCCACCAGAATCATTGGACGGTTCCTTCTCGCGCGGCTGTATAGTCGTACCCCCCGGCAAAGCGGATTTTTCCCTTCAAATCAGACAAATCCTTGCGTGTACGCCGTTCGACAAACTCCTGTATAGCCTGCTCCACAAGTTCCTTTTTTGTTTTAATCCCCGAAACCTCAATCGCCCTCGCCATAAGCGCATCGTCAATCATTACGTTAGTCCGCATTTTATACACCTCCTTATACACATGATAATGCACGTATCCATTTTTGTCAACAGGGGAATGAGGTTGTGCTCATTATCGGTTTCAGCTGTAACGATTCCAAAACACCGGCTGATCCACGCCGCCGTGCAGTCCGCTTACCGGATCGGAAGAGTGATCAGCCGTTACAAAAACCGTATGGCCGCAATAAAGCAAACGTCTCAGTACGAGCCGGTCAACGTCCGACAGGAAGCGCTTCTTTTGCCCCGCGTCTCTTCGATGAGCCGCTTCATCAGCCCCGTTAATGTGAAGAAGTACAAAAGGGTAATCTTGCGCCGCTTGCAGCGCCGCGTCTGACTTGGCTTCAAGATCAGTGTCGGTATCGCCCGTAGCTCCCGGTACATGAATAAGCGCCATATTGAGCAGTTTCGCGATGCCCCGCACAACCTCCGCGCCGCAGATCACAGCGGCGCGACGAGGGAAAGGCGGTAAATCAGCCATTCGTGACTGACCCCACGGCGCCATGCAAGAACAGTCGGTACAATTTTCGTCAAAAATCCGTTCGAGTATGGCATTTCCTGTTGGACGTAAATTATCTACAGTCTGCTCTGAACGTCTGTAAAATGGGTATGTGCCGATGGACTCCGCACAAGCCGCCAGACCGGGTAAAACCAACAGGCTTTTATATCCGCCGAGACAAAAATACCGCGCGTTTACAACCATATTTATCTCAAGGGGCGCCGGCATCGGAACCGTACAGCGTCCGTCTTCAACGGCGAACCAACTCGCCCGGAGGATTAGATCATCCTTTTGAACGGGGACATCGGAGCCCAGGGCCTCGACATAACCGCGCAGGAACGGCGGAATGTCGGTCACACCCAATATCGTGAGTATGCACGTCATACTTTCCGGCTCACAACCCTGAGGCGCGGCGCGTCTGTCCCGAATCCGGCTCATGGCTGACAGCGCCGGATAATCCTCCGCGCGAAAGCGGGGGTCTGTCATCCCGTCTATAACGCACAGAATTATGCTCATTCAGTTTTTTGTAATACTAAACATTAAGGCGTTTATAACGGCGGCCGCGACAGCGCTGCCGCCTTTTCGCCCGCGGGCCACTATATAAGGCGTACGCGTCCTCAGTATAAGTTCTTTGGACTGAATCACGTTTACAAATCCGACCGGCGCGCCAATGACCAGCGATGGGCGCAAGCGTCCGTCGTTAATCAGCTCATATATGCGAATGAGCGCGGTAGGGGCGTTTCCGACAGCGAAGATAGGCCTGCCGGGCAGCGTCGCGGCCTTATCCATCGAAACCTCGGCACGCGTGAGATTATTTTTTTTTGCCGTCAAGGCCACGTCCTCGTCGGCCATATAGCACAATACTTCTGATTTCAGGCGCTTCAGAGCGCTTTTATTGATCCCCGATTTCGCCATATTTGTGTCGGTCACAATGTGTTCTCCCGCCATAAGCGCGGCGATCCCGGATTCTAAGGCTCTTTCTGAAAAACACAGGTTATCAGCGTAATCAAAATCGGCCGTCGCGTGTATAACCCGTTTTATAATAGGAGAGAGTTCCGGATCGAGGGAATGAGGCAGCTCCTTTTCTATAATTTCAAAACTTCTGCGCTCAATTTCATCGGGCGGCAGAGTCTCAACGCCGGGCCGAGAATTCATATGCCCTCCTCCAATATTCTATAGATTAGATCCATATTCAGACTTTTGCGCATGCCTTCAGCAATCAAATCATATTGGCTTTCCTTATAAGCTCTCAGGTCGAACGGCTCAGCGTTAAGCGACACGTTTTTTTTCCGGCACAACGCGGAAAGTACGGCGCTGCGACATGCCGTCACGTCAAAAAAACCGTGAAGGTAGCATCCGTACACATTTTCTTTAACGCATCCGTCCGCCTCGCCGTTTTCGAGCAGCAGAAACGGTTTAGCCCCGTCCGGCAAAACTGTCCGCCCCATGTGTATCTCATAGCCTTCGAGTACAACGCCCTCAAGCCCGCTAAATACACCTTCAGCGTAAATTACCTTCGCGGATGTGCGGGCACGGCGCTTTTCGACGCCAAACTCCGTATGAACCGGCAGTAAGCCAATCCCCTCTATTTCCCCGCCGCCTTCCGCTCCCTCTGAGTCTATGATGGTTTTGCCAAGCATTTGATAACCGCCGCAAATGCCAAACACGACGGATCCATTTGAGGCAAATTTTTTTATGGACGTCTCCAATCCGCATTCCCGCAGCCATTTCATGTCGGAAATCGTATTCTTTGTCCCCGGCAGTATCACCATATCCGGGGAACCTAATCTGTTTACGCCGGTAATATAGCGCACCCCGACCCCGGGCGTGGCTTCAAGCGCCCCAAAATCCGTAAAATTCGAAATATGCGGCAGGCGCATGACGGCTATATCAATCACCGCGCCCGTATTTTTACAGAATAAGCGCTCGGCAAGGCTGTCCTCATCCTCAATATCCGCGGATAAAAAGGGGATAACGCCGGCTATGGGCTTCCCTGTCAGGTTTTTCAGCATATCCAGGCCGGGGGTAAGCAGATTGACATCCCCTCGAAATTTATTAATCACCGCAGCTTTTATCATATCCCTTTCATCCGCGTCCAACAACGCTACTGTGCCATATAACTGCGCGAAAACGCCGCCCCGGTCTATGTCGCCTACGAGAAGTACGGGCGCTTTGGCGAGCTTTGCCATACCCATATTGACGATATCGTCCTGTTTAAGATTTATTTCCGCCGGGCTGCCCGCGCCTTCTATAACGATAACATCGTGTTCGCCGGCAAGTGATTGATACGCGCGCATAATATCAGGTATCAGCGAGCGTTTCATCCCAAAATACTCCCTCGCGCTCATATTGCCCCGCACCTCTCCGTTTACAATCACCTGAGAGCCGATGTTCGTCACAGGCTTCAGGAGTATCGGGTTCATACGCACGCTGGGCGCTATGCCGCAAGCCTCCGCCTGAACGACCTGAGCGCGTCCCATCTCAAGCCCTTCATCCGTAATAAATGAGTTCAGCGCCATGTTCTGTGATTTAAAGGGAGCGGGGCGGTAACCATCCTGCTTAAATATCCGGCAGAGCCCGGCGCAGATAAGGCTTTTTCCGGCGTTAGACATCGTACCCTGCACCATTATAGTTTTAGCCATTTAAAATCTCCCTTACGGCGCAAAGCAAAACCATGTTTTCGTCACGAGATTTAAGACCGGCGCGTATATACCGTTTGTCAAGCCCCGTGAAATTCGCGCAGTCGCGTACGAGGACGTTTCGCTCGGCAAGCGGCGGGCAGAGCGGGAGTTTGGACTTTATCAGCAGAAAGTTGGCGTCGCTGTCATAGACAGTCAAACCAAGCCCGATCAACGCCGCTGTCATAAACGCCCGTTCCGTTTCAACAGCCGGCGCAGTTCTGTCTATCCAGCCGTTTTCTTTCAGAGCTGCGGCGCCCGCCGTCTGGGCGACGGCTGATACGCTCCAGGCGGGGCTGTACTCCGCTATTCGTGATAAAAGAGCTCTATCCGCGCAGTACAATGTGCCGAGCCTAAGGCCCGCCATGGAATAAATTTTGGTAAACGCCCGCAGTATCAGCATATGGGGATACCGCCTGAGCATGGGGAGCATACTTTCCCCGCGCGTAAAGTCTATAAAGCATTCGTCAACCACAAGCAGCGTTCCGTTATTCCGGCAAATATCCGCGATTTCACAGAGTAAGCCCCGCTCGGTTAAACGCCCGGTCGGGTTGTTGGGATTGCACAAAAACACTATATCCAAACGCGCGTCAAGTTCTGTTAAAATACTTTCGTTCAGCGCGAAGCCATTGCTTTCCAGCAGACGGTGTTCCGATACGACCCCGCCAAACAGTTTCACCGAACGCTCGTATTCCGAGAATGTCGGGGCAAGGGTAAGCGCTCTTCGAGGTTTAACACAGGCGCATAGGGAAAATATAAGCTGTGCGGCGCCGTTGCCGCACAGGATTACAGAGGGTTCAAGTTCATGCCGTTCCGCCAGCGCCCGCCTGAGCGCCGCGCAAAATGGATCCGGGTAGCGCGCGTATTCGGGAATATGGCGCGCAATCGCATTTTTTACGGATTCGGGCATTCCCAGGCAGTTAGTGTTGACTGAGAAATCCAACATAAATTCAGCGCCCTCGCGGATATTCCCGCCATGCTCATACCGATGCATAAAACGCTATCCTCACCGTAAGGGCAAGGGCCAGCATAAGCGCGGAAGATATATGCAGCAGCTTATGCGCGCGTCGAATATCCATGGCTTCGATTGGTCGGTTATCATCCCCAATGTATGGTTTTTCATAGAGCTTGCCAAAATAATAAGCGTTTCCGGCCAGCCGCACCCCCAACGCCCCCGCGGCCGCGGCCTCGGTTTGCGCGGCATTGGGACTGGCGTGTTTCAGTCTGTCGCGCTTCCATATATATAAAGCATTTTTTGCGTCCATACGGCCAATCCACGCGGCAATAATCATTAATACCGCGCTTAGCCGGGAGGGGACAAAGTTAAGAACATCGTCGAATTTTGCCGCGAAACGTCCGAATTCCACATATCGTTCGTTCTTATAACCTATCATGGAATCCAAAGTGTTCGCGGCTTTATACAAACAGCCCGCGGCCGCGCCGCCAAGCGCTATGAAAAACATAGGCGCGATTACGCCGTCGGATGTATTTTCCGCGACAGTTTCCACGGCGGCTCGGGTCACTCCGGTCTCGTCGAGGTTTTCCGCGTCCCTGCCCACAATCATGGAAACGGCCTCCCTGGCCTTGCAAATATCCCTTTTCTTTAACGCTTCGTATACATTGTCGCTTTCCGTTTTCAGACTTCTTACGGCAAGGAGCTGCCAGCAAAGGATCGTCTCCAACGCAAAATAAGCCCGTGGCGAAACACAGAAAGCGCCGTACAAAAGGAAGGCGGGGATCAATGAGCAGGCAAGCAGGGTAATTACAGTTAACAGCGTTCCACCCAGCCGTTTGTTCTCAAGCGGGTAAAAAACATGTTCCAACAGGTTGATAAGCGCGCCCATACCCCTCACGATATGAGGCCAGCCATGGGGGTCGCCAATAATCAGATCAAGCGCGAAGCCGGCTGCCAACGCAGAAGCGGAATAAAAGATCAGCATAGCGAGTCTCCCGTAATAACAAGCGATTTATTCTCAAAGTCACAGGTAAGGTATTGACAGTTTTTAATATAGTATTCATAAAATTCGCGGCGGGGCCAGGCATATCGTCCCAGAATGGCCATTATGCAACCCCCGTGCGTTACAAACGCCGCGGTGACGTTTTCCGGCAGGCTAAGCGCCGCGCGCGTGAACGCCTCACAGCACCGGGCGCTGAATACCGTGAGGTTCTCGCCGCCCGGAATGGGCGACTCATAATTAGTACTCAACCATTTAATATATTCGGGGTCGTTTTTGAGTTCGCTGTAATTTTTGCCTTCAAACGCCCCAAAATCACATTCTCTCAGATCGTTCAGGATATTGACCGGATATCCCGGAAAGAGTTTATCCGCTGTCTGCCTGCACCGCAGAAGCGGGCTCGAAAAAACAGCGTCGCATACAGGCAATTTCGGCGTTAAAACGCGCGCCTGTTCTATACCCAACAGAGAAAGCGGCTCGTCTGTGCGGCCAATATAGCGTTTCCGCGTATTTCCTTCGGTTGCGCCATGTCGGATGAATAGGACAGTTCTCATAAGCGGTCTCCCAGCCATAAGCCAAACAGAGCCAAAAATTCACAAAATTCGATAAAGAATCCACAGGTGTCTCCTGTAATGCCTCCAAACTCTTTTATTACCACGCGCCAATAAATCAAAAACGCCGCCAACGCCGTCAACACTCCGGCTATACCGCTTCTCAGGCCAATCAGGCACATACCTGTTCCGCATAACAATGATAATATGCACAGTGACGCTATTGCGGGGCGCCGGCTTTTTACGTGTTCGGTGAAAGCGGACAATATTCCGCTGCTTCCGCGCCGCGCGTCGGGGAAAGCGAGTGCGCCGGCTGCGCACAGCGCGCGTGAAAGGATAAAAATGACGCCGGCCGCCCATAAGGCGGTTTGTTGATAAAGCGCATGATAAATCCCAAAATTAAGAAGCAGATAAGCGGCGCACCACATCACCGCAAACGCGCCTGTGTGAGAATCCTTCATAATTTCAAGTTTGCGTTCTTTAGATTGATGTGAAGACAGCGCATCAACCGTATCCATAAACCCATCCATATGTATGCCGCCGGTTAAGAACAACGGCAGTACGGATGATATCGCCGCGAAAATCACGGATCCCGCGTTAAGAGCCAGGCAGAGACGCTGCCAGACGACAAGCGCCGCGCCGATAAAAACCCCGACTACGGGCAAAAAGCATATGGCTGTTTTCATGTTTTCATCGCGCCACTCCGCTTGGGGCGCGGGCAGTATACTGTAAGTACTTATCGTGATCCACAGCGATTCTAGCATAGCCGCGATTCGCCCTTCGTTACAACCGGCGCGCCCCCGCGCATCTCAATTACCGCGTCCGCCGCTTCAGAGAGGCGCCGGTTGAGTTCCGTGAGCGAGCGGATGTATTCGAGCGTTTCCTGATCATAATCGCCGTCGTCGAACTCGCTGATAGTTACGGCGACAACACAGGAGACACGATGGCGGAGCCCCATTATATCGTCAAATACCTCTAATGCGGTTAAGCCTTTATCAAACATCGCGTTTGAAAGGAGATTAGCGACATCCTCCAGAAGCGCGGCTGATTCCGCGGGTATATCGGCGGCGCTTACCGCGTAAGGGAGTTCAAGCGTAATAAAGCCAAGCCCCGCGCGCTGAGCGGTATGTTTGTGCACACGGGACGCATCTTTGCGGCCGTAAGGCAGCATTGTGGCCAGATAATAGCGTTCGCCTTTTGCGTTAACAGTCAGTTTTTCAGCGAACGCGCTTTTGCCGCTGCCGTTTTTGCCCATTACCAATATAAACATCTATTCTTCCATATTCAAGTCGTCGAACGTCGCGGCATTCCGGTAAACAGCGGCCGCCAAATCCAATACGGGAAACAGCGCCACAGCTCCGGCGCCTTCGCCCAGCCTCATGCCCGCGTTCAGGACCGGTTCAAAACGCAATTCGCCGCAAAGCAATCCGCTTGCCGGTTCCGCGCTGATGTGCGAGGGGATTATATAGTCACGCACAAGAGACTCCATTCTTACGGCGCACAAGGCCGCCGCGGCCGAGATAACGCCATCCATCGCCATAGGCGCGCCATAAGCGGCGCCTCCTATAAACGCCCCCGCCATAGCGGCTATATCTAAGCCGCCCAGTTTGGCGATAACATCAATCGGATCATCCGGATTTGGACGGTTTACCGCGATGGCGCGTTCAACGGCATTCCTTTTGCACAGAAGTCCCTCGTCCGAAAGACCGGCCCCTCGTCCGACCACTTCCGCCGCGGGCCTGTTCAGCAAAACGCTTGCCACAGCGCTGGCGGTCGTAGTGTTCCCCATACCTGTTTCCCCGACCGCAATCAGGCGGTATCCCTCCGATTGCCTGAGCCTTACAAAGTCGGCGCCGATTTCTATGGCTTTAATTGCCGTTTCCCTGCTCATCGCGCGGCCGACCGCGATGTTCTCCGTACCGCGGGACAGCTTTCGGTCTATTAATCCGTCCACAGTGTCCCTCATTCCTATATCCACGGCGAAGACTTGAGCGCCGCACGCCTGAGCCATAACGCAAACACTGGATTTGCCCGAGGCCATTATTCGCCCGATAGCGGTTGTGACTTTGGCGTCATACGCGGTTACGCCCTCGGATACTACCCCGTTATCCGCGCAGAAAACCAGCGCGCACTTTTTGCCTATATCAATATCGGGGCCGCCGTGTATCGCAGCGACGCGGGCTAAAAGCGTTTCCAGCCCGCCCAGGCTCCCTATGGGCTTGGCGACTGAGTTAAAACGCCTGATACATTCATCGTAGGCGGAACTGTCCGCTGGTTTGATAAGCTTAAGTATACTTTCCAGATTCATATTCCACCGCTTTTCTTATAAAATTTTCGCAAAACGCTGGGTTCGCGTTAAAGTACAGGTGCGGAAAACCCGCGTACAGAGTCCGTGTGGCGTGCACACAAGGCCATTGCCTGTTTGAAACGGGTTTTTGCGCGATAAATCCGCTACCACTGTCAGTACTATCGTAATAATGAAACTCATGGGCGCGTATGCTGCGCCCCGCCGGACATAACAGGTTATCCACCCCGGCCCGCAGCGTAATATATCCAAACCTGACGAGCTTATCCGTCCTGTACGCGTCGGCGTGTATGACGCCGGTCATGGGAGAGCCGTCCAGCGTGTCATGTAAATACAGAAAACCGCCGCATTCAGCGATTGCCGGCATTTTTCCTCGTATGGCCGCATTGACGGCGTTCAACATAGCGTCGTTAGCGGAAAGAGCCTGAGCGTATAATTCCGGATAACCGCCGCAAAGATATAAACCGCTGATATCGCCGGGCAGACGATTATCATTCAGCGGGCTGAAAAATTCCATATTACATCCAAGCTCGGTCAGCATCTCCATATTTTCTTCGTAGAAGAAGCAGAAAGCCTCGTCTCTGGCGACACCGATACGTACGGAATAATCTTTCATTTCAGGGCGCGCGCGATTACTGGTATAAATCGCGGGCGCGGCGGTCGCGAGTTCCAGAAGCCCGTTTATATCTATATATCGCTCCGCCAGATCACCGAGACGCGTAAGTTTCTCTTCGACATCAGAAATTTCCCCGGCTGTCATAAGGCCGAGATGACGGCTTTCAACAGCGGCTTTGGGTTCCCGGGGCAAAAAACCCAGCGGTTTTACCCCAAGCCTTTCCGCGATAACACTGAGCCCTTCATAGAGCGCAGGAGAAGCGTTATTAAAAATAACGCCCCGAATGCCGCTGTCGTCTCTGTATTCTAAAAAACCTTTTAATATGGCGCCGGCGGAGGCGTACAGACCTTTCGCGTCGATCACAAGCGTCACCGGTGTACTCGTTTCGCGCGCCACGTCATATGAACTGTATAATCCGTCAGGACCGGCGCCGTCATAATATCCCATAGCCCCTTCCAGCAGGCATAAATCTCCTGACTTTGCCGCGAGCTGATTATTCATTTGCGTCCTGTCGCTGAAAAATGGGTCGAGGTTATGTGAAGGCACTCCGACGGCGCGGCGGTGAAACATCGGATCTATGTAGTCGGGCCCGCACTTAAAGGCTGACAGGGAAATCCCCCTATCCTTCAAAGCTTTTAATACAGCGCATGTTACGGTCGTTTTACCGCAGCCGGAATGAGTGCCTGTAACCAGTATCCGACTCATCCGCCGCCCCCGCTGAGTATGAACACGGGCGAGGCCGGCCGTAACACGCGCAGACCGCCCAGCGGTTTCACGTGTGTCACGCTTATCTGCGAAATATCCGGATCTATCCCGTGAGCGGCAAAAGCCGCCGCCGCGCCATCAAGCGTTTCCAGCGCCACGGCGTTTATAACCACCCGCGCGCGTGGGTTTTTGTTTAACAGCGCGTTAAATATGTCACTCAACCTTCCCGAACTTCCGCCGATGAAAACGGTATCCGGCGCCGGCAGGCCCTTCAGAGCGGCAGGCGCTTCCCCCAATAGCGGCGTCACGTTGCCCACATGAAAGGCGACGCAATTTGCCCGCACCAGCGCTATGGCTTCTTCTTTTTTATCCAGAGCGTACACATGCCCCTCATAAGCGGCAAGGGCCATTTCAACCGTAACCGAGCCGGTTCCGGCGCCTATGTCCCAACATACCGATTCCGGCGGCAAAGCCAGTTTGCTCAGCGTTATGGCGCGCGTTTCGGACTTGGTCATGGGTATGCCGCCGCGGATGAATTCTCCGTCCGGTATACCCGATCGCGCGCGTCTGTCACTGTGGGGGTTTTCCACAAGCAGAACCGTCAAGCCGTTTATGGCTTCCGACTGTAAACCGGATACCGGCAGGGTTAAGATCCGTTCCCCCGGCAATCCCAAATTTTCGCCGATGTAAACGGTGAGCCCGCCAAAACCGGCCGCAATCAGTTCATCCGCAAGATTCTTCACGTTATTTCCGGTTAAGGCAAAAGTCAGCGGGTTTCTTCGCACGGCGTCCGCCAGGTTCGCGTTCCGCCCATGGCGGCTGATTATCGCGGCGTTCTGCCAGGGACGCTTAAGGCGTGCGAAAAAATAGCTCAGCGAGGAGACGCCGGGGATGAGTGTAAGCGTACAGTCCTTAAGCGCTTCGCATAAACCTTCCGCCGCGCTGTAGAAACCGGTGTCACCGGATACCAGGACGCAGAAATCCGCGCTTTCATTCCCGTATATGACGCCGGCGGCTTTATCCGGGGCGTATTCAGAGAAAACCGTCTTACCCAGATACTCAAACTGTGCCGTCATCCGCGGGGCGCCGATAATCACTTCCGCCCGTTCCACCGCGCGCAGCCCCTGTATTGTGATGGTGTCGGCGTTCATCCCCGTTCCAACTACAGCAACCCTTTTCATACGCCCCCCCTCTCTATAAGATCTATAACGGCGTCAAGCGTCAGCCCGTCTTCTTCGGGGCGTGCGAGTACCGCGACGGTCATACCGCACTCGTGAGCCGCTTCAACTTTTTCTAAGTAACCGCCCTCCGCTCCCGAGTCTTTAGTAAGCAGGACATCCGCTCCCGACTCACGGAATATCGCCGAGTTAACCATCTTTGAAAACGGGCCCTGCATACATATAAGGCGTTTGGGAGAAAAACCCGCTTCCAAGCAGGCGGTAAGCCCTTCCGGATTGGGCAGTATACGGAGCCAAACACGCTCTTTATACTGAGCGACGGCTGTCAGCGCCTTGGCTTCTTTCGCTCCGAGGGTAGAGAATACCACGGCCTTCTGTGTATTCAGCCACGCAATAATATCATCCAAGCGGGAAAATCTTATACATCCGCCGACGTCAGGCCCTTCACGGATAACGCGCAGAAACCGTACTCCTGACGTTTCGCAGGCCTCGGATATATTACGGCTTATGGCCTCGGCGTATGGGTGGGAAGCGTCAATAACAAGACGGGCGCGCTCTGTC
>JAITDJ010000234.1 GCA_031282635.1 Clostridiales bacterium
TCAGACGGCGGATACGGTAAGGGCCAGCCCTCGCTGATAAGCCCGGTATCTGTCAGAAGCGCGAGTTTTTCCAGATGAGGGGAAAGCAGCAGCTTTGTCAACTCGTCGCGTATGCGTTCCGCGCTTATCCGTTTCAACCCCGCGGCGCCGCGTATGATGGCAGCCAGCGTTTCGGGGGAAATCTGAAAACCCAGCTGACCTGAAAAACGCACGGCCCTCATCATTCGCAGCGCGTCTTCCTCAAAACGCTGATCAGGTCGGCCGACGCCCCGAATAATACCGCTCTCAATGTCGCTTAAGCCTCCGAACGGATCAACCAACCCGTGATTCGGATGCCAGGCCAGGGCGTTCATGGTGAAATCACGGCGGGCCAGATCGTCTTCCAGGCTGGCGGTAAATGACACGGATTTAGGATGACGGCCGTCTTCGTATTCGCCATCCACGCGGTATGTGGTTATTTCGTAATTTCTGCCCACATAAACCACTGTGACTGTACCATGCGCAATACCAGCGTCGAACGTATGGGGAAAACAGGCTTTTATCTCGCACGGCAAGGCGGATGTGGCGATATCCCAGTCGTAAGGAATACGGCCCATCAGGCTGTCCCGTACGCAGCCTCCCACGACGAAAGCCTCGTAGCCGTGTTTATTTAATATGCCCAGTAAACGCTGAACGGAAGCGGGGAGATCAATAAACAAATAATCACCAAAATTCGATCTATGGATTGATAGGGAACTTGAACGGAAACCTGATTTATATTATAATACATTTATTATCGAATTGTGAAGGAAAATGTCTTATGCTAACTAAATCAAAATTTCATTCCACACATAAACGTAGAAAAAAGAAAACTAAACGCATAATTAATGCTGTTATGAGCGTCGCGGTTATCATCGCGCTTGCTTTTACCGCTTCCGTCATATTTCAGAACCGCCTTTACGGCAATGACAAATATATATTGGGGTTCAAAAGCTTCGTCACGCTTTCCGATAGCATGAGCCCTCTCATCCAAAAAGACAGCCTCATAATAATACAGCGCGTAAATACGGACGCCATAAAAATCGGTGATATTATCACATATTCCGAGGCGTCGGAAACCTTGACTCAAAGGGTCGTCGAAATAGTAGATAGTGACGACGGCGCGCCGGCATTTATAACCAAAGGCGACAACGTTGAGGGAATGAATTCAAAGCCGGTGACGCCGGATAAAATAATCGGCGGGTTTGTGTATTCCATCAGCCATGCGGGCAGTGTGATACTCGCCCTGCGCAACCCTGTATATATGTTATTGTGTGTTGCCGGCGTATGCGCTTATTTTATCGCGTTTGACAGATTGAGCCGGTACGCGCGAAAATGTTCGCGCGGGAAAAAAAGACGGAATACGAGGCAATCCGGTAAGGAAATCGGAACGCCGTCAGATCAGCCGTCTTTCAAACCAATTGATCCGAATAATACGGAAACAGCCGTTTCCGTCATATAAACATCAATAACCGTTCTTAGGCCTGTACTTCATAAATAGCGGCAATTTCGCCAAAATAAAGCGTATGATAGTCGTCACTGTACATGCCGCGCACAATATTCTCGGGCATTTTCGCGTGATCCAGCGGGTCGGAATACTTTATTACACACTCAATGTAAGTCTGACAGCCGGCCACAATCGGCGCGTCCACCTGTTTGGACCGCGCGAATGTCACAACCTTGCTTTTGTCTATGTCCCTTCCGGACTCTGTACCGCAAATATTCAGCTCGTTTGTCAGACAACCCCACGGGATGCTGACAGTGAACGAACCGCCTTCATCTAACAGGGTTTTTGTGTGGCGTGTAGGGCGCACAGCCGTTATAAAATAAGGATTGCCCCAAATTACGCCGATAAATCCCCATGAAATGGTCATCGTGTTCACTTTGTTTTTGCCTTTGGAGGAGAGAAAAGCCCCCTTTTCTGTCAGATATGACATGCCTTTCGCGATGTTTTCTGTAATTTCCATAATTAACCTCCTATTTTCTCCATTATTATACCATTCAATTGGCGTTCCATCTGCCTGTACCACTCAGCAATTGTCGCAAATCTGTCTCAGACCACAATTCATTCGGAAATATTGAAATCTTTTCATTTTCCTTGTGGAATATAAGAGTGGGCATATCAGAGTTGTCATATATCATAATCTTATCGCAAACGTTTAAAAGCCGTGGTATCAAAGCAAGCGCCTTGTGGTATCTTGATCGGATTTTATCTTCTGGCACATCATGACTACCAGCTGTGTGACGCGCCCTGACCCTGGCTGCATTGACATTTTCATCGCAAGTCAAAATATAGATGCACTGTACTTCATACCCAAATGTTTTCGCTTTTTCCAGCAGTAATAGATTGCGCTCGGCAGACAAGACAGTTTCGAAGGAAAAATCAGCCCTTTTGTCAAGCAAAGCATTACGCAGCAGCTCCGCTTGTTGTACCGCTTCCAGCTCGGTCAAGTCACATTCAGCTTTTAAATCATCGGCGTTGATATAAGTGCCAAAGGTCGGAATTCCACGTGTCACCGTAGTTTTGCCCGACCCATTTGGCCCTGCAAAAACCAAAATTATAGGTTTGCGGGTACTGCTATCCATTGACATACTCTCTTATCCCATCAGTGAATTCTAAATATGCCTGTTTCTTGACAACATCATACTTGGCAACTGGTAAGCCCATTTGTTGGCTTGACTTTATGTCGTTTCGTACGGTAGCGATAAATGCGCTGGTTATTAAGTCTGCCGAAATCCCATGACCATAACCGGCGTTTGTTGTGCTGACCGGGAAAGGTATAGCGTCCTCATTAACTGCTTTTCGCAAGAACATATTGAATGCGACGCTCATATTCAGCCCCAAACGTTCAAAGAGGGATTCGGCATTTTCTTTTAGCGCCTTATCCACACGGATTGTAACCCGAACATCGTTTTGTTCACTCATAAGCGTATCCTCCAAATTATTGTCTCTAAGTATATTATGACTTAGTTGTCATCTTGTCAACCAGTGTACGGATATTGTTCATACATTAACACATGTAACGTTTATATCAAAAAACACATCTCGGAGTTGGCTGGGTGTACTCCAGTGTCTCGTATAGAAGCTTAATTGTGAATGGGGTTCGGCGAAGGAGGAAAAAGCCGGAGGCTTAGAGCTTAGAGCTGAGCTCTAAGCTCTATTTGCTTCTGTATACCATTTCAATAATCCTTTCGGATAGATTCTGCCTTGCGGCAGGTTGTGCGTACTCTGCACCGCTGTTGCCACGATGCTTTTCCGTCATCACCTCGACAATGATAATCACGCAGCGGAACAATCGCCCGCCCCTACATGGGAGACGGGACAGTATCGGGGCCAATGCTTTTCTGCGCTCCGAGCCAAACGAGAACGCCGATATTTTCGTCAAGCGCTACTGGTATCTCCAAAGCGTCAAAGAAATCGCCGCCGCTTACGATTACACTGATAACAAAATCACATCGCTGCTGTTTCGTATGCGCGGGCGGCTTCGCGTACAGTTTGAAAGCGAGGGGTTATTATGAGTGAGCAGCGCTATCTCCTGCGGGAGTTTAACGGCTACGACCACCCGGAAACAAAGGCGGCGTTCGCGGTTGTGAAAGTGGAAAGCGTCGAGCGGACTACCGACAACAGCCTTATGACGGGCGAGGGGCAAATTGCCGATTGCGGTGTGTTGTTCGACGTGTTGGGCGACGGTATCGTAATTGGGCGACGGTACCGTAATGCCGCTGAAAATCAAGCAATCCCTATACGGCGGTTGTGTCGGCGACGAGCAGACCAACCTATTGCGCGTGGGCGGCGTATACGTCCTGCCGCTTGTGCGCTTCGAGAGCGACGACGTTTGGAGCGTTTACGGTGACTTGGACGCGCTGTTCGAGGTGGACGACAAGGGGCTGATTCACTCGCACTCGCGCCTTGCGGGGGCTTAACAAATATGACGAGCAGCAGCTTGATATTTTGTGGAAAGACGCGGGCTATCTCGTTATGAACCCGATACTGCTGTCCTCTTTCGCCGAGCGTATCTCAAACGGCGAGGAAGTGGTCACAGACGGCGGCAGAATCACGCTGCACACTCCCGCTGGCGATTGGTATGGCTGGAACGCCGACGACTCCGAGCGTTTCAGCGCAGTTATCGGTACGGACGGCAGAATCGCGATAGGAACGAGCGAGTTTAACGTCTTTCGCCCTGTGGAGGGTATGACGGTTGATGAAGTGATGGCGCAAGTAACGAGGATTCAGATATTTACGGGCATATTAAGTGCAGACACTGTAGCGCCGCCCGTCGCCATGTCGGAGCCGATTGACGCTTCCGAAAATAATCCCGCCGCGCCACTTATTACGCCGGACGAGGCTATGGCGCTGCTCAAAGAAGATTACGCGGAGATAGGGATTGGCTATTCTTCGGCAGAATTTCAAGCGGTGACGACGCTTTGGGAGACGGTTGAGCTTACCTGTTCCGGCTGACGTTCGACGGCGGCGGCGAGTGGCCGACGCTCGTGTCGCTGGTGAACAATATCGAGAAGCTCAGGACGGAGGAGGCGCGATGCACATAAAAATCCACGAAATCGGCGGTTATGCTGTCCGCAACTATCTGCTCGAAACACCGGACGGCATTATCGCCATCGACCCGGGATATGCCGGAAAGTTCCCCGCCTGTCTGTCCTTGCGTATTCTGCGTTTGCCCGGACACACGGACGATTCAATCGGTTTATTCTTGCCTCAAACGGGCGAGTTGTTTTGCGGCGGCGCGGCTATGAACGCGGTTATAAGCAGGGCGCGGCACACCATATGGATTGAAGACGTCTCGGAATTTCAACGGTCGTGGGATAAGATGCTCGCGCTAGAGCCGAGTAAAATCTACCCGTCTCACGGAAACCCGTTCCCGCCGAAAGCCAGCGCGACGCAGGCGCGGGCGGCTTCGATGGCGTACCCCTTAGCCCAATGCGTGTTGTTGAAGAGGTATAGCCCGCAATATAAAAGAACGTGCCGTTTTGGTCGGGGTTGTAAGACTCCAGCCCCCGCCGCGCTTCCTTTTGGGCGCGTGCTTGCTCCTGTCTGGCTGCTTCGGACTTCAAGAGGTTATCCACGTAACCCGGCTGAAACTCATAGCCCAGTTCCAAGAGGTCACGGACGGCTGTGTTCACGTCCACGCAGAAGTGTTTGCGGTATGCGCTTACGATTTTCGTTCCCTCGTATGCCGGCAGCCATTGTTTGGCTTTTGACAGCCTCGCTTGGCGCTTTAAGGCTTTGGACGGCCTGCTGGGGTGTTTTTTGCGCCGTTTCTTCTTCGCCATCGCTCTACCCTCCTCGCCGCTTATATCAAAGTTTTATCGGTATACGGCAGTTAATCTCCATAGAATCAGCCGCCCCGCGCCGTCGCATACATAATTAGGGGGACTTAATCTCGTGAAAATCCACGATATATGATAGGCGCTACAAAGTCCAGCTTTAATTTTTTTCTTGCTTATTAATTACTGATTTTAAGCCATTATTTTTTTGATGCTTCAGCTCTGGCATTAAATTTACCTGATTTACTTGTAAGCGGGTTAATATACGTTATAATAAGATAAGCGTATGGAAACATCTGCGAACCGATTATTACCAACGCTTACGATGATAATGAGATCAGGTTCAGGGAGGAATTTAATGATCAAAAAATTGGCGGAAAGTATCGGGCAGTATAAGTGTTTAACCCTGCTCGCGCCGGCTTTTATGGTCGGCGAGGTTATAATGGAGACGCTTATACCGCTGCTAATGGCTGATTTAATCGACTCTGGCATTAGCGCAGGCAATATGGGGTATGTATGGCGGATTGGCCTTATACTGCTGGCGGCCGCGTTTGCGGCAATGCTGTTCGGCGCGGCGAGCGGTACATGCGCCGCGAAAGCGTCCGCAGGGTTCGCCAGGAACCTCCGGCGCGACATGTATTATAACATCCAGACATTCAGCTTTTCCAACATTGACAAATTCTCGGCGTCCAGTCTGGTTACACGGCTGACCACAGACGTTATGAATGTTCAGAACGCGTTTCAGATGGCAATCCGTATGGCAGTGCGCGCTCCGGTCATGCTTATTCTCTCTTTTTTCATGGCGTTCAGCCTGAGCCCGTCGCTGTCCGTGATATTCCTGTGCGTAATACCTATGTTGGCGTTGGGCCTCTTATATATAATGAGCAGCGTGCATCCTATATTCGTCAGGGTCTTTAAGACATATGACCGTCTGAACAAGGTGGTGCAGGAAAATCTTCGAGGTGTCCGGGTTGTCAAAAGCTATGTGCGCGAAGAGTTTGAGAAAGACAAATTCAAAGAGATTTCGAAGGATATCTTTCAGAGTTTTACCCGCGCGGAGAAACGCCTGTCGTTTAACGCGCCTTTAATGCAGTTCTGTATGTATGTATGCCTGCTGCTGATAGCGTGGACAGGCGCGCGGATGATTGTCAGCCGGACGCTCGCCACAGGCGAATTGATGAGCATGTTTACGTACTCCATGCAGATTTTAATGAGCCTGATGATGCTGTCCATGGTGTTTGTTATGCTGATCGTTTCCAGGGCTTCGGCCGAACGTATCACGGAAGTGCTGAACGAATCCTCCGATCTGAAAAATAAACCTGAGCCTTTATATACAATAAGGGACGGCTCGATTAAGTTCGAAGACGTAAATTTCAGCTACGCGGGTGACATCGGTAAACCCTGCTTAAGCGGCGTTAACCTGGACATACGGCCGGGTGAAACGGTCGGCGTATTAGGCGGAACCGGCAGTTCAAAAACAACGCTGGTTCAGCTGATTCCCAGACTGTACGACGTTACCTCCGGTACCGTACGGGTTGGCGGTTCGGATGTGCGCGATATAGACATTGAGACCCTGCGGGATGAAGTCGCGGTAGTGCTGCAAAAAAACGTGCTGTTTTCCGGCACAATCAAAGAAAACCTGCGCTGGGGAAACGCCGGCGCCACAGACGAGGAGATGATCCGCGTCTGCAAACTGGCTCAGGCAGATGAATTTATCCAGGAATTTCCTGACAAATACGACACATATATTGAGCAAGGCGGCGTGAACGTATCGGGCGGGCAGAAACAGCGCCTGTGTATAGCGCGCGCTTTGCTGAAAAAGCCCAAAATCCTTATTCTCGACGATTCGACCAGCGCGGTGGATACGCGTACAGACGCGCTGATACGCAAAGCCTTCCGTGAGGAGATCCCGGAAACCACGAAACTGATTATAGCGCAGCGCGTGGCCTCCGTTCAGGAAGCGGACAAAATAATCGTTATGGACGCCGGCAGGATTCACGCGGTCGGGACGCACGATGAACTGTTACAAAACGACTCGATTTATCAGGAAGTGCATAATTCTCAAACGAAAGGCGGCGGAGACTTTGACCAGGCAGGGTAAGAAACGCCTTCCGTCAGTCCGAATCAGCGGAAGAACGGCTTTGCGGCTGTTCAGATTCATTTCGGGAAAACATAAGCCGCTATTTATATGCGTGCTTATTTTTATAATAATCAGTTCCGTGGCGAACGTGGCCAGCGCCGGTTTTATTAAAACCCTTTTAGACGATTATATAGCGCCGCTGCTGCTTTCCGATCAACCCGATTTTACCGGATTGCTGGGCGCTATCGGGGTAATGGCCGCCATATACGCGGCAGGCGTCGCCGCTACACTGTTCTATAACCGTTTTATGGTTACAATATCCCAGGATGTGCTAAAACGGATTCGAGACGATATGTTTTCGCACATGCAGTATCTGCCGGCAAAATATTTTGACGCGAATGCATACGGCGATATAATGAGCCGTTACACCAATGACACGGATACCCTGCGGCAGCTGATTTCCATGAGTATCCCGCAGGCGTTCGCCTCGCTGATCATGATTATTTCAGTGATATTCGCCATGCTCGCGCTCAACCTGCCGATGACGCTTTTGGTGTTCGCTTGTGTGGCCGTCATGCTGTTCGCCACCAAGACAATCGGAGGCCGATCCGCTGGGCATTTTATAAAACAACAGCACGCCTTGGGCAATGTCAACGGATTTATTGAGGAAATGATAAACGGCCAGAAGGTTGTTAAGGTCTTTAACCATGAAAAAGCGGTTTGCCGGGAATTCGACGACAAAAACGACGAATTGTTCGGACATGCCGCCGAGGCGAACCGGTATGCCAATATCCTGATGCCGATTATGGGTAATATAGGCAATATGCAGTATGTGCTTATCGCGTTGATCGGCGGCGCTATGGCTATCTTTAACGTCGGCGGCGTAACCATAGGCGCCATAGCGGCGTTCCTGTCGCTGTCCAGAAGCTTTGCTCAGCCGATAGGACAGATTTCCATGCAGGTAAACGCGGTTATAATGGCTCTGGCCGGCGCGGAACGCATATTCAACCTGTTGGACGAGCCGCGGGAAGCGGATGAAGGCTATGTGACGCTGGTCAACGCGAAGCGCGAAAATGGTATTATTGTTGAATGTACGGAGCATACGGGCCTGTGGGCCTGGAAACACCCGCATCAGGACGGTACGCTCAGTTATACGGAGGTCAGAGGGGACGTTCAATTATTGGGCGTGGATTTCGCCTACGAAGAAAACAAGCCGGTTCTGCGCGATATAACCATATATGCCAAGCCCGGCCAGAAGATCGCGTTTGTAGGCGCTACCGGCGCCGGGAAAACGACCATCACGAATTTGATAAACAGGTTTTATGACATCGCCGACGGGAAGGTACGCTTTGACAATATAAATATCAATAAAATCAGGAAAAATGATCTGAGG
>JAITDJ010000039.1 GCA_031282635.1 Clostridiales bacterium
CCCGCGCCCGGAATATAGTCCCGAAACGAATCATTGCCCTCAGTTTTCCCGCTGTCCGCAGCGCGGCGTATGATCTTCACTCCCACTGCCGCAGACACGGCGATAGCAGTTAACACGAATATCATATTCAGCGCATGGGCGTGCATATCGGACACTACATATGAATATAACGGAAATTCGTGTATGGTGGCGTCGTTCTGAACCGGCGGGTTTATCCCTATATAACGCGTGGCGTCGGGGAACCAGTACGGTTCTTTACCGAACCGATTAATAAACCAGGCGTATATTGGCGTGTGCAGACTGCCGCTTAATGTTACCAGAGCGCCCGATAAAAAACCGCAGAAAGTTCCGCCCTGTCTTATCATGGCGTTATCAGAGGAAAATTCATTACATATGCCTGTCAGGCAGACGCCTATATTGAACGCGGCCATGAATGAGATCGCAAATAGCGAGGCCATCATCAGGTTATAACTTATCTGTGGCGGCGCGAAACTGATCCGTGTCAGGTAAGCCGCGTAATAATGCCCCAAATAATAGTAATTGATAGGCTCAGAAGCGAACCACATGTCTAAAGGCGGAAAAAATGTCCCGCGCAGTATGGAATTCATGAAACCGAAATCCATAAATTTTTCGAGTCCAATTATTTCAGGCTTAAGTCCGCGCAGATATGACCAGAATAACAACGCGAGCATAAATATGGTTTCCTGATCGAGAATATGACGCATACCGTCATCCTTGAATAACCTTCGCCATGTATCCGTTTTGCGGGATATGACGACATTTACGTACAGGCACAGCGCAAGAACCAGATAAGCCGACCACGCGGTAAACGGCAGCGTTTTTATCATGGCAAACATCCATGTGATATATCCCGCTATGGCAAGTCCTATAATTTTTGAAAAAAAGTATCCGCCGCCCCGGAATCCACTGAATACAAGGCTTGTAAACGGTAAAAAAATCAGGCCCAGGCCGAGCAGAACCATCCACCATGCAAGGAACCAAACTGTGTCCTCTTTCAGGCAGACGACCGCGAGCAGTATCGCGGCGACTATAAAATATGAACGTTTAATATTCATTTGTTCACCTTAATCAGATACGTGTCATTGGATTGGCAGACAACTGAGCCCAATGAACGCAGCAGATTTTCGTTAACTCCTCTTCTGTATTTTGCCCGCTCCAATTTACCAACTATTATATAGCTGATATTATACTTTTCTATTACACCGCGCGCTGAATCTGCGTCGGCTGTCGTATACAAAGATTCCAAATCCTCCATGCGCCCGCCAAATTCCGCCTCATGCGCATTGCGCCACAACAGTTCGTGCGTCCACCAATTGAAAATGTTCGGCAGACCGGTATTCGCGGATATACGCCCAAACCTGGTATAGCTGTAATGGTTTGCCTCGGCTATTACAGGCTGACCTTTAACATGTTGGTTTATATATTGAACAATCGGGTAATCGTCGGCCATTGACAAAACCCTTGGCCATGATTCCGGCTCGCCTTGAGGCTCTTGACCTTCAGGGAATATTTCGTCCGCCAGTTTAGTAAGCTGCTCTTCATAAGTCAGCATATACCGGGTTCCGTCCAGCCCTTTATAGTTTGAAAAATGAGTGCTCCCATACCATCCCGTTATCGCGTAGAACGGGTACATGAAAGCGCCTGTCAATAATGTTGATGATAGAAGTAACGCTGCGGCGCCGTAAACGCCCTTTTTGCCACGGCATAAAAATATTCGCGAAAAGGTGTACCCCACGCCCAGCGCTAACATGATAAACGCCTGATAACAGAGCTTGAACATGGTATTCGCCCTGTGATCGCCATATATATCCTTTACATAGATTATTTCGGGTATGATAATCAGCCCGATTGCGCAGGCAAAAAGGAGCATGGCCAGCATATCGGAGGGATTGATTTTTTCTATAAAATCGAAGAACCCCGACCGTTCCGCCATCGCGGGCCGCGCGTATAACGGGGCGTCCGAAATTGTTTTAGTGTGACTGTTCTTGCTATTTTTTTTAGGAAGAGCGTTGAATCTATAATAGCCTGTCACAGCCGTAATAATAAGCGTCACGAAAAAGAAAGCCTGGTACCCGTATAGAACCACTAATTGATAGAACCTTGAGTTTATCGTAACAAATTCAATGGACGATGAAATAGCCTCAAAATTCATGTGAAACGGAAATACGACCGCGTAAGCGGCGGCACCTGTCAAAACGACCTGACAGGCCGTTACAATCCAAGCTTTTAATCTGTATTCATATAAACGCAGATTCGCGTAAAGATACATAACGCCCGAAACTACTATATAAATAGGATAGTCCCAAAAATTCACCGCAGGAAAAAGCCCGATTAGAAAGATGACCATGAAAAAACCCGGCCAATACTGTTTAAAGGTCAGACAGTATGAGTTCAGGTTATCCCGGCGCTCTTGCCGGCTCTCGCGATCCGAGAGCATATCCATAACCAATGCGATAGCTATGCCTATAACGGTAAGCACAAATATCATATTCAAGACATGCGCGTGCAAATCCGAAACCACATAGGAATACAATGGAAATTCATGAATGGTTCTATCTCCTTCAATTACCGGGTTGTGGCCGATATAGCGCGTGGCGTCAGGATACCAGTAAGTACCGTGCGGGTTCTTATCCCTAGCGAAGATGGTGTAAATAGGCGTATGCATGCTTCCGCTCAGCGTAACCAGCGCGCCGGTCAGTAAACCGCAGAAGGGTTTAGCGTATTTTAGAGGATGATCGGCGGAGTTTCGCTCAAAAATTTCAAACAGGTGTTCACCAATTGTAAACGACGCCATAAAGGAAATGGCAAAAAGCGTCGCGATCATTAAGTTATAGCTGATCCACGGGGGCACAAAACTGATCCGGGTAAGATAAGCGGCGTAATACTGGCCTAAGTAATAATAATTAATGGGCATTCCGGCGTACCACATATCTATGGGAGGGAAATAGTCGCTGCGCAGCGCGGAGTTCATGAAACCAAAATCCATATATTTTTCGAGGCTTTCTATGTCCGGATTTATGCCTTTTAAGTAAGACCAGTAAAACAGCGCGAAAATAAACACAGCTTCCTGAAACACTATTTTTTTCAGGAGACTTTTGTCATTAACTATATTTTCAAATATACAAGTCTTGCGGCTGATATATATATTTACGCCCAGGCACGCCGCCAACGCCAGATAACCCGTCCATGGCCTGAAAGGCAGAATCCTGAGCGCCGCCAGCGCCCAGACCAGATATCCGGAAACAGCTATCCCGATTATTTTTGAAAAGATATATCCTCTCGCGGCAAACCGCTTAAAGATCACACTGGTAATGGGGATGAATATAACGCCCAGCCCGAACAGCACCAACCACCACTTGAAAAATTGCACGCAATCAAGGTTTTTCCATAAGAACACTAATGGAAATAACATGGCGATAATTATTAAGTAAACGCGTATGCCCTTCATTATTTATCCTCACTCATTATTTGCGCGGCTTTCCTGCCCATGTTAATCGCGTAATTTTGACCCCTGTCTTCTGGATAAATCTGGGCCATGCTGGATAAATACAACCCTTTTACAGGCGTTTCAAACGGCAGTATATGTTTGGAATAATTCAACCCGACGACAGGCTGTGTATAAACCGCCCGGTTAATATAGCTGTCTATAACGGCCTCGCGCCTGAACCCCGGAAACAGCCTGCCGAGATACTCATAAAATACGCTGTTTATCTCA
>JAITDJ010000135.1 GCA_031282635.1 Clostridiales bacterium
CTTGCGTGTGTTTACGTCTATCATTTTCATTCCCCCATTAAGGGGATTATAGCATCTATTTCTATTTTTTGGAACCACCATAGACATAATAATATTTCTATTTTTTAGAGCCGCTATAAGATAATCCCTTTATTAAATGCACCTTTCTTACTCCATTTTTGACGTATTATATCTATTTAAGCTTTATTTCTATATGGTAAAAAATGTATATTAAGCAGGTTCTTAGTGCAGCGGCGTATAACCCGTTTTTTCTATGAGTTCCTGCCCCTGTTCGGATAATATCCATCTCTCGCGTCGGCGCGACGCCATTTAATTCCAGCAGTTTAATTTTATTATCATTTACCATTTCGGTGACAAAGAACAAAAACGAATATCCAATGGCGTTATCGTAATTCCGATAAGCTGAAACCCTGTTGATAATATCGCCCATGCCGGTCGCCACATCTTCACTCGGTGGATTCATAAGAGGGGTGTCATCCATAAATCCGATGAGAGCCGTCTGACTGCCGGAGTTTTCCGGTCGTTGAAACGCCCGTATCTTTGTGTTTTGGCCGTCGAGCTCGCGCCAGTTTGTAATTTCACCGGAATATATCCGTTTAATATCGCTTATAGAAAGTCCGTTTACAGGATTCCGCGTGTTGACAAAAAACACGAACGCCTCCCGTCCGATGGGCGTTAATGTAAGCTCCACACCCGCGTCCTTTGCCATTTGAATTTGCCCTTCCGATGGGCCTGCAACGAAGATAATATCCGTTTCCCCCGTAATCAAGCATCTATACGCGCCGTCTGTATTGGTACATGCGAGTATTTCATAGGCTTCAGGTTTTACCAAATCAGGGGTTATTATGCCGTCCTTAACCTCAACATCACCATCGCGGATAGTAAAGTTTTCATAATCCGCAGGGCATACAGCTTTTACAAACGCCGAATACACAGGATAAAGCGCGGTTGCGCCATCCAGTCGCGGCAGATTATCCGTTAAAGATAGCGTTGACGGTTCGGAGAGTGTTGCCGCAAGCGTGTCGTCCCGAAACGGGTCATACAGCGATAAAGTGACGCCTTGCTCATTTATTTGCTCAAAACTGTCGTGATACGCCCTGTATGTAGGGCGTTCGCCTTCTCGTATGCTGTACGCACACAGACAAGGGGCATATCCACTCGCACGTCATCAGCAATTCGGTGTCTCTTGACTGCAAACCTCTTATAGCGCCCCAAGGCAGTTTGTCTTTTGTCGCGTCTTTGAATTCCGGGGATAGCACTCCGCACAGTTCACCAATCTGCATCAGTTTCATTGAAACTGAGTCGTAATAATCACTGCCGCTTGAAAAAATCTCAAAGTCTTTGCCAAAACGGATTATCGCGCCGGCAATCCTCTCGGCGTATCCTTTCATATGCCATACTCGCTGAAAATCACTGCTTTTCATATATGCTCACTCTTTCGCGCATGATATTCCGGATGAACCACGGCGAGCGCTCGCGCTCAGTCGGATCGGCAAGCGATTCTTCCGTAACAATATCTATGCCTTTGCTAAAAGCTGTTTCCAATTCATCATATTTCAGTCTCCAGTTTTTCTGCCTGCTTATGACCTCGAAAGGGTCAACGGGGAGCCAGCGTATCCCATATTCCCAAAGGAACTGATGGGCCATGTCAAAAGCCCGGAGACCCGATGTCCTGTTTCATTAGCCTCTCTCCCTGAAAATAAATAGCGGCTAAGGTTTAAATGTCGCATGATTTCACTCTTTATTTTTTGATGCTTCAGCTCTGGTTTTTTAAAAGTAGACAACCGGCAGATTGTCTGGTATCGTAATAGTCAGATATAGTAGGTCGGAAGGGGGATTTATATGGGCAAAAAATTGGATTTTGAAAAGAACGATATTCTATGGAAAGACCGCAGGAGGCGGTTAGGCTTGCCCCTCAGTTTCACGCGTTACGAGGTCACCGAAGATCGCCTTATTACACGCACGGGCTTTTTTAAAACTGAAACCGATGAGATCCTGATTTACAGAATAATGGATATACGGCTCTTAAGAACACTGGGGCAGAAGATTTTTGGCGTAGGCACAGTGACGCTAATCAGTTCTGATAAATCTCAGCCTACGCTGGAATTAAAGGATATCAAACAGCCGGACGATGTGAGGGTGTTTTTGAGTAAGCTTATCGAACAGCAGCGCGCCGCTCGGGGAATTTCCGGTCGAGAGTTTCTCGGCGGCGGGCATGCCCATGAATGGTACGATGATGATAACGACGCGGATCATTGAATACGCTAAACATCCATTCAACTGTGATTGGAAGAGCGGCGCTTCGCATGGAAACGCCGCTTAATTTATTATTCAGTTTCCCCGTGAACCGGCAGCCAATCCAACACATCCTGTATCCGTTCGTCCCAGTATTTCCACTGATGATCGCCCGGGCTTTCCTTATACGTAAGGTCATATCCCAATTCTAACACATAATCCCTGAAAGACGTATTCTGATTATAAATGAAGTCTTCCGTACCACACCATACATAAATTTTCGGCATATTGCCCATGGCCTTGCGCTTTTCAGCCAAGGCGCGCAAATCATTTCCGCTGCCCGCGTATTCCTCAAGAGGACCGAACACGTCGCTCCAGAATGTGTCAGAGCGGGTATCTTTAACATTTTCCAGATTTTGAGCGCTAAAATTCAGTGACAAGTCCAACGCGCCGGACAGCGACGCTACATGGGAAAATGACTCCCCACAGGCCAGCCCCAGTTTTACCGCGCCATATCCGCCCATGGAAAGCCCGGCGGCGTAATTATCCTCACGCTTTGCCGAAAGCGGGAAAAAGCCCCTGCATATTTCGGGCAGTTCCCGCGAAATATATGTCCACCATTTCAGGCCGTGCGACATGTCCGTATACCATCCGAGCGCGGTAGCAGGCATAATGACCGCGACGCCCAGTTCGGCCGCGAACCTCTCGATAGACGTCCGGCGCTGCCATATGGTGTGATCGTCCGACATACCGTGCAGCAAGTACAGCGTCTTGTAAGGCTTGCCGCCGGCTATTCCCTTCATACCGATCTGATTTTTGGCCGTCTGGGGGATAATCGCGTCCATGGACATGCTTAAACCTAAAACATCGGAAAAAAAATTCACATGCATTAAAGCCATATAAACGCCTCGTTTCAATACCAATTGAGTTTCAAGTCTGGAAAAATTCAATGACTTCCCCGTCCGGGCCTGTAACAAACGCGTTACAAGCCGGCATTGCCCCAAGTCGAATGTCGTTTGGTTCGCTGCGTGAAAGGGCGCCGGCCTCCAACGCGAGCGCATATGCCTTTCGGGCGTCTTCAGTCGCCACAGCGATATGCGCCCACCGGGCGTTCGCCGCTGGGCCGTCATTCCCGCGAGGAATAATTTCCACTACAGCATTGCCGCCCAAATCCACAAGATAAATCGTTTTGCCGCTGTCACCCATGGGGAAGCTGAATGTGAGCTTCCCGCCAAGGCCCTTGGTGTAGAACTTCAGGCTCTTTTCCCCGTCGTCAACGATAAGCCCGATGTGATGGTAACCATTGAACATGCAATAACCTCCTTATTACCTGTACTTTCTTTTCCAAAGCGACCTGCGATACCACAAACGAACCTGCTGCGCCGCCTGGGGCCCGAAATACAGAAGCAGGTTAAGGATAGATATGAGTATTGAGAGCCGGCCGCCCCAACTTTCAGTCACTAACGAGTAAATAAGCAGAAGCGCGTCTAATAAAGCAAGGTACTTTATTTTAATCGGGATGACAAAAAACAGTAAAATCTCAAAATCGGGAAATATACTTGCGAAAGCAAGAAACATCGACAATGTGAGATAATAATTTGTCGCGTAATTTGTTATCAGACCGCCCAGCATCGTACCGATAACGCCGGTTAAGAAAAAAATATTGAATTTAAACGAGCCCCACTCATTTTCCAGAGCGGATCCGATCAGCCATGTAAAGTACATAGCGAGGAACACGAAAAGCAGAACGCCGCCGGACGGCAGGAAAACAAAACCTAATAACCGCCAAATTTGACCTTGCGCAATCGCCGCTCTATCAAAATACAACAGGTTCGAAAGATTAAAATCTGTGGGGCTGAGTACAAAATCAAACCCGAACACAACAGCCCGGCCGATAACAATATACAGTATCAGGCCGCGAACCGCGTACCGGCCAAACTTACGGTTTAATTTTGAAATCCAGTCGTTACTATACATAGCAGCCGCTCCTTAGCCAGCATTATCAAGCAGAAGTGACAGGATCTTTCTGTGCGCAGTCAGCGCCTGTTTTATCATATCTTCCGTTTCCGCGGGATTTTCGCTGAGCAAAAAACGCGCTTCCCATGCTGGGGTATAACATTCGTCTAATTCGATAAACTCCGTCACGAAGTCGGGCAGTAAATCCGTGTCGTAGTCGTCGTATATTATGCCAAACAACTCGTCACTGATATTCGTCCATGAATTGCCAATGCCAACACGCAGGCATACTGTCAGGCCATCCTCTGTACGTTCAGCATACAGCCCTTCTATTAAATCTTCATCCGCCCCGATACAATATCGCCGCAATTCTTCCTCAAAAAATCCGGTTTCAGGGTTTTTCAGCATAAGTATCAGCGCGGTCTCGTTTATTATGCCCACCACATCGCCGGCGGGGCGTCATACAGGATAACCTGCTTCAGAAACTGAATAGCCTTTTCCAAGCCCTCTTCGACAGACATCAGGCCGTCTTCATGCTCTATACTGACGGCGTCGTCATATCCGATCGCCCGCAGTGTGGATATGATCTCTTTCCATTCAACCATATCGTGCCCATACCCTACAGTGCGGAAGAACCAGCCGCGATTTAAAAAGTCGTCATAACGCGATGTTTCCAGTACGCCATTGACGTGTACATTGCTGGTTACAACGCGCGTGTCTTTGGCGTGGAAATGATAAACCGCGCCCTTTAAAGCTTTCAATGCGTCCGCAGGATCTATGCCCTGCCAGAAGAGATGGCTGGGGTCAAAGTTCGCGCCGATGGTTTCGCCCGCGGCTTCGCGCAAACGCAGCAGTGAACGCGGGTTATAGCAGCAGAAACCGGGATGCAGTTCCAGCGCAATCTTATAGACGCCGCAATTGTTGGCAATCTTAACGGCTTCTTTCCAGTAAGGGATAAGCACATCTTCCCACTGATATTTAAGGATTTCCAGATAATCAGTCGGCCACGCGCAGGTGACCCAGTTGGGATATTTGGCGCCGGGATGGTCGCCGGGACAGCCGGAAAAGGTAACCACGCGATCCACGCCAAACTGCCGCGCCAGCTTGCATGTTTCCACAAATTCCGAATGATCTTTTTCAGCGATAGCTTTATTGGGGTGAACGCCGTTACCGTGTACGGAAAAAGCGGAAATCTCCAGATTATATTTTTTCAGCAGCGCCTTATATTCATTGATCTTTGAGGGATTGTCCAAAAATTCAGCTGGGTTCAAATGATTATTGCCCGGTGAGCCGCCGGTTCCAATTTCAACCGATTGCACACCCAGTCCCGAAAGGTACTCAAACGCCTCTTCGGGGGTTTTGCTATACAGTGGCACGGTTAATACGCTTAGCTTCATAATATCCTCCTAACGCGGGCTATGCCCGCGACCTGAATTTAAATTAAATTAATTTAAATAAAATTGAATTCAATTTTATTTCTCAGTCTTCTAACCCCAATATAAAATCTATGCCGTTTTTGACGCTGATGAACGGATCAATCTCAAATTCTTCCTGCTCCAGGATATAATATTCCACGCCGGATCGTTTGCCTGTTTTGATGATTTCAGAAAAATCAATTACACCTTCGTTAAGATCTACGCATTTTTTGGATTCATAGTCTTTAATCTGCTTGATATGCAGAAGTTTCGCCCGGTTTGCGTATTTCTTCATATACTCCAGCGGATCCGCTCCGGCATACGCAATCCAATATAAATCCAGTTCGGCCAGCACGATTTCGGGATCAGTGTTGGCATAAAAGATGTCCAGCAAATATTCGCCATTATACTTTGCAAATTCCCAGGCGTGGTTATGATACGCGAATTTCATCCCCGCCTTTGTAATTTTTTCCGCTGCCGGCAGGAATAATTCAGCCATCCGAAGTATGCCGTCTCTGTCAGATACGCCGCCGTAGTGAGGCAGGATAATATATTCCGTTCCCAGGATCTGGTTGTACTCGATTTCCTCGTCTAAATGCTCAAGCAACGCCTCAACGCGCGAATGGGTACCCATCGGCTTAAGATTGTTCTCGGCCAGCAGCTTTTTGAGATCTTTTGCGGAATAACCGCCATAACCGGCAAACTCCACGCCGGTATAGCCGATTTTCCCCAGCTTACGCAGCGTACCCGGAAAATCGCGCTGCAACTCCTCGCGCACCGAGTAAAGCTGGATATAAAACTCGTTAATTAAACCCATAAAATCCTCCTGAATTAAATAATACTGTTAGTTATGCATTTTAACATATCTCTAAACCCATTTACAAGGTGTGCGGGAAAAATTCCACAAGCGCGCCTGTAATGCAGTAAATCGCGAGCGGCGCGGCAGTGTGTCGATTAAATGGACTTTAAGGTACATATTGACATTTACGAGAAATTTGTTATTATTAAGATACTTTGGAGGTATTGAAGGAGAGTGAAGCAGGGTGAATATGAGATTAAAGAGAAAAACTGCTGTGGTGGCTATAGTCCTGTCGTTTTGTGCGGTAACTATTTCAGGTTCGTTCGCGTGGTCGGATTTCAGCGCGCGAGTTATAAATGAATGGCGGGGCGCTGCAGACAACTGCCTGGGAGGAACGTTGCATAACGATCACATTGAGAGCGATCCCAACAAAGACATATATGTGGAAAACTGGGGCGCTGAGGATATCTTCGTACGCGTCCGATTAAGCGAGTATATGGAAATAGGTTCGGGCGCCGGTTTAAAATCCGTAGAAACTGATCCGAACACCGGAGTGTTAGTACATAACCCGCTGAACTTAGCGGAATCGCTTGTAAGCGGAGCGGATATAGATAACCTGAACACATGGAAAATACATACGCCCCAGGCGGACGATCCCAGTGAATGCGCCGATGAAACGGGTTTCCACAGATATTGGAAATGGAATATGGGCGGGTGGAAGTATTATTACCCTGTGTCTGAAGCGGATAGCGAAAATAAAGAATTTGTTGATGAAAACAGTCCGGCCGGTTTAACGGAAACCAGCGTGAACGACGCCGGCGTTCACACGAAACGGACGCTTTCGGCTCGGGTTCTGACGATGGCGCAGTGGAAAGGCATTGGCTCGCCAATAGGAAACTATTGGGTTATCGATACGGATGGCTGGGCTTACTGGGTATCGCCGTTGCATGGCGGGCAGGCGACCGGCCTGTTGACGGACAGCGTAACCCAATTAGCGTTACCGAAAAATGATTATTACTATGCGGTTAATGTCACCGCGCAGATGGCGACATTAATCGGTTCGGAGAGTAACGGGTTCAGAGACAGCTATGAGTGGTTCGGCGATCCGGAACGCGGCGGCTGGACGACCGACGGTCAAGACTTGATCAATAAAGTTATAAACACGCCGATGGGCGATTCGACGGATAACGCCGAAGTTTTTTCGGAGTTGACAAAAGCGGATTTGCCTCAGATTTTAATTAAGCATACATATACCGGAAAAGAGGGACTGTTGAGCACGGCTTCATTGACGCCCGCCGATCTGGCGGCGGACGGCTCCAGTTCTGAAAACGGTAATCCGGAGAAGTCGCCGCCCCTTTTTACAGTGGACGATGTATCTGAAGAACTGGGCATAAGCACGATTAAGGTTAACGATGAAGCCAATATTGACGCTGTAATGTTTTTGCTTGAACAGGACAGCGGCATAGAGATCGTCCAGCCCAATTATCCTATAAGATACGCTTGGATCCCCACGGATCCGTACTATTCCGAGCAATGGGCGCTGGAAAATACAGGGCAGGTTGTTCTCGGTGTCAGAGGCGTTCCCGGCGTCGACATATCAGTCATTCCAGTATGGAATACGGATCGCGGCCTTAACGACGTTATTGTTGCCGTTATTGACGGCGGTATTAACGTTTCGCATCCGGATTTGATAGGGAAGACACTTCCCGGATATAATATCTTCCATAGCGACAACGACGGCGTTGTATTCGATCAAGGCGACAGTTATCACGGTACGGCGGTTACATCTATAATAGCGGCTTTATGGAATGACGAAGGCATAGCCGGGATTGCGCCGAACGCCAGGGTAATACCCATTAAGGCGCTTCTTCCTGTTGAGGGTTGGGCCGGAACAACTTCCGACAGTATTCTAGGTATAATATATGCCGCGGAACACGGGGCTGAAATTATCAACTGTTCATGGACTACCGACGAGTCCGATGAAATTCTTGCGTCCGTCATAAAAAACTATGATGATATTCTTTTTGTGTGCGCGGCTGGAAATTATGGCGCAGAAACGCCGTATTATCCGGCAGCGCTTGGGTTTGACAATATAATAAGCGTTGCAGGCGTCAATAATTCCGGTGTAATGCCCAGTTGGTCCAATTATGGGTCATTTATCGATATAGCGGCGCCGGGAGAAAATATTTATTCGGCCATGGTTATTAACAATGGGGATTATATTAATACTTATGGATATTTCAGCGGAACGTCCGCCGCAACGCCGATTATATCCGGAGTCGCCGCGCTGTATAAAGGCAGGTTTCCCGATGCGGCGCCGTCTGAAATCCGTCAGGCTCTAATGGAAACCGCCACACAGAGCACATCGCTCTACGGAAAGGTAAAATCTGGCGGCTATGTAAATGCGGGGGCGGCTGTCGCCTATGGGGAAGCGCTTCGATATGAAATATCAGTAACCGTTTTACCGACACCGACCATTACGGCAAGCCCAACCAGAACGCCGACCGTTACGGCAAGCCCAACCAGAACGCCGACCGTTACGGCAAGCCCGACCAGAACGCCGACCGTTACGGCAAGCCCAACCAGAACGCCGACCGTTACGGCAAGCCCGGCCAACACGCCGACCGTTACGCCGAGTCCGACCAGAACGCCGACCGTTACGGCAAGTCCGGTAAATACAGCGACTCCAACCTATACGCCCGCCGCTACCGAGACGCCGACAGATACGCCTGCGCCGGCCGATTCGCCGGATCTTACAGCTGCGCCGACAAAAATTCCGGATAAGCAAGCGCCATTTAAACCGAGCCGCACTGCCTGCTGGGTTTATAAACCGACATTCCGGAGTGCGTATTATCGATGCGAGCGATAAAACCGGGCATTGATTTTTTGCGCCGAGAATTTATACTAGCGAAAGCTAAGGTTTGCTAAGCGCGGTTTTTGCGTTTGGCAAACCTTAGCGCCGCCAAAGACCGCGCAGCGGCCATTAAACAACGGCGGAATTGTTTAATTCCACTCTTTACCGATATCCCAACCGTCCAAGCGACCGGCTTTTCCAACTATACCGGCTTTACAACAGAAACCCCAAGCGGCGGAATCTTTATCCCTATACTGTATGGCCGTCCGTCCCATGGCACAACCTCAGCGTTCATCAAGCCTGCGTTCAACACGCCGGAACCTCCGTATTTCAGGTCGTCACTGTTTAATATCTCGCGGTACGCGCACAGCTTAGGAACGCCTATCCGGTGCATCATAAGCGGCACAGGCGTGAAATTGCACGCAAATATAACAATATCGTCCTCATCGACCGATTTGCGGAAAAATGTTAAAACGCTTCTTTCCCAGTCGGCGCAGTTGATCCATTCAAATCCGTTATGAGTAAAGTCGTCATGCCACAGCGCGCGCTCATCCAAGTATAGATGGTTAAGATCACGGGTAAAATCCAACATCTGATTATGGTGGTCATATTGCAACAGGAACCAGTCTAAACTGCGGGACTCGCTCCACTCGTCAAATTGACCGAACTCGCCGCCCATAAACAGCAGTTTCTTGCCTGGGTGCCCAATCATGAAGCACAGGGCTGTGCGGAGGTTCGCGAATTTCTGCCATAGATCTCCAGGCATTTTATTGATAAGCGACGCCTTTCCGTGCACTACCTCATCATGTGACAAAACCAGAATGAAATTTTCGGTATAAGCGTAAACCATACCAAAAGTAAGATTGTTATGATGGTATTTACGGTATATGCTCTCTTTGGACATATATGTCAAAAAGTCGTTCATCCAGCCCATATTCCATTTGTAGTCAAAACCCAAGCCGTTAGTTTCGACCGGGCGCGACACGCCCGCCCAAGCTGTGGATTCCTCCGCGATCATAATCGCCTGAGGGCAGCGCCCGTGCAGTACGGAGTTCATGTGTTTCATGAACTCAACGGCTTCCAGGTTGTGGTTGCCGCCGTATTGATTAGGCACCCACTGACCTCCCTGCTTGCCGTAGTCGAGATACAGCATGGAAGCCACCGCGTCAACGCGCAGGCCGTCGATATGATATTTTTCTATCCAGAAGATAGCGTTGGCAATCAGAAAATTTTTGACTTCGTTGCGCCCATAATTGTATATGTAGGTGCCCCAGTCAGGATGTTCGCCTTTACGCGGGTCTTCATGCTCGTACAGCGCGGTGCCGTCAAAGCGGCCCAGGCCGTGCGCGTCTTTCGGAAAATGAGCGGGTACCCAATCCAATAATACGCCTATGTCATTTTGATGACACGCGTCAACAAATTCCATGAACTCATCGGGATTTCCGTAACGGCTGGTCGGGGCGTAATATCCCACAACCTGATACCCCCAAGAGCCGTCAAAGGGATGTTCCTCAATGGGCATCAGTTCAATATGCGTATAGCCCAAGTCTTTAACATAGGGTATAAGTTGGGCGGCAAGCTCCGTATATGTCAGGAAACGGTTTTCTTCACCGCGTTTCCATGAGCCCAGATGAACCTCATAAATATTCATGGGCCTTGAATTGCCGACGCCCTTCCGCGATTCTATCCAATAAGAGTCATTCCATTTATGTTTATTTATATTGTAAACCAGCGACGACACGCTGGGCCGCAGCTCGGCGAAATTGCCGTACGGATCCTGTTTTTGAAGCAGATAGTTCTGCTGAGTCTTTATTTCATATTTGTAACGGTCGTATTGATTCAGGCCGGGCACAAAGATCTCCCAAATACCCGAACCGCCTAATTGGCGCATTTGGTGCCTGCGGCCGTCCCAGGCGTTAAAATCGCCGATAACGCTGACCCGTTTAGCATTGGGCGCCCATACCGCAAACAGGACGCCGTCCACACCCTGATGTGTCATGGGATGCGCGCCGAGTTTCTCGAATATTTCATAGTGCGTTCCATGACCGAACAGGTGTCTGTCCAGTTCGGAAATAACCGGCGAAAAACAGTAGGGGTCGTATGTTACCCAGTTCGATCCGTACCCCTCGACCTCCAGCTGATATAGAAACCATTTGTCGCGATCGGTTATAACGGCCTCGAAAAAGCCGTCGGAATGGAGCTTTTCCATTGAGTAACGAACGCCCGGATCCTCTGTGTCTATCACTGTTATGGCTGAAGCCTGCGGGATAAAGGCACGGACGGCCAGAGCGCGTTTGAACCCGATTTCAACTTCATGCATGCCTAAAAGATGATGTGGGTCTCCGTGAACCGAATCAATGATTAGATTAAGCTCGTCCAAGTCGATAATAGATGCCATCTTTAACCTCCACTTCTTTGATCGGATTCATCATTTTGTATATCCGAAACAAAAGTTATTCCATAGTATACCATCAAACATAGGGTTTTACAATAAAAACACTTTGTTATTTTAAGAAGGATTTTCCCGTTGGCGCAGGGCTTCGGAGAGTTCCGCGTTGCGCTCCGACAACAGCTTGGTTAAACCTTCTATTTGCGTGTCTTTTTCATCGGAATACCGGCGCAGCAACGCGATCTGATTTCGCAGACGCTCTATTTCATCGGCGTATTCGGGGCTTCCGTCTTGGGAGAGCCGCGCGTCGTTCCCTTCTTTTTCCGAATAAACCGGAAAGAAATCCTCGGCTAAATCGGGGATTATCTGAATGTCCCAGGGCGAGGCGCGATCCACATAAACCTGGCGCAGGAACACACCGTTTTCGACTTGCTCGGACTGACTGATGAAATATGCCTTTTCGGGGTTCTGGCAGAATTTATTTCTATATCTCACAGGACGCGAAAACGACGCCCCTTTGTCGTCGGACGTACATATAAACAGGTAACCCGCAGACATAAATGTTATGTACAGATTATCCCGGATAAAGAACAGCAGACATTTCTCTATGCGCTGGGCTTCATACAACACTATGGGACCGCTGAATTCGCCGGTTACGTTCCTGCGGTAAATCAGTTGACTGGAGAACATACTTTTAATCACAAACAGGGTATGGACGCCGTTGTCTGTTGTCAGGTATGACGTATCGGACACAAAATAGTTTGTGGTATAATACGTAATGTAGTGTCCCTGCTGTTCGGGCGTAAACTCTCTGTATCCCAAACGATTTTCGGGGGATCGGGTTTGATAAAATAACAGCAGGTGATCGCGCGTCACCCGCTGAACCTCAAAGTTATCGGCCCAATACTTATCGATCCGTGAGGCCGGAGACCACTGACCGTTTTCGTTAAGCTGCTGAAACATCAGATAATTGCTTCTGTCTTCCGCGCTTGCGGCGTTGTATATGATGGAAAGCCCTTTCTTCAGGATGATGGGATACAGCAAAACCTGCTGTATATGGTCGGATTGGCTCTTCAGCGCAACACGGCGGTTGACCGAATCGTCCGTGACATTAATTGTGACCGCGATAATATCGCCGGATGTATCCTGGCAGAACAGGTATATAATATTGTCTTCGTAATGGGCGGTAAAATTTTCCCGGCAACTTTCCACAATTACCTGTTCGGCCTGCCATCGGCCGTTTAAATATACGCGCCGCGCGATACCCCGCTGTCGAATATGATAAAACGCGCCGATATATCTATTGGTTCGGATAATATAATAATACATTCACACCCTCCTATGGCCAATACCAATAATAATATATATACTCGCGTGTTCCCTCATATATTCATTAGATTAGAATAGAGGAGTGATTTTTTGAATAGAGGAGTGATTTTTTGGACAGAAGAACTGTTATCCGTATTATTTGTTTGTCCGTAATTTTCAGCTGCGGCTCCATTTTAGCTTGGCAGGCGCACTCGGAATATCAGCTGAATAAAATGGCCGAAGAAGCCAGGCTGGCTTATGAGCGGGCTATGGTTCAAAAAAAGCCTGCGCCGCAGCCCACGCATACGCCGGCGCTCGAGCCGGCCGTGACTGAACCGCCTGTGCGAACCGTAACCACGCCAGCCGTGCTTTCGCCGACGCCAAGGGCGATTCAGCCGGCATTTGAGGAACTGCGCGCTAAATACGGCAATAACGATATAATGGGGTATCTTAAGATAGCGGGTACCGGCATAGACTATCCGGTTACGCACAGCGGCGATAACTCATATTATCTGCAATATGACATAAATAAAAACAGAACCACTGCGGGCTGGATTTTTATGGACTATGAAAACGACGTGGAGAAAGACGATCCCAATATCGTCATTTACGGCCACAATATGCGCCAGGATATTATGTTCCACAGCCTGCGGTATTTTCAGTCGTGGGACTATTTCAACAATCATCGTTATATTGAGTTCAACACAATCTATGAAAACCATGTATGGGAGGTATTTTCATTTTATCGTACGGATACCGATTTTCCGTACATACAAGTGGTTTTTCCCTCTGATGAGGATTTTTTCGCCTTGGCGTCCGAAATGAAAGCCCGCTCAATGTATGATACCGGAGTGAATATAAAACCCGGCGATCACATACTGACGCTTTCAACCTGCACCAACGAGGACGACGATACGCGTTTTGCGCTTAATGCGCGGCGTTTGAGCCCCGATGAAATACCGTCGGATTTCCTCTTGGATTAGCCGGCCCATTTTTGAAAGAATTTACCAAGTATATTTTTCCTCCGTAAGGTAATCATTTTTAATATGGCTATCTGATTCTTGACAAAAGATGCGGAGGGAAACTTATGCTGAACAACAAGGTGGAAATCTGCGGCGTTAATACATCCAAACTACCGATATTAAAAGGGGAAGAGAAAAAGAAACTGTTTGAAAAGATTATGGAAGGCGACGAAGAAGCCCGTAAAAAATACATATATGGCAATCTGCGTCTGGTACTAAGCATTATTCAGCGGTTTAACAACAGAGGAGAATATGTCGACGATATATTCCAAGTCGGGTGTATCGGGCTTATAAAGGCTATTGATAATTTTGACATTACTCAAGGCGTTCAGTTTTCGACTTATGCTGTGCCCATGATTATAGGGGAGATCAGACGATATCTTCGTGACAACAATTCTATAAGGGTCAGTCGCTCTCTGCGAGATACGGCTTACAAAGCGCTGCAGGTCAAAGAAAAGCTGACTAACAGGAATTCTAAGGAACCTACCATTGAAGAGATCTCAAAGGAAATGAACCTGCCCAAAGAGGATGTAATCTTCGCGCTGGACGCGATACAAGACCCCATATCTTTGTTTGAGCCTGTGTATCACGACGGCAACGACGCGATCTTTGTAATGGATCAGGTATCCGACGAGCGGAATACCGATAACAACTGGCTGGAGAATTTGTCGCTGTCAGAAGCGCTGAAGCGGCTGAATGAAAGGGAGAAGCTGATTTTGAGCCTGCGTTTCTTCGAAGGAAAGACTCAGATGGAAGTGGCGGACGAGATAGGCATCAGCCAAGCGCAGGTGTCCAGGCTGGAGAAGAGTGCGCTTAAGAATATGAAAAAATATATTTCATGAACAAAAAAATATATTTCAGAATTTAGGGCTGTTGCGTTGGCCTTGTATAGGCCTTGCAACAGCCCCATTTTAATATGACTTTTTGTCTATACTTTTGTGCGTACAAGGCGTGTTCCAGAACAGTTTATTTCAGAACAGTTTTTCTTTTTGACAGGCTCTAAGAAAATTTTGCCGCGTGGACGGCGCTAAACCGCGCGAGAAACGCAAAGGGCGTCCCCCTCCCGATTCGGTTTACCGCCGTTTATTACGTTTATTCAGGCCCGCCTGCCTTTCATTGGACGCTTTAAGCCATTCTTTGAATTTTTCCTCAAATGTGGTTCCTGCTTCGGAGCGTCCGCGATCTCTGCGCTGCTCGTACTCAATAGCGGCTTCACGCTCCTGCATTAGTTCCGGCTGCGCCACATCTTTCATAGATAATGAAATCTTCCCGGAAGACTTATCATTTGTAAGTACTTTCACGTGTACGATATCGCCAACGGCCAAGTGATCATCCACGTTTTGCACATAGCTGCTTGAAATATGTGAGATATGAACCAAGCCCTGCGAGTTGTCGGGCAGAATAACTATAGCCCCGAACGGCTTAAGCCTGACGACCTTCCCTTCGTAAATGCCGCCGGTTATTATTTCTACTTTTTCTGACATGCAAAAAATCTCCTATTATCTATAGAACAAAACCTGTAACGGGTTAATTGCCGCTCTCCGGTCTGGACGGACTTAATTTAGGCGTCTGAATACCTATGATATCAGACTTGCGTACGGGTACGCGCACTCCCCGGTTAGTTCCGAACTCAATGACAAAGCAGTCTTCACCGACATCGGCTACCTTACCGTAGAAACCGCTGGTAGTCAGTACATTATCCCCGGACTTAATAGCGGACTGCATCTCTTTGAGCTTTTTATCACGCTTACTTTGAGGCCGGATGCTGAAGAAATAAAATATGCCGATAACAGCTACCCAAACAAGAATCATAACGAGAGAGTTAAAGCCCCCGAAAGCGGCGCCCGGCTCGGCGGCCTGCGCTCCCTGGGAAGCCGCAGCCGCCGAGCCCTCTGTATTATTTTGGATAATCCCCAAAACCAGCAGCTTGCTTAAAAGTAAAATCATGAACACAACCCCTGTATAATTAGTTCACATCCGCCGGGCAAGTGGATATCCAGTCAGCCGGCCCGCTGATATTAATAATATTATATAGCAATTAATTAAGGCTCGTCAACTGGCATTTCCGTTTTATAACCAGCCAACTTGTCAGCCTTAAAGCGCGCAAACCGGTTTTCATCCAAGGCTGACCTTATTTCTCCCATCAAGGTGTTATAGTAGTACAAATTATGCAAAACGCAAAGACGCAAAGCCAGCATCTCTTTTGCTTTAAACAAATGCCTGATATACGCCTTTGTATGACGGCCGCAAACAGGGCAGCCACAGCCTTCCTCAATAGGCGCGTCGTCGCGTTTATACCGGGCGTTTAACAGGTTCAACTTGCCTTTATCGGTATATACATGACCGTGACGGCCATTTCTCGCGGGGAGTACGCAGTCGAAGAAGTCCACGCCGCGCTCGACAGCCTCCAGAATATTGGCGGGCGTTCCGACTCCCATCAGGTAAGTGGGCTTGTCACGAGGCAGTATGGGAATCACCGCGTCCAGGATCCGATACATCTCCTCGGCGGTTTCACCTACAGCCAGCCCGCCTACAGCGTATCCGTCCAAATTCAGAGCGGCGATGTCTTCCGCCTGTTCCAAACGGATGTCTTCGTACACGCCGCCCTGGTTAACGCCGAACAGCATTTGGGATTTATTGATTGTACCGCTTTGGGCATTCAACTCCTGCAAACGATTTATACATCGGAGCAGCCAGCGCGTGGTTCTGCCGGCGGACGCCCGTATATATTCATATTCGGCCCGCGAGTGGGCGCACTCGTCAAAAGCCATAGCAATGGTCGACCCCAGATTTGACTGGATCTCCATAGACTCTTCAGGCCCCATGAATATCTTTCCGCCGTCCACATGGGAAGCGAAGGTTACGCCCTCCTCTTTTATCCGGCGCAGCCTGCTTAACGAGAATATCTGGAACCCGCCGGAATCTGTCAGGATGGGACCGTTCCACGCCATGAATTTATGGAGGCCGCCCAGATCCCTTATCAACTCGTCGCCGGGGCGGATATGCAAATGATAAGTGTTGGAGAGTTCTATCAGGCATTTTACACGTTCCAAATCCTCCGACGATAAGCCGCCTTTTATGGCGGCCGCCGTACCTACGTTCATGAATACCGGCGTCTGAACCGCGCCGTGCGGCGTTTCAAATAAGGCGCGCTTGGCGCGGCCTTCGGTTTTCAGGATTTTGTACATATTATTTTCCGATCCTTATTTTTAATCAAACGCTATACCCCAATAAACAGAGCGGGACAATGCCTGCGACGCCATCGCAAACGGTTCGTTCCCCCCTGGCAGCCTCGCGGTTACGCGGCTTTTATGAAAAAAACCCGCCGCGGCTTCCAGAAATTTTTTTGTTCCGCCGCGACACAACAGTTCTTTCAGGATAACCCGATCCATATCTGATTCCACCGCCGCCAGCGCCGCTTCGCCGGTTGAATGGTCTTTTATCTCGAAAAGACCGCCGCCAGCGCCGCAAATCGTCGTGAAATATTCAGACCAGCGCGGGGCATAACGCAAGTGAGGGCGGCCGGCCAGCAAATTTTCCCGTCTGTCGGAATACTCATCCGGACTTATAGACAGAACCGAATATCCATCGGTATTACCACATAAACGCGCATCCACTGTTTTGGCGTAAAACGCGGTTTCAAAACCGGCGTTTTTTTTATAAAATTTGTACAACCCCGAATCGGCGGGAACAGTTACGCAAATATCGGCGCCTGTTTCGCGGGAATGCTCCGCCGCGCGGCGTGATACAGCCGCGCCGTAACCCCGGCCGCGAAACTCGGGCAAGACGCCCACAGCATAAAGATACGCGCAGGTTATTTCGGGTTTCCGCATCGGTAATCCGTCAGGACCGATTAAGCCGGCAACCGCTGAACCGGAAATCAAGTGCGCCGCTGCGGCGGGCTTTCCGTTCTCAAATAGCAAAAGGGACGAACCCGGCGAGTAGAAAAAATTCAAAAACCGTATGACATCCCGCTCCGTATCATCAAAAGAGGCTGTCCAGATCCTGACAAGCGCCGGAAAATCACTTTTTTCAGCCGACGCTATACGTATCAGCCCGCCCATATGGCAGTGTATTTTTCTACAAATGAATCGGGGTAATATGACCTTTTAGACTTGCGGAGGCTCTCCATGCCCATATCTTCTTCACGGTTTATGTATTTTACCTCAGGATACAGCGAAAGTACATGCCTGACAAACTCGCGGTTTATCATTTGATACGCGCCTATAACATCCTGCCGCGCTTTTTCAAAGTGAATCACATAGGTTTCCCGTGACAGCCGTTCGCCAACGGTAAAAGCGCACGCGTTTCCATTAGCGGTTAATATCCCGCCGTCAAGGCGTAAAGGCGTAAAATTGTCCAACATTTTCTTAAAGGCTTCATATTCACCGTTTATATCCGTTTCGGCATCCTGCCGGCTATTCGCCCATAATTCATAAAGATTTTCACATTCGGAAAGATTAGTCTCATTGATGGGGTCGAAACGCCAATTAAAACTGGCGGTAAAATTGTTAATATAGTTCCGTTTTGCGTGAAGTTTTTTTCCGGCTAGTGACGCCAGCTTTTCCGCAAGGTAAATATAGTCGTACAGATCGGGGCGCGCTGTGAAAGAAAACTTGCTTGGGAACAACGACTCAAGCCGCCCGCGCGTGTCAGGTGTAACCGACTGCAAACGCAGAGGTTTTTCCGACTGCCGCCCGCGCAGCGTTTCGATAACCGTCCGGAGCCGTTCGTCCGTTTCGGCGCCCAGCGGAAAGGAATATGTCAGCTCACCGTCCATTATGGTTTCAATTACGCAGCAGCCGCTAATCTCAGCGGACTGTATGTTAAACAGATTGCTCCACGCCAACAGGTTCATAAAACTGTAATCCGCGTTTTGGGTATTTTCGGTATAGGCCAGGGGATATATCCAAGCCCTGTCAGATACTGATACGGGTTTAAAAAGCGGCATTGATTTAACACTTCCAGACGTTTTATTATTGACTGACGGATTCATTATACCACAAATCTTGCGGTACGTATATTTCCATGATATACTCATGAAAAACGAAAGGGGGTAAGCATGAAATTATGAAATTGTTCATTGATACCGCGAACACCGACCATATCCGCGAGGCAAATGATTTAGGCGTAATCGGCGGCGTAACAACCAATCCTTCCCTGGTAGCGAAAGAGGGCAGGGACTTTATTGAGGTCGTAAAAGAAATTACATCCATAGTAGACGGTCCGATCAGCGCGGAGGCCGTCAGCCCGGATCACGCGGGCATGGTGGACGAAGCCAGACTTCTGGCTAAAATACACTCGAACATTGTGGTAAAGATTCCTATGACGCTCGAAGGATTGAAGGCTGTCAAAATTCTAAACGCGGAGGGCGTTAAGACTAATGTCACACTGATCTTTTCATCCGCTCAAGCCCTGCTGGCCGCGCGGGCGGGCGCGACTTATGTCAGTCCGTTTTTAGGCCGGCTGGACGACGTGGGTGAGGACGGAATGCGCCTGATTGAAGAAATCGTGGATATTTTTAATATACACGGCATACAGACGGAGATTATCGCCGCCAGTATACGTCATACTATTCATGTTATACAAGCAGCCAGACTGGGCGCGCATATCGCTACTGTTCCTTACAGCGTCATTATCCAGATGAGCAAACATCCGTTGACCGACGCCGGCATTGAACGCTTTCTTAAAGACTGGGAAAGTGTTCCGAGACATTGAGGCGCCGTTATGAACGATACAGAGAATCTCGCCATCAATACCCTTCGCTTTCTGAGCGTGGAAGCTGTTCAAAAGGCTAACAGCGGACATCCGGGCTTACCGCTTGGCGCCGCCCCCGCCGCTTATACTCTATGGGCCGGCTTTCTAAAAATAAACCCCGCCAATCCGGCATGGTTGGATCGGGATCGATTTATTTTGTCTGCCGGGCATGGCTCAGCCCTGCTGTATTCGCTGCTTTATCTGTTTGGATACGGGCTTACGGCAGACGATTTGAAAAATTTTCGCCAGGCGGGCAGCCTGACTCCGGGGCACCCGGAATATGGGCGCACCACAGGTGTGGAGGTAACCACCGGGCCGCTGGGGCAGGGTATCGCGAACGGAGTCGGAATGGCGATAGCGGAGAAATATTTAGCCGCTAAGTTTAATAAACCTGGAGCGCCGCTTATCGATCATTATACCTATGTAATGAACGGCGACGGCTGCCTTATGGAGGGCGTTTCAGCGGAGGCCGCGTCCTTAGCCGGCGCGCTTGGGCTGGGCAAGCTGATTTTATTATATGATTCCAATAATATAACTATAGAGGGCGACACGCGGATCGCGTTCCGTGAAAACGTGCTTGATCGGTTCAAGGCGTACGGCTGGCACGTTCAGTTGGTTTCCAGCGGCACGGATACCGGTTCGATCGCGGATGCCATAAAAAAAGCGAAATCCATTACGGACAAACCCTCTATTATTGAAATAAAAACCCTTATCGGCTGCGGCGCCCCAAATAAGCAGGGGAAAGCCTCGACACACGGGGAACCGTTGGGCGCCGATGAGATCAAAGCGGCGAAGAAAGCCCTGAATTGGCCATATGAAGAGGAATTTTTCGTGCCCGAACAAGTTAGAGCGCGCATAAATTTAATTCTGGCTGAAAAAGCCGCGGCCGAGACCGAATGGAACAGGCTGGCGGCTAAATACAAAATCAATTATCCCGCCGATTACAAAGAGTGGGAGCTCTGGAACAGCGGCAGCCTTCCGGTGGATTTACTAAATAACGAAGATTTTTGGAAATATGAGGGAAGCCTGGCGACGCGCGTGTCGTCTGAGCGGGTGTTGAATAAGGCGTGCGGGCTGATCCCGAATTTAATAGGCGGCTCAGCCGATTTAGCCCCTTCAACAAAAACAATTATGAAAGATCGCGGCGACTTTTCAGCTGAAACGCCTGAAGGCTCAAACATGCATTTCGGCGTCCGTGAACACGCTATGGCCGCTATTGCCAATGGAATGGCTCTGCATGGCGGAGTTATCCCATACGTGGCCGGTTTTTTGGTATTTTCCGATTATATGAAGCCGGCCATGCGTCTGTCCGCGTTAATGAAATTGCCCGTCATATATATCATGACGCATGACAGCATTGGGGTAGGGGAAGATGGCCCCACTCATCAGCCCGTAGAGCATTTGGCCGCCCTGCGCAGTATCCCGGGCTTTACCGTTATGCGCCCCTGTGATACACGGGAGACAGCGGTCGCGTGGTATCTCGCGCTAACGCGCAAAGGCCCGGCCGCTCTGGCGCTGTCGCGTCAGAACCTGCCGGCTCTGGCAGGCGCTGAGAAAGCGGCGTTAAAGGGCGCCTATATTATAAAGGAATCCGAAGAGGCGCCGCCGGATATCATTCTGCTGGCTTCAGGTTCGGAGGTACAGCTGATATGCAAGGCGGCGGATATCCTGAAAGAAAAGGGCGTCAACGCTCGCGCCGTCAGCGTCCTTTCTATGGAAGTTTTCGAAGAACAGAACGCAGTCTACAAAGAATCCGTGCTGCCGGCGGCAATTAGGGTCAGACTGGCCGTTGAGGCCGCCTCTTCATTTGGCTGGCATAAATATACCGGTTTGGACGGCGGCATTATTTCTATAGACACATTCGGCGCTTCGGGCCCGGCGGACCTGCTGTTTAAACAGTATGGATTTTCTGTGGAAAATGTAGTTGAAAAAGCGATGGATTTATTAAGAAAGTGAGGTCTTTATGGAAAACTTTTCATTTCTTAACCCCACCCGTATAATATTCGGGAAAGACACGCATACGAAAGCAGGCGTCTATACCGCTGAATACGGCAAAAAGGCGTTACTTCATTACGGCGGGGGCAGTATCAAGCGTTCGGGCCTATATGACCAAGTGGTTCAATCACTTAAAGACGCGGGCGTAAATTTTGTTGAATTAGGCGGCGTACAACCGAATCCGCGTCTTAGCCTGGCGCAAAAGGGTATTGAGTTGGCGCGCGCTGAAGGCGTTGACTTTATTCTGGCGGTCGGCGGCGGAAGCACTATTGATTCTGCTAAATGTATTTCTATCGGCGTGCCTTATGAGGGCAATGTATGGGAATTTTACGAAAATAAAGCGATTCCCGAAAAGGCGCTTGGCGTCGGCGTAGTGCTGACAATTCCCGCCGCAGGCAGCGAGTCCAGCGACAGCAGCGTTATTACCAATGAAGATGGGTTGTATAAAATCGGCCTTTCATCCGATGCTTTTATCCCTAAATTCGCAATCCTTAACCCGGAGCTTACGTACACGCTGCCTGCGTACCAGACGGCCTGCGGCGCGACAGATATGCTGGCGCATGTTATGGAACGCTATTTTACAAATGTACGCGACGTCGATCTGTCCGACAAATTATGCGAGGCTCTTATGCGCGCCATTATTCACAATGCCCCGCTGGCGGCGAGCAACCCCGAAGATTACAACGTTCGGGCGGAAATCATGTGGTGCGGCACTTTGGCGCACAATAATCTGATCGGCATGGGGCGTATAGGCGATTGGGCCAGCCATCATATAGAGCATGAGTTGAGCGCCACATATGACATGGCCCACGGCGCGGGTTTGGCCATTGTCTTCCCCGCATGGATGAAGTATGTTTATAAACATGACGTTACCCGTTTCGCGCAGTTCGCAAACAAGGTATTCGGCGTGGAGTATGATTTCTGGAACCCGGAAAATACGGCCCTGGAAGGCATTACGCGCCTGGAGCGCTTTTTTGAGCGCCTCGGCGTGCCAATCCGTCTGACACAGGCCGGTTTGGCCGATCTTGAGGCGAATATTCCGCTGATGGCGCAAAAAGCGACCAGAAAGGCCCCCCAGGGGCAGTTCGTAAAGTTGGAAGCGGCGGATGTTGAAAAAATCTACCGTTTGGCTATGTAGTGAGGTTCTAAAAGACCTTGAGTTTTTCACTCAAGGTCTTTTATTGTTAAAGGGCCTTTATTGTTAAAGGTCTTTTATTGTTATATGCGCCTCATCCAACTGTTTCTGTATTACGCTGCCGGGCGCGTTCATCAGCGGATCCTGCGCGTTTTTATTCATCGGGAAGGCGATGACCTCGCGGATACTGGACTCGTCGGCCAGCAGCATCACTATGCGGTCTATGCCCGGCGCGACGCCGGCGTGAGGCGGGGCGCCATATTTAAACGCGTTGAACAAAGCGGGGAATTTACTTTCCACAACATCGCGGGAATACCCAGCTATACGGAACGCCTCCAGCATGATCTCCGGACTGTGGTTGCGAACCGCCCCCGACGACAATTCTATGCCGTTACATACAATATCATATTGAAAGGCTTCTATTGTCAGAGGATCTTTGTTAAGCAGAGCGTCCAGCCCGCCTTGCGGCATCGAAAACGGGTTGTGAGAGAACTGTGTTTCTCCTGTGTCTTCATTGCGCTCATACATAGGGAAGTCCACAATCCAGCAGAACCGGGACGCGTCCGGCTCTACAAGGTTAAACTCGCGCCCCAGTTTATTACGTAAAACGCCCGCGAACTTAAGTGCTTTATCACACTCATCAGCGATAACAAACAAGACATCGTCTTTTTCGGCGGCGCATTGTTTTATCAGCGCCGATGTTTCCGCCGGCGTAAAAAATTTCGCCGCCGATCCGGTGAGCGTGGTTTCGTCCGCCGCTTTCAGCCAAACCAGACCTTTCGCTCCCTCATCGGAAATTTCCTTGGTAAGACGGTCAAACAGCTTGCGCGGAGCGGACGCCGCGTTTTTTACGCGTATGGCCTGAATGCTCCGCCCCATAAATGGCTTGAAATCACTTGCCGTGAAGATTTCCGTCACATCGGTTAGCGTAAGCGGTATACGCAAGTCCGGCTTATCACTGCCGTACAGTTTCATAACGTCGCGGTATTTCAGCCGCGGGAAGGGCGGCGGCGAGATTTTATATGACGAGAACATACGGAAGATATCGTATAACAGTGTCTCTACAACGGAAAAAACATCGTCCTGTTCGGCGAACGCCATCTCTATATCCAGTTGATAAAACTCACCAGGCGTTCGGTCGGCCCGCGCGTCCTCATCACGGAAACAGGGCGCTATCTGAAAGTATCTGTCAAATCCGGACAGCATCAAAAGCTGCTTGAACTGCTGCGGCGCCTGCGGCAAAGCGTAGAACTTGCCGGGGTGTATCCGGCTGGGCACAATATAGTCGCGGGCGCCTTCAGGGGAAGTACTGGTGAGAATGGGCGTCTGAATTTCCAAAAAACCCATGTCCGTCATTTTGTCGCGTATCGCATGGATTACCTTTGAGCGCAGTACAATATTGTCATGTACATGGGGGTTGCGCAGATCCAGATATCTGTATTTAAGGCGCAGATCCTCGCGTGTGTCTGTGGATGAGGCGGTCTCAAACGGCAGCGGTTCCGTGCATTTGCCTAAGGTGATGACCCTTTCGGGAATGATCTCTATCTTTCCGGTGGGCATTTCAGGATTAATATCTGAACGCAGCGCGACCTTGCCTTTTAACTGAACGGTCGATTCACGCGGAATATTACGTATTTCTTCCTTTATCGTCTCGTCTGTCACAACGACCTGAGTTACACCGTAATGATCCCGCAGTGTAAAGAACAGAATGGATCCTTTATCGCGGATATTACTGAGCCAGCCGCTTAAAGTAACATCCAAACCCGCGTGCTGTTCGCGAAGTTCGCCGCATGTATGCGTGCGGTACATATAAACATCAGCCTTTCTTTTTTGTGTCTTTAAGCGCCACAATACGGTTAAATACAAGTTTTTCACTCGGTTTCCAATGTATGTCAGCGACAAAATACCCATGGCGTATAAACTGAAATTTTTCTTCAGGCCGAGCGGAGGAAAGCGATTCTTCCACACGGGCGTTTTCCATCGCGATAAGTGAATCGGGGTCAACAAGCCGAGGCCAGTCCGGTTCTTCGCCAGATATGTTCTCATCCGGCAGCAAACGGCCGTAAAGGTTAATGCGCGCGGGCAGCGTATGGTTAACGTCCAGCCAGTGCAGGGTGGCTTTTACCTTACGCCCGGTAAAACCGCCGCCGCTTTTGGTAGCCGGATCGTAGGTACACAGGAGTTTAATAACATTTCCGTTTTCGTCTTTTAGGGCCTTTTCGCATTTAATAAAATAAGCCCCTTTCAACCTTACCTCATTTCCGAGATAAAGCCTGCGGAAACCCTTTTCCGGAACCTCCATGAAATCTTCGCGTTCAACGAGCAGGTTTCGTGAAAACGGCAGTTCGCGACTGCCCAATTCCGGGTTTTCTGCGTTGTTTTCCACTACGACCCATTCTTCCGCGCCTTCCGGATAATTAATAATTTCAACCGGCAAGGGATCCAACACGGCCATAACGGTATGGGCTTTGGGCTTAAGATCCTCGCGCAGGGAGTTTTCCAGCATGGAAATGTCAACGGTGCTGTTATCTCGCGCGACGCCTATATCGCCCAGAAAGTCGTATATGGATTCCACGGTAAACCCGCGGCGGCGCAGGCCTTTAATAGTAGGCAGGCGAGGGTCGTCCCAACCGTCGACGTAACCTTGGGAAACAAGCTGACGCAGGTATCGTTTGCCGGTGATGGCGCCCGTTATGCTCATGCGCCCGAACTCGCGCTGTTTGGGAGGTTCGGGAAAAGCGAACGACAACGCGTTAAGCACCCATTCATACAACGGCCTGTGATCTTTAAACTCAGACGAGCACAGAGAATGCGTAATATTTTCTATTGCGTCCTGGATCGGGTGGGCATAATCATACATGGGATAGATACGCCATTTGTCGCCGGAGCGGTAATGATCGGCGTTTAAGACGCGGTAAATAGTCGGATCACGCATGTTAATATTCGCCGCCGACATATCGATTTTCGCGCGCAGTACTTTTTCCCCCGTGCTATATATGCCGTTTTTCATCCCGTCAAATAATTTCAGGTTTTCTTCCACGCTTCTGTCGCGGTATGGACTGTTTATGCCGGGCGTGGTTAACGTACCGCGGCTTTCGCGCAGTTCGTCAGGGGTCAGGTCGCATACAAAGGCCCGGCCGTTTTCAATAAGCTTCAAGGTTAGTTCATATATCCTGTCAAAATAATCAGATCCGAAAAAAATGTTTTCGCCGGGATCGTAACCGGCCCATTTCATATCCTCTATGATAGCGTTGACGTATTCCATATCCTCTTTCAGCGGATTAGTATCGTCGAACCTGAGGTTAAACGCGCCTTTGAACCGCTTGGCCGCGCCGTAATTAATATTAATCGCGTAAAGACTCCCGATATGCAGATAACCATTAGGTTCCGGCGGGAAACGCGTGTGGACGGAGCGGCGGTACACATTGCTGCGAATATCATCTTCGATTATGCGTTCGAGGAAATTCATCGCGTTATCGCCGCTTTTATTTTCATTGATTCCAGAGATCTCTTCCGGCATTTTTACCTCCGATAGCACGGACGGGGCGCGTCCGATTTTTAACAGTTAATCTAGCATATATCGTCTTCAATATCAAGTCTGTTATTTATACCGGCCGCTTTCCCTTGTCTAAATTATTAATATCGGCGATAATGATAGTAAAGAAAGGGGTTTTGACATGCCCGGCGAACGGGAAACAGCCATAGACATACTCATGGAGATAGAAAAGGAATACAGTTACTGCGGTATTGCGCTTTCACGAAACCTGAACCGCGCCGCCGGGCTGGACGCCCGCGGCCGTGGATTCATTACCGAAATCGTAAACGGATGTATGCGGGACCTGATTTGGATTGATTACATAATCGATACGTTCTCTAAAATACCCGTAATCAAAATGGAGCCGTTTATACGTCATTTATTGCGGGTTTCTGTTTATCAAATGAAATTTATGGACAGGATACCAATACCGGCGGCGGTGGACGAAGCCGTTAAACTGGCGCGGCGCCGCGGTTTCGGGGGGCTGACGGGATTTGTTAACGCCGTGCTGCGCAGCGCGGCCCGTACAGACGCGCCTTTGCCCGATAAAGCACTGGATCCGGGCAGGTATCTCTCGGTAAGGTATTCATTTCCGTTGTGGATAACGCGATATTATCTCGGCCGCTTCGGGCCGGAGAAGACCGAGCAGATCTGTGGCGCCGCTGTACGGCCTCAACGCGTTCATATCTGTGTCAATACGCTGCGAGTTTCTCGCGATGAACTGCTTGAGCGCCTGGAAGCCGAGCCGCTGGGCGTGAACGGGGCGATATTGGCGAAGACATCTGATATTCGTAAACTTCAGCCATTTAAAGCCGGATTGTTCCACGTTATGGATTTCAGCTCAATGAAGGCTGTGGAAGCCCTTGCCCCCGAACCGGGTGATACTGTCGCGGATCTCTGTGCTGCGCCCGGCGGCAAGAGTTTTTA
>JAITDJ010000140.1 GCA_031282635.1 Clostridiales bacterium
CTTGCGTGTGTTTACGTCTATCATTTTCATTCCCCCATTAAGGGGATTATAGCATCTATTTCTATTTTTTGGAACCACCATAGACATAATAATATTTCTATTTTTTAGAGCCGCTATAAATGTATAGTTTGTCAAGCGGCGGCAAATACTTTTCACAGTTCCTATATCAAGAGGACAATTACTTTATACTTGGATAAAAAAACACTTGACAAAGATTAAACGAGATTATAGAATAGTTGCGTACATGTTCAACTGTTTGATGATAGGGAGTGATTGAATGATGAGTGTTGCCGTAAGATTCGATAACCGCCTCTGTAATCTAATACTATACTCAAGGGTTCATAATGTTCAGGGGAGGGGGTTTAATAGATGGAAGCCGTAATCAGAAAGGAATTTATTTTGGATGGGCTATGCTGCCCTAACTGCGCAAAAAAAATTGAACGGCGCGTCGGCGCGCTGCCGGGCGTGAACACTGCTTCTGTAGATTTTGCGGGTCAGCGGCTCACGCTGGAAATCGCGGGTCAGGAGGAAGAGGTCGGGGTTATGAGGCGAACCGGTTCTATTGTTCAGGACATGGCGCCGGCTATTGTGATGCGTGAAAAAAAGGCCGAAGAACCCGGCGTGAAAAGCATTTGGCTTTTGGGCCTCGGCTGTGCGGACTGCGCCGCTAAAATGGAACGGGCTATCTCGAATATTGACGGAGTAAAATCTGTCACGGTTGATGTGATGACACAAAAGATGACGCTTACGGCGGCGCACAAATCGGAGCTGCCGGCGCTTTTACGCCAGGCCTCGCAAATCGTCGTCGGAATTGAACCCGGTATAGAGGTTTCATATACGGAAAGACCCAGTGCGGCAAAAGATAAAGAAAAATGGGACCTACTGTTAAAACGCACCGGACTGGGCGTTGGCGTACTTTTATTCGCAGTGGGTTTTGCGTTTAACTTCATTTGGCAAGCGGAACTCGCGATATTTCTTGCAGCCTATTTGCTTATCGGCGGCGAAGTCGTTATCCGCGCTGTCAAGAACATATCAAAGGGACAGATATTCGACGAAAATTTCTTGATGAGCATCGCCACAACCGGCGCGTTCGCCATTGGAGAATTCCCGGAGGGCGTGGCGGTTATGCTGTTCTACCAAATCGGCGAGGCGTTCCAGCAATACGCTGTGGGCCGCAGCCGCAAATCCATTACCGCCCTGATGGATATCCGTCCCGATTTCGCCAACCTTCAAGTCGGTGGTGAAATCAGTCGTGTATCGCCGGAAGAGATTAATATTGGTGAATATATCGTTGTAAAGCCCGGTGAAAAAATCCCGCTTGACGGCGTGGTAACGGAGGGGCGTTCCGCGCTGGACACTTCCGCGCTGACCGGTGAAGCGCTCCCGCTTGACGTTGAACCGGGCTCGGAAGTTTTGTCAGGTTCAGTTAATAAAAGCGGCCTGCTCACGATTAAAGTGGGAAAACTGTTCGGCGAGTCCACAGTGTCTAAAATCCTTGATCTTGTTCAGAACGCCAGCGGCGCGAAGGCGCCTGTGGAGAACTTTATCACGAAATTTGCGCGTTACTATACCCCTGCCGTCGTGTTCGCGGCGGTGGCGATGGCATTCATTCCTCCGATAGTATTGGGCGGCGGGTCTGCGGACTGGCTTAACCGCGCGCTGGTATTCCTCGTCGTCTCCTGCCCCTGCGCGCTGGTCATATCAATTCCGCTCAGTTTTTTCGGCGGTATCGGCGGCGCGTCGCGCAACGGGATTCTTGTCAAGGGCAGCAATTACCTCGACGCGCTCCGCGATGTGGATACCGTGGTATTTGACAAGACGGGTACGCTCACAAAGGGCGTATTCGCAGTGACGGAAATTGTTCCGGCAAGTGTTTTTTCACACGACGCGTTGTTAGAATTAGCGGCTTACGCCGAATGCGGCTCTAATCATCCAATCGCCGCGTCGATTCAAAAGGCGTATGGGAACGCTGTTCTCCGCGAAAGGCTTACGGAGTATGAAGAAATCGCGGGGCATGGCGTTCGCGCCCGCGTGGATGGAACAATTGTTTTGGCGGGTAACGGCAAACTGATGGACAGCGCGGGCATAAGCTTTAAAAAGCCGGACATTATAGGAACGGTGGTCTATCTGGCGGTTGACGGCGAATTCGCGGGGCATATCGTCATTGCGGACGAAGTAAAGCCCGACAGCAAAAAAGCCATAGCCGAACTGAAAGCGCTCGGCGTGAGAAGAACGGCAATGCTGACTGGCGACAGCCGCGCCGCCGGCGAGAAAATCGGGCGCGAATTGGGGCTTGATATGGTATGCTCGGAACTCCTGCCTCAGCACAAAGTTGACTGGCTTGAAAAGCTGTTTGAGACGAAAACCAGTAAGGGAGCGCTATTGTTCGTCGGCGACGGCATCAACGACGCGCCCGTACTCGCGAGAGCGGACGTTGGCGTAGCGATGGGCGGTGTTGGCTCCGACGCGGCGATAGAAGCCGCCGATGTGGTGCTGATGACCGATGAACCGTCAAAAATAGCGGACGCGATACGAATCTCCAAGCAAACCCGGATGATTGTTACGCAGAATATCGTGTTTGCGCTGGCGGTGAAAGGCATAATACTAACGCTGGGCGCGATGGGTATCGCCACGATGTGGGAAGCCGTGTTCGGCGACGTGGGGGTCGCGCTTATCGCCGTGTTAAACGCGATGCGGGCAATAGGGAAAAAGTAGCAGGTCTTACATGCGACGGCGTGATTCTTATGGCGGCGGTATGAAAAAAATTTTTTAATTACAGCGACGCGACGCGGAGGAGATATTTAAACATCAAATATTTCTTTTCGCGTTTTTGTCGCTGAATAAAGATAGTAAACAGGTTCTCACTCAGGTGATTTTCGGCATTACCTCATCCAAATTCTGGTTGTCAGGGTCGTATGTTTGTTGTATTATAGACAGGACAATTAAACTATCAAGAGTAAAGGAGCATTTATGAAGATCAGAAACGCCATTCTGCACAGCCTGAACAACAGCTCGTGCGTACTATCCGACACAGAATTGGACATCAATAGCGAAACCTGTTCCGCGTTTATCATCAAGCATGTAAAAAAACTGTTAAACAACCCTGCTTCTAAGGAAGCGACATTCAATGTGACATCTGAGGTATATAAACAAATCATTGCCTTAAAGGACGGCAAACGTCATTTTAAGGACGTATGCGTCCAGATAGGACGCAGGCTTTCCGATGTAATGAAACAGAGCGCCGATATACCGGAGGGCGATCTGCTGATCGTTCTATTTGATAACAAACGCGAACGTTACATAGCGGTAATCAAGCTGAATTACATGGAATGCTTCACGCACCAGACCACGCGCGGTTCCGCCGGCGCGGATAATCAGATCGTGAAATATGCCGCTGTCCTGCCGTTCGACACCGGCAAGACGGAAGAGGCGTGTCTCATACCTTTTGACCCGATGGTATTGAAGGTGATCGAAAAACCGTTTAACATAAATGGAGAATCTGTTAATTATTTTTCTGAATTGTTTTTAGAATGCGACTCTTCGCTGTCTAAAAAGGAAGCCGTACAGATCTTGAATGAGATTTCCGAAGAGATCAACGAAAAGTATTTTGACAACAGCATAGACTCGGTCGCGCGGATCAAAACCGCACTGCTGGAGCAGGCGGAGGAAGCGCGTGGAGAAATCAGCATTGAAAGCGTCGCCGGCAAGGCTTTCGGCGGCAACGCGGAGATTCGGGACGATTACATAGGTTTGGCGCGGGACGCGGGTTTAAGGGCGGATATGATGCTGGGTGAAAAATTCGTGCGCCAGCAATTCGGCACTCAGCGTATAAAGGCAGAAAACGGCATAGAATTAAAATTCCCGGCGGAACTTTGGGGCGACAGTTCGTGTATCGAAATGATCCGCCAGACAGACGGTTCCAACGCTATTTTATTGAAAAACCTGGGGCAGTTGGAAATACGTTAAAACGCGTTAACCAAGTCGAATGTTGGCAGGATAATCGAAAGCATAATTAAGGCCAGTACAGAGCCTAAAAATATCATTATGGCCGGCTCGGCCAGTTTGGCGTATAACGCGGAAGCGCGATCCTGTTCGGTCTGGTAGTATGCAGCGCATTGAGCGACGGGTCTGGATAAATTGCCCGTTTCTTCCCCTGTTTCCACCATAGTGATCAGCAGCGGGTCAAAATATTTTGCTTCGGCCAGCAGCGTCGATAATTTTCTGCCCTGCCGTAAGCCCGTGCTGATATTCAGGAAAATGCTGTCCAGATATGCGTTGCCAACAACCCCGCGGATTATATTCAAAGCTTCGTGTGCGGGCTGACCCGAGGATAGCAGCATGGACAGGCATCGGCAAAACCGCAGGTTTATACTCAAACGCCATATGGGAATCCGCAGTTTTATAAACCCTGTAAGCATTGCGCCGCGCTTCGACCGCAAAAACGCAAAAATAAGCAGTATGACAGAACAAGCGGACATCAGGATAAAGGCGCCGTAATCCGAAATAACGCAGCTTGCCGACGCCAGTATTCGCGTGGGCAGTGGAAGAGCAATACCCTCCGCGTCGAAAATCGCGGTGTAATTGGGTATAACATACATCACAGCCAAGATCATTAAGGCGAACATCATCACAGCCAAAAATGCCGGATAAATGAGGGCGCCGGTCATAGCTTTCCTGTTTGTGTACTCTTTTTCATAATATTCGGCCAATTGCCTTATAGATTCGGCCAGTCTGCCGCTCTCCTCGCCCACATGGCACACAGCCGCCATAAAAGGCGGCGCCGGAGCTGTCTTCAGGCAGTCCGACAGGCTTTTTCCTTCCAAAGAATGCCCATGGATATCCATGAGCATTCTTTTTACACGTTTATCTTTTGACTGTGCGGTCATAATCTGTAAAGCGCGTGGCAGCAGCATCCCTGATTCCAAAAAAAATGACAGCTGCCTGCAGAACAGCGCAAGAGCTCTAAGACTGACCGGCTTTTTTATCAGATCGGATATATCAGAAGAAAACAGCGAGAGTTTGCGTACCTCTAAAGGATATAAACCTTTCAGCGCCAGGTATTCGGTTACTTCATGCGCGCTGTTCCTATCGATTCTTCCCGCCAAGGTTTTTCCGGCTTCATTCGCCGCTTTGTACACAAATAAAGGCATTGACGCACCTCATAACGATATTTTTTTAAGTAACCGGGCAATCAATAAAAGAGTACTTTATTAATAACCTCGTCAGCGCTGGTGTTGCCCTGGAGGAGATTTTTTATCGCATTATCACGTATGGTCTGAAAATTAATTTCAGCTAAATATTTCTTTATTTCCGCCATGCCCGCGCGTTTTTCGATCATTTCACTTAATGTTTCGTCCACAGCCAAGAATTCATACGCCGCGAAACGACCCTTATAACCGGATCCGCCGCAATAAGTGCAGCCCATTCCCTCGCATATGATAGTATCCTCCGGCAAACCGAGCAGTTTAGCTTGGAGTTCTGTTATCTGCACGTTGATTTTACAGCGTTCGCATATTCGCCGAACCAAGCGTTGGGAAATTATACCTTTTATTGCCGCAGCCGTCAGATAATCCGGCACATTCATGTCCACCAGTCTTGTAATGGCGGATATCGCGTCAAACGTGTGCAGTGTGCTGAGAACCAAATGACCGGTCAGCGCCGCCTGGACAGCCAGCTGCGCGGTTTCTTCATCGCGGATTTCACCGATCATGAGTATATCCGGATCCTGGCGAAGGATTGAACGGAGCGCGTTGGCAAACGTCAAACCCGCGCCGTAGTTTACGTTTATCTGGTTTATGCCGGGCAGTACGTGCTCGACAGGGTCTTCTATAGTTACAATGTTTACCTCATCCCGGTTCAGCTCTTTTATGAAGCTGGCCAGCGTGGTGCTTTTGCCGCAGCCTGTGGGACCTGTCAAAAGTACCGCGCCGTACGGGTTATGAAATAAGCGGGTTATTTTTTGAAGATCCTCCGGAAAGAATCCCAAATGCTCCTTAGGTAGCCACGATTTTTCTTTATATATAAGACGAATGGCGGCTTTTTCGCCGAATACTGTCGGAATTGTACTGATGCGGAAATCCACGGCAATATCATTTACGTTCTGGCTGAAGCGGCCATCCTGCGGCAGGCGTTTTTCAGCGGAGTCCATTTGCCCCAGCACTTTAATCCGAGATATCATATTGGACAGCAAAGATACATCCACACGCTGGAACTCACGCAAATGACCGTCCACACGGTAACGGACGCGCACGTCGCGCGCGCCGGGCTCTATATGGATATCGCTGGCCTGGTACATTACGGCGGTTTCAAGCAAAGAATCCACCAGCACAACCGCCGGCGCGCTGTGTACATCCGGCTCCTCCTCAGGCTCGCCGTCAATCTCAAGTGTTTCATCGGCGGCAGCGTCAGCCAACTCGTCTATACGCACACTGGCGTAATACTTGTGAATATAGGTCTGGAGTTGATCGTCAGGGGTAAACAGCGCTTCCACGCGGCAGCCGGTTTTAACAAAAATATCGTCAGCTGTTCGATGATTAATGGGGTCATACATGGCGGTAACCAGACGAAACCCTGATAAACGGATCGGCAGAACTTTGTTACGGACGCAAAATGTATAATCCAGTAGATTTAGAGCGTTTTTTTCTGGAATTACCTCATTAAGGTCACAGGAGAAAATACCGTAGTTTTTATTCAGGACATTCGCGGCGTCGGCGAAAGTAACCAGGCCGTCTGACAATACTATTTCCAACAGGCTTTCGCCTGACAAAACACGCCGGCTGTTTACCGCCCTCATTTTATCCTCGGAAATAAGCCCAGACTGCAGAAAGACTTCACTAAGCGATCGGGTTTTCATAACTCACCTTCCGGATATTGTGTGCTTGACTTGGATATATCTCGATTTTTCGAGTAATTAATACATTTTTCTAATAGTATAACATAGGAATTTTATTGCAACAATACTTGCCAAAAAAAGATTCGCGTGATATAATGGATATGTTTTATTAGGCCTGTTGGTCAAGTGGTTAAGACACGGCCCTCTCACGGCTGTAACAGGGGTTCGAATCCCCTACAGGTCATCAAATAACGGCAGGCTGCCTTTCGCGCGTAACAGGAAAGGCAGCCTGCCGTTATTTGATCTTGTATACCGCGCAACGTTATAATTTGCCATTAATATTGGATAATATTAATGGGTATACGAGCCCGGGATTTTTAGCAAACTTTTTATATTAAAATATAAAAGGGAGGCAGTTTATGCGATTATTCCGGCTTAATCTAAATGCGCCTAACGATTGGCGAGGCGACTTCGGCATATGCGTTAAAGCCATAAAACGCGCGGCGGTTTTCTGTGCTGCGGTCGGCCTCATCACACTGGCGTTTATATTGGTTTATCGGCTCACGGCGGATGACGCCAAGCCTTATGACGTATATTCGGCCAAAGATTGGGAAGTGGCCGTAAATGATCCGTTTGTGGACACAGTTATCCTGCATAAGAACATCCGGCTCACAGCCCCGAAAAAAAGAATAACCATTATCAGGGATTATACAGACTTGAGTTCCCAGCAGGCTGAAGTTTCGAGTTATAGGGTGTTTCAATATAAACAGTGAATTCACCGCCGCCGCAGGACGCGTTGAAAATGCCGCCTGATTTTTCAAAAATCCATTGGGCTTCCGCAAACCCCAGCCCGGAGTGTCCCTCTTTTGTTGTAAAACCAAGCTGCCCGATTTTATCTATTTCAACCGGGCCGCGCACGGAATTTGTAAGAAGGATTCGTCTTGAGCCGCTTCTTGTCCGCTCAAATAACAGACTGACGCGCCTTTCGGCGGATTCAGCCGCAGCTTCCAAAGCGTTGTCCAGCATACAGGCCATTGCTCGGCACATGACTAAATTATCCATATGCGATTCCTCAACACTGCAGAGTAGATTTACGCGCATAAAAATGTTGGCCTTCCTAGCCTGTTTAAGTTTGTTAATTATCAGAGAGATCAGCGCGGGGTTTTCGTCCATGCGCCTGTTTAGATCCAAGTGGTCTCCGGCTTCCAGAGTAGTGCTCAGCAGCTTTTCGTGATATTTTTTCAGTTTATCAATGTCGCCGACCTGAATATAGCCGCTGTATGTACCCAAAATATTGTAAAAGTCATGCTTTACCAATTTGAATTTGTCATTGGCGCTGGACAACGAACTTATGTAATAATCTTTCTCCGCTAAACTCGAGACGGTCGCCAGTTCGGCGTTCGCCAGTATAGCCACTAAAAAAATAAGCGCGAAAACCACAGCCAGCAGTAAATAAGCCAAGGGATTATAGTCCAAAATAACAGGGACAAGAACGGAAGCCATGTACGATCCGCAAACCAAAGAGATTGTATTGATAATTTTTTTTGCAGACAAGCGCGCTTTTGTATCTTTGGGGAGTCTTACAATAAATTTTCTTTTTTTGATAAAAGTTACCGTCAAAAAATATATGATCAGGTAAATCATTAAAGTCATCACAATAGCTAAGACGTCCAGGAAGTAATTATACATGGGCTGATTTTGAGGAAAAAGAAAAGAACTGGTAAAACGCCCGAGCATCTTGACGCTCAGTAGGCTTATGTAGATATCGGCCGTCAAATGAAACGAGCATAAGCCTGACAGCCGCAGCAGCTTCAAGGCGAAAAAGTAAAAAATCAACGCGAAAAAAGGATTGAGCATTGTAATAAACAAATAATTAATTTCGGAAAACGATTTCGATTCATTAATAAAAAACAATGTATATATTAAAACTGTTTCGAGAGTTATACCGCACAACGCTGAAAACCACAATTTATATTTCAGTTTTACATTCTCGCCGTAAATGGTTAAGATCATATTCGTACTGAAAAAATACAACGATGTCGCATAGATTGAGGAGAGTATAAGCAGGACAAAGAACATGTAGTGGGAATACATTAAAAATAGCGGAAATTGCAGCGACGAAAACATATTATTCTCTCTCCTGTATTCATAGTAAACTGCCTGTGTCCTATACCACACAACGTTATGTGCAGTATATCATATAATTTCTTAATGAATAATATCCATATTATCTAAATGATTACTATTTGTCAATTAACTATTTTTGACAAATAACTTACTAATATATTAATTTTAACATTTATAGTACAATTTGTAGTAAATGAGCAGGAAAGACAAAAACGTCCCCCTGCTCGTTTATTACGTCAATTATATCATCATCGTACCGCCGTCGGCCCGGATATTCGAACCGGTGATATACTGACTGCGTTCGTCAGCCAAAAACGCGGCAATCCAGCCAACGTCTTCCGGGTAACCGGCGCGGCCGCATAAATAACCTTTCTTTGGCATGTTTCCCAAGTTATACCTGCCAGGCGGTTTCCATGACGGGTTTCCGGATTTTTGCTGTATCTTCACGCCTCCCAAGCTCACCATATTAACCATTATGCCATATTGAGCCAACTCCAACGCGGATTCACGCGTAAGCATTTTAATACCGGCTTTAGTCATGCTGTAAGTTACATCAAAATCCGTGGGCCGTTTGGCGTGGATGGACGCTATGTTAATGATCCTGCCGCATTCGGCGCGTTTCATATATGGTATGGCTTCCTTCGTGCACATCCAGTAGCCTTTGAGGTTAGTGCTCATCAGCAAATCGAACTCTTCCTCGGTGGCTTCCAACAGCCATTTGTTTATCTGCAGCGCCGCGTTGTTAACTAGGATGTCTACCTTTCCAAAAGCCGTGGAGGCTTCGGCGAACAAGTTTTTAACGTCCTTGAGTGAGGAAAAGTCTCCCTTTACACAGATCGCTTCGCCGCCTGCGTCACGTATCAGCTGCATGGTCTCATCAGCCGGCCTGCTGTGCGCCGTCACAACTAGTTTGGCGCCTCTTTCCGCCAACGCGAGGGCGATGCCCTGACCTATGCCCGAAGCGCTGCCCGTTACGACCGCGACCTTATTTATCAGGCTTTTGTTATTGTCACCCGTGTAAGCGCGGGGTCTGTCACTCTGATCATTTAAATTGAAGAACTTAAGTTCGGACGGCGCCCGCTTTCCGGCTTTATAATCATCAAATTCCTCGTAAGTAACGCGGGGCATGTATTTTAATGTCAGCGCGCCATCCGCCCTTATGTCCGCGCCGTTTAACAGCACGCTGTCCTCTGACGCGAGAAACACCGAGACCTTTGCCGCGTCTTCGGCGCTGCCAGGCCTGCCGCCAGGTATTTTGCCTGTCATGTCGACATATAGAGGAGATACCGTGCCTGCGAAACGTTCTTCGTCGCCTTTCAAACCGCCGACTTCAATAATATTAGCGCGAATATTATAAATGCCGAGATCCAACGCAGCTTCCTTGCATAGCATTTTTACCGCCGCTTTGGCAGCGCTGTACGCGAACGCGCTGCCGGTCGGCTTCTCGGAATGAATAGAACCAAAGTATATTATATTGCCGCCGTGCGCGTCTTTCATAGCCCGGCCCACAGCTTGCGTATATAAAAACGCGGTTTTGGCGTTGACGAGGATCATGCGTTCGAACTGCTCATCGGAGCTGTTTTCCACAGAAGACTTTATAAGCTCGTCATGACTGTAAGCCAGTACGTCGATACGCCCGTATTTAACGAGCGTATCTGAAACAATCTTATCGATATCCGTTTTAGCTATGACCGCCTCAGGCGCGACGACCACGGCGCCCTCTTTGGTGAAGGCCGCCGCAGCCGCTTTGCCCAGGGGCGTTCCGGCGTCCGTGATCAAAATTATCTTGTCGGATAATCTCATCGGCTATAACCTCACCTGCGGGCTTGTCTTATTCTTTTCATCCCAGAATTCTTTCGCCTGCTTAATGTCTTCCTCCCAGGTTAAATGCAGGTATTCGCGCGCCTCGGCCGCTTTATCGATCCAGTCCAGGAAATCTTCCCACATGGGCGGCGTCCATGGCGCGTCCACCTGAGCTGTGGTGTAGGTTTTATCCGACAATCGGATGAAACCGAAAATATCACGTACATGTGACTTTTCCGCGCCAATCACACAGGTTTCCGCCATCTGCGGCGGTATGAACAATACGCCTGAAAGAGTGCCCAGCACCACGTCGCCGGGAAGACAGACCGCGTTTCCCACACGGCAGGGGAAATTCATGCCTGTCATTGTTACATTGCCGATACCGGTCGGATCATTGCCGCGATAATATACCTGAATATCTGGAATTTTGACGATCTGCTCCAAATCGCGCACACCGCCCCATATAACGGCGCCGCCGCGTTTGGTGCGCGTTTTGATGGCCGTAGACAGGTTGCCGCCCACATATGTGCCTTGATAGATCCTGTCAAACAGATCCACAACGACTACATCGTCTTCTACGAGCGAATCAATAACCCATTGGTTGAAAAAACCCTTACGGCCTTCTTTCTCAATACCGTAAGTCATAAGCGTTTCGTCCAGATCAGGCCGTTTGGGTACCATTACGGCCGTTACGGCGCGACCGACCAGTTTTACGTCGCTGGCCCTCAGAAATTCGCCCTGGAACTGTGTCTGAAACCCGGCGCGCCATAGCGGCCCCCACGCTTCTTCCAACGTTATGGCCCGCATACGTCGCAGTATATCGTCAGATACGCGCGGTCTGCCATCGGCGGAACGCTCGCCTGTCCAAGTTTTTGTGAACTGTACTATATCGTCATACGCGCTGAATTTCATAAAACCCCCCTCAACTCCACAAACGGTCGTGTGACGTGTCTGAATCCCAGGCGCTCGTATCTTCCCATTGGCCGGGTACTTCCGGATAGATATGCTCGGCGATCAATTCTTCGTTAAGCGCCTCAATGCCTAAGCCGGGCTTGTCGGGAACAACGATGTAGCCGTCCTTAACCAACGGTTTGGGCAGACCCATAACAATATCTTCCCACCACGGCACGTCTACAGCGTGATGCTCCAAGGCGATAAAATTCTCGGAGGCCGCGGCGGTATGCACGCACGCCATGCATGCTATCGGACTTTCCGCCATATGCAGCGCCATCGCGGTTTGATATTCCAACGCCATGTCGCTGATTTTTTTTGTTTCCAGTATGCCGCCGGACGTCAAGATATCCGGGTGAATGACGCTTACACCGCGCGTTTCCAGCAGGGGTATAAAATTCTCTTTTAAATAGATATCCTCACCCGTCGCCACGGGAACGGTCGTAGAGTTCCTTAAACGGACATACTGCTCTGTATACTGCCAGGGAACCATATCCTCGGCCCAAGCCAGATTGAATTTTTCCAGCCTATGGCACAGCTTAATACAGTCCTCAACGCCGATATGGCCGAAGTGGTCAATAGACAGCGGGATATCATAGCCGACGATTTCCCTGACCTGGCGTACATATTCCTCTAATAGATCCAATCCGTGATCGGTTATATGAATAAACGTAAAAGGATGCGCAATCGCGTTTACATCGTACATATCATGCCATTTGCTGTAATACTCCAACGGGTTGGTTTCCTTTTTTTCCTTGGCGAGTATATAAGCCTCGCGCTTGTCGCTGTATTCCGACAAAAATCCCACAGGCGCGCTTAAAGCTCCGGGTTCATCGAACAGTAAATTAATGCCGACATCCATTTTCAGGAACGTAAAGCCTCTATCCATACGATCTTTCAAAGCCAAGCCCATTTCCTTGCCGGTGTGCCTGCCGTGTACATCCGTGTCACAATACATACGTACACGATCACGGAATTTACCGCCCAGCATCTGGTATACGGGGACGCCGTACGCCTTGCCGGCTAAATCCCACAGAGCCAGTTCCACAGCGCATACGCCGCCGCCTTGGCGTGACTGACCGCCAAACTGCTTAACGCGGCGGAAGAGTTTGTCCACATCACAGGGGTTACGACCGATTAACAGGTGCTTTAGCATAAGCGCGTAAGTTTTGCTGCTATTGTCTCTGACCTCGCCGTACCCGATGAGACCTTGATTGGTATACAGCTTCATTAAAATGGTATGGCCCGGCGCCCCGATCAGATCGGTAAAGCGCATGTCCGTGATACGCAACGCGGACGGGCTGCTTTCGGTTCGTACATTGTTCAGCGAAATTTCTCCGCTCAAGCGAGAGACCTCCTTTTTACTGTCACAAACTGGACTTTAGCCTTGCCAAAGGCAGCCGCGAAGCGGCAGCGCGGTAAAAAACACCGCCTTCCCAGCGCTATTCCTTCAGATGGCTTTAGCCGATGGAACCTACCGGCTTCTAACCGGTACGGTTTAGTTTGTATCACCATTATATACTAAATGAATAATAAAATAAATCCCGAATTAAAAAATATTAAGGGCGAAACATGCGTAATGACAAGATTAAATTTATCTTCGCTCTTCCTTCACTCCTCCAGATCCTTAAACCCGCTGCTTATGCGGGACACACGCGGGTACGACTGCGTTTCGTCCCTGTTCTTAATCTTGATAACCTCCAATTCCAGCTTGATTTTTTTACTGACCTTGTCCATATCAAAATCAATATAAGGGTTAAAGCTGTTATAAATCACCAACATAAAATGATGCTTTTCAGGAAGATCCAATTCAATCAGCGCCGTATCCGCGGCGCTTTTAGAACGCCTTGGACGTTTGATGGATGTGTACTCGGTAAACGGGCTCTCGGTCATATCTTTGAAAAAACTATACTCCGACCCCGGATCGAGGCTGAACTGATAACAGATCTCGCTGAACAGATGAAACAGCATGATATTGCCGGGCACATCGATATTTTTCCACAGAGTCTTCTTATCAGCCAGTTTTACTTTTATACTATATATGACCATACTGGATTCTTCCGCAATGCTAAAATTCCATTTGAGCATTGCGCGCTGTTCCCGCGCGAATTCCGTATTGCCGCTTACTATTTCCGGCAGATCATTGTATGGGATTTCATCGGCGGGTATGAATAAATCGTTGTTTTCGATTCCGAAAAATCCCAGCCCCAGCGGGGTTAACTGATAAAATGTCGAAGGAGCGTATAAAGCTGTCACCAGACCTTCCTCTTCCTCAAAGGAATCGGCCAGATAACTCAGTTCATTGAAAAATTCATACGGAAGCGTATACAACGGCCGGATTAATTGCAGATAATACCCGAATGGGGTCAGGAAGCATTTGTCCAGCAACAGACCCAGTAAAAACGTACTGGATATAATTGCGTTGTTCAGATCGTCAAAAAACGGGTCGGAATCATTTTCGTAACTGTATATGTCTTGGATCTTGATGCCCAAAATATTGTAAACATGCTGGAAGATCTCATCCACTGTCATCGGATGCTTTAAAAGCTCATAAATCGTTTCACGCGTAAAGTATGTTTCAGGCAGGGGAATCATTTCATTTATAAACGACGACGCTGAATTGACAGTCGCTTTGACTATGGCGCCAAAAATTTCATCATTGGACAGACCAAAAATCCGCTGGTATTCAGATGTAACCTGTGCGCGGTTTGAATATATGGACGGACTTTTTTTTATTATACCCATTACAATGGATATATTCAGCAGGTATTCCACGTAAAATGAATCCCACATACTGAGTTTTCCCATTAAATCCTCTACGTGACCGTCCATCAGCATATCGTTCACGCCCAGTTCCACATCGGGCGTGCATGATTCAATGAATATTTTAAGGTCGGAGATTACAGGGTGATTATAAACGGAATACTCCAGCATTTTAAACTCTATTCGGTTTTTGCCGCTTTTAGCCAGTCTCGTGACCGGAGACATAATGGCGTTTTTATGGTTCCGTTCCTGATTGCCGCCTAAAAACGCAAACAAGTTGGCGGGGGATAGATAGGTGTCCTCAACCAGCGCCGAGTAGTACCAGCGTCTGTATATGGAGGAAATGTATGTTAGAACGCGCGATTTTCTTCTTTTGCGCAGATCTCGGTATGAGTTCAGGAATTTATCCTCAAACATTTGATTGATGAGCCGGCTGTTGATATTATAATTACTCATATCGGTACTCGCTTTCAGTAGAATGGATGATTAAGTATAACAGATATTATCCTCAAAAATCAATACAATGTTATTTATGAAATAATAATAACAACTATCCAAATTTTGTGTTATAATGGACGCGTATGCCGACAAATATATTATGGCGGCGCCGCGTCCGGGCACGTGCCGGGCGTGGATTTAAATAAGCAAACAAACGGGGAGATAATATATGTGAACCTTCTTAAAGGTTTAAGCCGGGTTGGGGGCAGTCGGCGCGCCGCCGGATCTTTAATGAAGGGGTTTAAGAGGGAGGATATTAATAGATGAGCCAGGCATATCGTATGTCGGGTGTGGATGTGGAAGCCGGATACAGGTCGGTGGAACTTATCAGGAAACACGCGCGGGCTACATGCCGCGATGAAGTATTGTCAGATTTAGGTGGGTTTGGAGGACTGTTTTCTCTGGCCGCCGCTAAAAAAATGGACGATCCGGTTTTGGTTTCGGGAACAGACGGTGTTGGTACCAAGCTTAAAGTCGCCTTTTTGATGGACAAGCACGATTCCGTGGGAATAGACTGTGTGGCAATGTGTGTAAACGATATTATCTGCAACGGAGCGGAGCCCCTGTTCTTTTTGGATTATATCGCGTGCGGCCGTAATTACCCGCAGAAGATTGAAACAATTGTAAGCGGCATATCTAAAGGCTGTCAGCTTGCAAATACGTCGCTGATAGGCGGCGAGACCGCTGAAATGCCCGGGTTCTATTCAGATGACGAATATGATCTGGTAGGGTTTGCCGTTGGCCTTATGGATAGGACAAAATGCATTGACGGCAAAAGTGTTAAAGCGGGCGACACTTTAATAGGTCTGGGCTCAAACGGCGTCCACAGTAACGGGTTTTCGCTGATCCGGCGGATATGACGGCTGAATGAGCAATCGCGGAAAGAATACGTGCAGTCGCTGGGCTCAACCCTGGGTGATGAATTGATTAAGCCGACGCGCATCTATGTACAATCCATACTGAAACTAAAGGAAATTATACCCATTAAAGCCATATGTCATATTACGGGCGGCGGTTTTTTTGAGAATATACCGCGTATGCTGCCTGAAAACGTCGGAGCTGTTATACGACGGGGTTCGTGGTATGAATTGCCCATTTTCAAGCTGATTCAATCAGAAGGGGAGATTGTCGATAACGACATGTTTAATGTATTCAATATGGGTATAGGTATGATACTGGCCGTCGCCTCAGAGCATGCGGACGCCGCTCTGGCGTCTCTTGAGGAATTGGGCGAAAGAGCCCATGTGATAGGCGAAGCCCGCGATGGTTCGGGCGTTAGCATATGCTGAAACTCGGCGTGTTGGTGTCAGGCGGAGGCACAAATTTGCAGGCTTTAATAGACGCCGCGGAGTCTAAAACTCTGGCGGCGGAAATAACCGCCGTGATATCCAGCAATCCGTCGGCATATGCCTTAGAACGGGCTAAACAGCACGATATTGTATCATACTGTGTGAAGAGGCGCGATTATATTACCCAAGATAGTTACGATAAAGTTTTATTCGATATACTTAATCAGCGTCATGTTGATTTAGTCGTGCTGGCAGGTTTTCTGCCGCTGTTGGGGCCGGCTTTTATAAGCGCGTTTGAGCGTCGCGTAATAAATGTCCACCCGTCTTTGATTCCGGCGTTCTGCGGCAAAGGCTATTATGGAATTAAAGTGCATGAAGCCGCTTTGGCGCGCGGCGTTAAGGTAACAGGGGCTACCGTGCATTTTGTGGACGAGGGGACCGATTCCGGCCCCATTATCCTTCAAAAAGCGGTGGATGTAAAGGATGATGATACGCCTGAGAGCCTGAGAAAACGCGTAATGGAGGAAGCCGAATGGGTTCTGTTGTCTAGTGCTGTCGGTATGTTCGCGGAGGGGTTGCTTAAATGAGGGTTTTGATTGTCGGAAGCGGTGGGCGGGAACACGCCATAGCGTGGAAGCTGCGTTGGGATAACCCGGATCTGGATCTTTTTTGCGCCCCCGGAAACGGCGGAATGTCGATGCTGGCGAAATGCGCGCCTGTTTCGGTTAACGATATTCCCGCGTTAAGGTCTTTCGTGGAAGCGAACAAAATTGACTTGACAATCGTTGGGCCGGAAGAACCGCTGGTTCATGGCATTGTGGAAGTATTCGGCGATTTGGCCGTATTCGGTCCGTCTTCCAAAGGCGCTATGCTGGAAGGCAGCAAATCATTCGCGAAACGGTTTATGAAAACATATGGTATTCCTACCGCGAATTACAGGGTGTTTTCCGATTACGGAGAGGCTCTGGGATATGTCCGGCGAAAAGGCGCTCCGTTGGTTATTAAAGCGGATGGATTGGCGTCAGGTAAGGGAGTTACGGTTTGTCTGACGGAAAATGAGGCGGAAACGGCGTTGGCTGAAATCCTGTGCGGCGGGCGTTTCGCGGAAGCCGGCCGCACTGTGGTAATTGAAGAATTATTGCGGGGGCCGGAGGTGTCGGTGCTGGCGTTTACCGACGGGCGGAGCGTACTGCCTATGGTTTCGGCGCAGGATCATAAACGGGCGTACGACTGGGATCAAGGCCCTAATACCGGCGGTATGGGCGCGCTTTCCCCGTCGTCTTGCTATAATGAAGATATTGAGAGGCAGTGTAATGAGCAGATTATATACCCAACGCTGGAAGCATTGAAAAAAGAGGGCGTTATTTATAAAGGCGTCATATATTTCGGTCTGATATTGACAGTGGACGGACCGAAAGTGATTGAATATAACTGCCGTTTTGGGGATCCGGAAACCCAAGTTATACTGCCGCGTTTGAAAAATAATCTGTTGGATATAATGCTGGCCTGCGTAAATGGAAGCCTGAACACAATCAGCCTGAAATGGCGTCGGGAAGCCGCTGTTTGTGTGGTTTTGGTTTCCGGCGGTTATCCGGGTGAATACAAAAAAGGAATCCCGATTTATGGTCTGAATAATACTGAAGAGGATGATCATCTGCATGTGTTTCACGCGGGAACCGCTATAAAAGACGGATTGCTGTTAACGGACGGAGGCCGCGTACTGGGAGTTACGGCGATGGCCGGAAGTGTGGGGCAAGCGGCAACGGCGGCGTATCAGGCAGTGAATGGCGTTACATTTGATGGCGCCCGGTTTCGTTCTGATATCGGAAAAGAAAAGAAAGAGTGATTGCGTTGCGTTTAAGTCTAAATGATCTGTCAGATAAGAACGCTTGGGCCGCCGCCGGAATCGGCCTGCCGGCGTACAATGTCGCCGACGCGGCGGCGCGTGCCAGAAACGCTCCTATTTGGGTTCATTTTGGCGCGGGCAATATTTTTAGGGGATTCATCGCCGGGCTGCAGCAGAGCCTGCTGAATAAAGGGTTGGCCGATAGGGGTATTATCGCCGCTGAGACCTTTGATTTTGACATTATAGACAGCATTTATCGGCCTTGCGATAACTTGGTTATGAATGTCACGCTGAACTCGGACGCGTCTGTGGACTGCGAGATAATCGCGTCCATCGCCGAAGCGATTAGAGCGGACGGCGCAGGTATGGCTCGGCTGACCGAGATATTCTCACAGCCCGATTTGCGGTTGGTCAGCTTTACGATTACAGAAAAGGGCTACGTCTTGCGCGGCGCGGACGGCGGTCTGCTTCCGGCGGCCGAAGCGGATATGCGGGCCGGCCCCGATAAGCCGCGGCATGCGATGGGCGTCGCCGCAGCGCTGCTATACGGTAGATACGCAGCGGGTAAACTGCCGCTGGCTTTAGTAAGCATGGACAACTGCTCACATAACGGAGAAAAACTGCGCGCGGGCGTTCTGGAGATCGCGAAAGGCTGGATCGGGAACGGATTTGTGGACGAGCGATTTTTAAAGTACTTGAGCGACGAGAGAGTTGTTTCGTTCCCATGGAGTATGATTGATAAGATTACGCCGCGTCCGGATAAATTCATTGAAATGATGCTTAAAAATAAAGGCGTGGAGGGCATGGAATCCATTATTACAAGCGGAAGCACATTTATTGCCCCATTTGTAAACGCCGAACGGCCTCAATATCTTATTATTGAAGATAGTTTCCCCAACGGCCGGCCGCCGCTGGAACATGCGGGCGTTTACCTGACTGACCGCGAAACGGTAGAAAAAACGGAGCGAATGAAGGTGACCGCATGCCTGAATCCGCTGCACACGGCTATGGCGGTTTATGGCTGCCTGCTAGGTTACGAACGCGTCAGTGAGGAGATGAAGGATCCGGAAATTACAGCGCTGATTAAGCGCCTGGGATATACGGAGTGCTTGCCGGTGGTTACGGATCCCGGCATAATTTCGCCTAAAGCCTTTATCGACGAGGTAATTAACAAACGCCTGCCCAACCCGTTCATACCCGACGCTCCGCGGCGTATAGCCTCGGATACGTCTCAGAAGGTCGGTATTCGTTTCGGCGAGACAATTAAGAGTTATATTGCCGAAGGCCGCGATTTATCCGGGCTTGTCGCCGTCCCGCTGGCTATAGCGGGGTGGCTGCGGTATCTGCTGGGCGTGGACGACGCCGGCAAGACGATGGATATATCGCCCGATCCGATGAAGGATGAATTGACGGCGCGGCTTAAAACTGTTGCCTGGAATGAAGCGGACAGTTATAATGGTCAGATTCTTTCCATACTGTCAAATGCCCGTATATTTGGGTCGGATTTGTTACAAAACGTTTTGGGCCGGCGTGTTGAGGCATATTTTCAATCAATGTTAAACGGCCCCGGCGCCGTACGCCAAACACTTAAAAAGGCTCTTATGAATGTATTTGACGCTTGATTTTTACATAACACCCTGATAAAATAAGACTTACAATTGAATAGGAACGTCTTCAGGGCAGGGTGAAATTCCCGATCGGCGGTAAAGTCCGCAAGTGTGTGAATACACAGAATTGGTGAAACTCCAATGCCGACAGTTAAAGTCTGGATGGAAGAAGATATGATAACGTTTATAATCGGTTTCGGCGTACGGTTACATATGCTGTCTTTATTAAATAACCCCTGAACGACATCCGTTCAGGGGTTATTTTTAAGGAGGGGATAATTCATATGCGGCAAACACGCACAAAAACGCTGGTTGTACTGGCGATGCTTAGCGCGCTTGCCTATCTGGTTATGATGGTCGGGCGCATACCTGTTGTATTGTTTCTTAAATACGACCCGAAAGACGTCATAATTGTGATCGGCGGGTTTCTTTTCGGCCCGTTTTCGGCTTTTGTTATTTCAGTTGTTGTTTCTTTCGTGGAAATGTTTACAGTGTCGGATACGGGCTGGATCGGGTTTACTATGAATGTTGTGGCGACGTGCGCGTTCGCGTGTTCGGCTTCGACTGTGTATAAGCGGAGCCGTACTCTGAAAGGGGCTGTTCTCGGGTTGGTCGCGGGCTGCGTTTTAATGACGGCGGTTATGCTGCTGTGGAATTATTTTTTAACGCCCATTTATATGGGCATGCCGCGGGCGGCTGCAGCAGAATTGCTTATACCCGCGTTTTTGCCGTTTAATTTGTTAAAAGGCGGGCTTAACGCGGCTGTTTCAATGATGCTGTATAAGCCCGTTACAAACGGACTGCGCGTATCCGGGCTTATACCGACTCAAGGCGGTAAGAGTTCGGGCAAAGTTAATATCGGCGTTATTCTGCTATCTGTATTTATAATCATAACATGTGTCTTGTTTATACTTGTTTTGCAGAATCGCATTTAAGAACCGGCGTTTTTATAAATGTCATACTACGCCGTTTTTCCGCCGTATATGTTATTAAATGTAATGTTATTAAATATATTATGGGGGGAAATTCACGTGGCGAGGGGAAAAAAAGGGGGGTTCGGCGCTTTTTTGCGGGCATTAATCCTGCTGGCTTTATTAGCCGCCATAGCGTTCGTTGGTTATAAGACATATGAAAAACTACCGGTTGTAACGTTTATAGGCGAGTTCGCAGGTGCGGTTACCGAATTGGATCTGAACAGGCTGCCTGGATATTTCACGCCGGACAGCGATGTAAAAAAGGTTTTAGATGTGGCCGGTGCTCTAGGGAATATGCCGATCCTGGGGGATTTGGCCGGAGGAGCGATCAGTATTATAAACGGTTCGTTCGATTATGAGGCGGACTATTCCGATATTAGAATAATGGTAAACGGAAAGAACGCGACGGCTGTTTTCGGGGTTGTGGACAAAAAAAATAACGACCGGAAAAGTTATTTAACCCTGAATTTAGAGAAAATTGACGGAGACTGGCGAGCAGTGGCTTTCCCTTCGGTAAAAACAGAAACGGATATGTCATACAAAAATACGATACTGGGATATGCGGAACACGCGAGTGATTATACGGCGCTTGCGATTTACACCGTAAAAAACAAATAAACGTCAACTTTATTGAAGGGGGCCAACCGGCTCCTTTTCTGTCGTTATCCAGGGCAACAGCATTTACTTTTCGAATCGATAAACCTCTGGTATAATAATCCAGGGGCGAAAAAATGAATATACAAAAGATAAAGGAAGAAATACAAACAAATCTGAAAGACCCACG
>JAITDJ010000170.1 GCA_031282635.1 Clostridiales bacterium
CTCAATATTTCTTTTCTTGAGCAACTAATATTCGGTTAATATTTGAAGTCTTGTGGTTGGAGTAATACTTTAAGCTTACCACACCCTTTCATGGATTTTCAAATGCTGTTGCCCTGGCATAGTGCGGAGCGCCCTTGACGCGTTTCTTTCATATAGGCTATAATGTATCTGATATTTGTATATCAGAAGATATACTAAAAATGCCATGAAGGCGTTGGGCGCGGCGGTAGCGCGCAAGGCTTTTATGGTTTTTTATTTTTAAGGGGGGTTTTCTATGCATATGGCTGACGCTCTTTTGTCGGCAGCGGCAGGAGGTACGATGTGCGCTGTGAGCGCCGCTTCAATCGGCTATTCGATCACAAAGATCCGGAAGGATGAGTTATCCGAAAAAAAGGTTCCCATTATGGCCGTATCCGGCGCGTTTGTTTTTGCCGCTCAAATGATTAATTTCACCATCCCCGGAACCGGTTCAAGCGGCCATATAGGCGGGGGCATTCTGCTTGCGTCGCTTCTTGGCGGCTATCCGGCGCTTCTGACCATTTCAGCGGTTCTTATTATTCAATGTCTGTTTTTCGCGGATGGCGGGCTGCTTGCGCTGGGGTGCAATATTTTTAATATGGGCGTGATACCCTGCTTACTCGTCTATCCTTTTCTTGTTAAGCCGTGGCTCAAAAAGAGATTAAGTACCTCCGCCATCAGCGCGGCGTCTATGGCCGCCGTTATAATAGGTTTGCAGCTTGGCGCGTTTAGCGTGGTGTTAGAGACGCGGGCGTCAGGTATTAGCGAATTACCGTTCGGAACATTTGTTTTGCTTATGCAGCCCATTCATCTGGCCATTGGAATTGTCGAGGGGGCGGTCACCGCAGCGGCGCTATGCTTTGTTTATAAAATGCGGCCTGAGATTTTAGAAAGCGCCGAAACAGGCGCGTCGATCGCAAAAACAGTTTCCCTGCGAAATGTAATGGCAGCCCTGATCGCTGTTACAATTGCAGTCGGCGGTCTGCTTTCCGTATTCGCTTCGGCTTATCCGGACGGCCTTGAATGGTCAATAGAAAAAGCAGCCGGAACAACCGAACTTGAGGTTAAAGAACCGTTTTTGGAAGAGGCGGGCAAGATTCAGTCGGCAACGGCATTTATGCCTGATTATGACTATAAGTCCGCGGGTGATGAAGGTTCATCCACAGGAACTTCCGTCGCCGGAATAGCCGGAGGCGTGATGACATTTGCCGCCTCCGGGGGAATAGCTCTGATTATTTCAGCCTTAAAGAAAAAAAGTAAGCGGGAGCTATCTGCGTCGGCGTAAAAACAAGCCGTTACATATGCGGAAGGAGCGTCAGTTTGAACATTAGAAACAAAATCAACGACATTTACTCGTTGGAACAGTTATCGTCAGGAAATACAGTTATTCACCGGCGGCATCCTATATGCAAGCTGCTTGCCGCTTTCATTTTTATCATGACGGTCATATCTTTTGATCGTCATGCTTTCGGCCGTCTGATTCCATTTATTTTTTACCCTTCAATCCTGATGGCGCTGTCAGAAACGCCTTACGGGCTTCTATTGAAACGTGTGTTGATTGCAATCCCTTTTTGTTTATTTATAGGTATTCCAAATTTGTTTCTGGAAAAAGATCCGGCTTTCACTGTTGGAAATATTACTGTCAGCTGCGGCGTACTGTCTTTCGCCGTAATAATCTATCGGACCTATTTGTGCGTTATGGCGGTTCTCCTGCTGATAGCGGCCACGCCGTTTACCGAGTTAACCGCGCAGCTTCGAAGGATGAAAATACCCAATATTTTTATTATCATGCTCGAAATGACTTACCGCTGCCTTGGCCTTTTAGCTGGGGAGTCCGAGTCTATGCATATAGCTTACGCGCTGAGGGGCGGCGGTGCAAAGGGCGTTGACATTCGCCACGCCGGAGGTTTCATCGGCAGTCTGTTGACGCGAAGTTTTGATCGCGCCGAGAGGATTTACGCGGCGATGAAATGCCGCGGCTACGGCTTGAGTTACGGCGGTATCAGGCAAAGGGTTATCACCGTTTCTGACGCGGTCTATTGCGCGTTGGTTTGCTTTCTATGTATGTTTTTCAGGTTTGTGGACGCGGGGCGTTGGATTACCGCCTTTGTCGAGAGGATTTCGTGATGTTGAATATTGTAAAACTTACGGTGGTTTATCCGGATAATACAAAAGCTGTGGATAAATTTACCTTACACGCCGGCAAGGAAGAAAGCGTCGCCCTCGCAGGCGAGAACGGAGCGGGGAAAACAACGCTCATGCTCGCGATAACAGGGGTATTGCCGATAGCCGAAGGCAGTGTTCAAGTGGACGGCATAACGTTGGAGAAAAAAAACCTAAATGATATCCGCGCCCGTACCGGCCTGGTCTTTCAAAACCCGGACGATCAACTGTTTACAGCGAGCGTTTATGATGACATCGCGTTTGGGCCGCGGAATTACGGACTGCCGGAAAAACAAGTGGCCGAGAGGGTAAACCAGACGCTGGAGGAACTCGGCATTACGCGTTTACTCGGTCGATCCGCTTTGAAACTTTCAGGTGGGGAAAAACGGTTGGCGGCTATCGCTGCTGTTTTGTCAATGAACCCGTCTGTGCTGCTTTTTGACGAACCCACCGCTTTCCTTGATTTGAAAGCGCGAAGGAATTTGATCCGCCTGTTGAATAAAATGCCGCAAACCAAGCTCATCGCCAGCCATGATTTATTATTTCTTGAAGAAGTCTGCGGGCGCGCCGTTCTGATGAAAAACGGAACCGTCTTTACGGAAGGCGCGCCCGCGGATCTATTCCATGACAAAAAACTTATGGAAGACTGCGGGTTGGAAGCAATATGAAAATCCGCTGTTATATCAGACTTACTCCGGCTTAAATATTTTTATATCAAACGATTCGCGGATTAGCCGCCGTCCGGCGTCCAAATCCGGCAGTTCGCCCATGGCGATCATCTGCGCCAGCAGATTGCCGGCCGCGGCAGCCTCCGAAGGGCCGGCGTAAACGGTCTTTCCGGTATATCTCGCGGTAAGGCGGTTCAGATAATCCGCGTTGGAGCCGCCGCCTACGATATATATACCTCCGTAGTGTTCCCGCGTCAGCAGCTCTATTTCATCCACCGTTTGCCGGTAGCGGGCCGCCAGGCTGTTATAAACCACAGCGGCCAATTCCCCCGCCGTTTCCGGGCGTTTTTGCCCCGTCCTCTCACAGACGCCTTTTATCGCCTCAATCATGCTGTCCGGCGCCAGGAAAACGCTGTCGTCGCAGTCAACAATAGACTCTATGGATTCCTGTTCGGCCATTTCACACAGCCGGGCGTATGAATACTCATCGTTAAGCTCTTTGCGCACGCGCTGGATCATCCATAAACCCATCAAATTTTTCAGATAACGTATATTGCCGCAGCCGCCCTCATTTGTAAAATTATGCCGCCGGCTTTGCTCGTCACATCCCGGAGAGCCGCGTAATACGCCCATCAAAGACCACGTGCCCGAGCTTATATACATGGGTGCTTCCACGGCTGACGGCAGCGCCATGACAGCGGAGGCCGTGTCATGTGAGGCCGGGGTTATAACGGCGCAGTCAAAGCCCAAAGCCTCGCGCGCCGAAGAACGCAAAGGACCTAATACGGTTCCCGGCGGCACAATTTCCTGAAAAACATCCGGATAGCCGCAGGCGGATATGATCCCCCAATCCCATTCACGGGTATGAGCGTTAAGCAATCCGGTGGTGCTGGCGACAGTGTATTCGGTCTTCATAATTCCACTCAGCAGATAATGTAAATAATCTGGTACGGTCAGTAGCGCGGCCGCGTTTTCGAACCCTCCAGCGAGTTTTTGAGCCATTAGCTGAAATATTGTATTAAACGCGAGCTTTTGCGTGCCGGTACGAGCGTAAAGCTCCCGTTCGCTGATAAGCTTAAAAACATGCTCATCCATGCCGTTAACACGTAGATCGCGGTAAGCGACGGCGTCCCCAAGCAGGCTGCCGGCGCTGTCCAGCAGCACATAGTCCACGCCCCAGGTATCTATACCCGCGCTCATTGGCGTTTTGCCCAATTCCGCGCATCTCTTCAATCCTTTTATAATCTCGGCGTATAACATACCTGTATCCCAGACAAAACGTCCGGATCTCTTAATAAAGTCGTTGGGGAAACGGTGGATTTCCTCTATTATCAGTTTGCCTTCGGAAATATGGCCCAGCGCGTGCCGGCCATTGGAAGCGCCTATGTCTATAGCGCAGAAGTACCGCATATTATCATTCTCCGCTCAGAAAATGTTCAGGCAATTGTATCGGAAACGCTTGTTCCAGTGCTTTTAAATTGTCGGTTGTAATGGTTTGGCGTACGAGCATGCCTGTGGACTTAATTTTGATCCAAATCTCCGCCGCTTTTTCTATTGTATGCATAAGCCCGAATGATTCATCAAACGTTTCACCGGTCGCAAACATACCATGGTGCGGCCATATTACCGCGTCAAACTGTTCTATTTTACGCGCCGTAGCGTCAGCCATTTCCTTACTGCCCGGAACCATCCACTCCGTAACCCCTACCCCTTTGGAGAACACAATAGCGCATTCAGATATAATCTGCCAGAGTTCGCGCGTAAATACCCGGTCGGACAGCGGGAGGACGAATGTCATAGCTATGATGTTCCCAGGGTGCGCGTGGTACACGACGCGGCTTCTGCCGCCGCTTTCGCGTTTCTTAGCCGCATGGCACGCCAGATGCGAAGAGAATTCGCTGGTAGGCGCCCCGCCGCGTGACAAACCCCATCGCGGACGATAATGCACTCCCTTTGAGTCCAGCTCCGCAATCGTTATATTGTCTTCGGGGTCCAGAGTAACATTGCGAAAATATTTGCCTGTTCCCGTAACCAAAAAAAATTCTCCGGCCAGGTCCGGCAGTACGCGCCCAATGGGTTTCCATTCGCCGCCTGAGCGCAGCTCCCCGCCGACTTCTTTAATTTCCTCCGGCGCAATCCGATAAGACAGGTTTCCGCCGTTGCGCTCATGCCAGCCCATCCGGGTTCCATCTTCTGTAAGTTTAATAAACCCTCTAAAAAAAGCGCTGTCTAATATGCCCATGTTATCACCCTTTCGATTTTTCAGCTGCACCCCGTAGTAGTACCGCACTCGGTGCAAACCTTACATGTTCCGTTCTTAACCATCTTGCTGCTCTTGCAGTTCGGGCACAACTCGCCCTGAATATAATCGCCGTCGTTGTAACGGAGGCGGGAAACCTCTTTCCAACGGGCTTCAGGCGTTAACTCCGCGTATCCTTCAGGCTTAATCTGGCAATAGCGGTAATCACCCATTTCAATGTCTATAATCTTACTGATGAGATCGGAGATCGAATCGACGAATTTAATATACGGATGCCCGGTAACAATGCCGCTGGGCTCATATTTCTGGCCGCGGTACATTTTCGCGATATCCACCGCGGGCACGCCGTACTGAAGCATCTCGGAAATAGTGGTGGACATGCTGTCCAGAAGCCCCTTGGTCAGTGAACCCTGGCGGCCCGACGATACATAGATCTCACCCAGCCGGCCGTCTTCATAGAACGACGTGGTTATATATAATTTCAGCCCGTTAATGGCGGCCTCGTGCACCCTGGCCCTCCGGATGCCTGAAGGTTTAACACGCCGCGGCTCATACACAGGTTTTGCGGCGTTGATATAGTCGATAAGCTCTTGATATGTATACTCTGTCAGAGACTTTTCCTTTTGCCCCGCCGCGCGCGTGTTAAGCGGCTGCGACATTTTACAGCCGTCACGGTACAGCGCGATAGCCTTTACGCCCAATTCCCATGAAAGCTTATAGATGCGCTTAACGTCGTCAATGACGGCCTCTCTGGGCAGATTGACAGTCTTGCTGATAGCGCCCGTTATATGCGGCGTCAGCGCCCCCATCATCTTTACATGCCCTTCCGGGGCAATGACGCGGGCGCCGGAACCGCATTTGCTGGCCGTATCGAATACCGCATAATGCTCCGGCTTAAGCTGCGGCGCATCTTCGATTTTACCGTCCAGAATGACGCCTTTGTCGTCTTTGCGCGTCACATATCCGGTTATTGACGCAATTTGGCTTTCATTGTACCCCAGCCGGCGCAGCGCCATTGATATAACCGGGTTGACGATGACCATATAATTGCCGCCCACCAGCTTTTTATACGCTACATGACTGAAAAACGGCTCTGAAGAAGTGGACGAGCAGTCCATAGCGAACGCTATAGTTCCTGTAGGCGCCAAAACAGTAACCTGCGCGTTGCGGTACCCAAATTCCTCCCCCGCGTTGATTGCGTCGGACCATACCCCGCGCAGTATCTCCGTAATATTGCCCAAGGATTCTATCAGGCTGTGATCTATACACGCCGGTATGTATGGCAGATCCTCAAAATCCGTGTCATATACTTTGCGTGAAGCCGCCCGGGCGTGATTGCGGATAACGCGCTTCATGGCGTCCCGGTTTATGTCATAACAGGGGAACGGACCTACCTTTTCAGCCATAAGCGCGGATGTGTAGTAAGAATATCCTGTCATCAGGCTGCACAAAGCGGCGCCAATATTACGCGCGCCGTCGGAATCGTATGGCAGCCCCATGCACATGAACAACGCGCCCAGGTTTGTAAGACCCAGCCCGGTCGCGCGGAACAGGTATGAACGCCGGGCAATATCCTCTGTGGGAAACTGCCCCCAGTGTATTGTGGCTTCCAGCGCCATCTGTATCAGGCAGACAGCATGCAGGTACGCGTCTATATCAAATGTATCCATATCCATGTCATAAAATTTTAAAATATTGACGCTGGCCAGATTACATGCGGTATCATCTAAAAACATATACTCGGAACATGGATTAGACGCGTTTATCCGGTTGCCCGCGCTTAACTCCCCATCCTCCCCGTATGGGCATGTATGCCAGGCGTTTATTGTATCATCGAATTGAACGCCCGGATCGCCGCACCGCCAAGCGGCATACGCCGTCTTATCCCATATTTCGGAGACGTGGATCGTTTTTTCCGCGTTTTTATCCACGCGGCCGACAGTCTTCCAGGCGGCTTCCGGCTGATCCAGCAATTTCATAAATGAATCAGGCACTCGGATGGAATTGTTGGCGTTCTGCCCGGATACGGTTTCATACGCTTCCCCGTCTATATCTATGGAATACCCCATTTTACCAAGCGCGGCGACCTTGTCTTCTTCATGTGATTTCCATGAAATAAAGTCCATTATCTCCGGATGATCCAAGTTAAGGATGTTCATTTTGGCCGCGCGGCGTGTGGTTCCGCCCGACTTTATTGCTCCGGCGTTGCGGTCGGACACTTTAAGGAAACTCAACAAGCCGGAAGATTTGCCTCCTCCGGACAGCGTCTCGTTTTTGGCCCGGATAGCCGACCAATTGGCGCCGACGCCCGAACCATATTTAAACAGCAGCGTTTCAGTGGTCAATTGATCCGTAAGGGACTTTTTACCTATCAGGGAATCCTCAACGCGCAGAATAAAACACGCTGAACCCTGTGTACGCGTATAAGCGTCAGAAGACCCGGCGACGGCTTCGTTGTCTTCATCATAATAGAAGTGCCCCTGCGGATTCCCTTTTATGCCGTATGCCAGATTCAACCCCGTGTTAAAGAACTGCGGGCTGTTAGGCGCCCATATTTGCGCCAGCATCATATACGCCAGTTCATCATAGAGGACATGCTTCTGTTCTCTGGAGACGATAACCTCGTCATACAGAGCGTCCGTCCAAAAACTGACCATGCGATGGACGAGCTGCTTCATGGAGTACTCATATCCGCGATCATTCGGCACGCCTTTTTTCCGAAAAAATTTGCTGGCTATTATATCGCAGGCGCTTTGTGAATAATCCTCGGGAAATTCTAAATCTCTCATGTCGGTTAAAACTGCGCCGGAGGAATAATTGGTAAGTTTTACGTCTACCTTCTTCCATTGAAATAGTTCATATACGCTTTTGTCGGAATTGATCAGCCCTGTTGTATAAAGCCGATAGATTTTACCGTCCAATTCCATTGCTTGTCCCCCCAAAATCTTTCGTACCAAATATTGTACCACCGTGAAATAATAAAAAAAACCAAATAGTTATCAACACCTAAATTTGCCAGTCTCATTTATTACCGAACCGTCCGGGAAACAGCGGTAAAACGTGTCGCTTACACGTGGTAAAAATTCACTGACATATTAATACCTTGTACGTCGGAAAATAGAACAACAGGACTTAAAGGTTCTTCCGTGAACAAAGCGTCTCGCGCTGGCCGCGCGCGCAAAGTTCCTTACGCGGTTATGTGTACAAAAAACCATGAACGAGGGAGGAACGCTAATGGCTGTTATCGGCGTAACAGGGGGGCAAAGTCATGAAACGGCGCGCTGTCTGCACAGGATACTGGAGGACGCGGGCGTTTCACAATCATTTTCGGTAGTAGACCTGGAGCGGGCGGAGGAAACGCCGCGCGTGGATATTTTGACAGCCGCAGGCGGCGGCGATATCGCGCAGCGCCTCATAGAGGAACAAGAGAAACTTTTTTTTATAATGAACCCCGATCAAAAGGATATAC
>JAITDJ010000183.1 GCA_031282635.1 Clostridiales bacterium
TTCCTTCTTGCTTCCATTCGTTTTCGACTTCCGTTTGGAAACTTCCTTTTGGAAGCCTTTTTTTATGGATCCTTTTGGGTTTTGGTTTTTCGTAATTATTTAGTTTTCAATGCTCAGTAATACACCGCTTAACTAATAGTTTATACAGTTTACTATCCAATTATTACAAAAAAACATTTTCAGCGGCGAAAATTATGATATCACGGGATTATTCGAAAGTCAACACCTTTTTTTATATTTTTTATTTTTTTTTTAAACTTGTATCATGTCGGGCAAAACTCATTTATTTGTTTCACCGCCTTGAAATTATTATACATCATATCTTATACATCATATCTCAAAACCGGCGGCATAGCAGGGAGAGTAACGGGCCTGACGGACAGCTGCTTTAACGCCGGGCATGATGTCACGGGGAATTAATATGCCGGCGGCGTGGCCGGTTCCAGCGGCAGCCTGCAAAACTGCTTCAATTCGGGCATGGTCTCCGGCGCGGACAGAATAGGCGGCGTTGTGGGCAATGCGGGGTCATACATCAAAAGCAGCTACAACACCGGCGCTGTGTCCGGCGAGACGTCTTACGCCGGAAGCCTGATAGGATACAAAACCTCATCTTCCGCGGTCGGTACGCCATGTTTCTGGCTTGAGGGCAGCGCGGAGAAGGCGGTCGGGTATGGAACGCAGACCCCAGCGCCGGTGATGGACACAAGCGAAACGCTTAAAACCAAGGCGGCGGATCTGGGCGACGCCTGGACGGACGCGCACGGCGATGAAAATGGCGGGTATCCGGTTCTCAAAGCGTTTTCCTATATAACCGGGTTTAGGCTAAGCGCGCCCGGGGCCGAAACCGGAGACGCGATCGATCAACGGATAAAAACGGGAACAATACCCACTACGCTGACGCGCGGGGCTGTTCATTTCCGCATTACCTGATGTCATACACGCTTCTTACACGTACGTCTTCCGCCTTTCCTCGCAGCACCATAACGGTTTTTTCCCCGGCGTTCATATCAAAAAAATTATCGCTGAGCAGGAAATCTTCGCTGTCGCTGTAAATCTCCACCGATTTGGCGTACGCTTCGGCGCTTACGGTGATTATATCACCGGAAACCCGCGCGTTCAGCCTGGGATCCGCAAACCGGAAGTGTTTGGGAGGGCAGAACAGTACTGTGCCTTCGGACACCGCCTCGTTATTAAGTATCAATTCAAAGCTGACATAATGCCCGTACATGTCCGCTGCGGCAAAATCCGTCTTTTCCAGCCAAACGCTGGACAGCGGGTTTACAGTTACTTCTCGTGAACCTTTATCCGCTATAACCGAGTCAGGCGTCCGAAGCGCCCATTTAACTACGACGCTTAGTGTTTGCTGCGTCTCATTGGCTACAGACAATGCCACGCTTTTTTCATATTCAAACGGTTCCCGATTTATATTCGCGCCTTGCGTCAGGAAGCCTTCTTCTTTCGCTGAAAGCAGTACCGGAGCGAAAAAACGTTTGGCATAATAGTGCAAGGCTTTCCAGCGGCCGAAATAATCTATAGAGGCCCAGGAGGCGACAGGCCAGCAATCATTGAGCTGCCAATAAATTGTACCCATGCAGCGGCCTCGGTTGCGTCGGAAGTGCTCCACGCCGTACTTGATGGCCTCGGCCTGCAGCAACTGCGACGCGTATATCAATGCAGTGAAATCGGACGGATACAGAAACGTCTGACCCAGGTATTTTAATATAGAGCCGTTTGCCGAAGCGCTGCGTTGATGCTTCTCCATTATATATGAGAACACGTTGCGATCCTCCGGCAGTGTGAAGGATTTTATGGTCTTGATGTCAGGGAAAGACTGGAACCCGAATTCAGACACAAACCGGAAATAAAAATCACGGTACGCCGTAAAAGGCTTGCTTCCGTGCCACACATCCCAGTAATGCACATCGCCGCGGTTTTCGTCGTTGGGATCGTCAAAACTGCCGCCTGAAGACGGCGACGCGGGCCAATAGAACGTCTGCGGCGCGTACTCGGCGGCCAGTTCCGGGAACATAGCCTCATACATACGAAAATAATCGCCGTATTGCTTAGGCGTAAAATCCCATCCTTTAAAACCTATCTGCCATTCCATTTCATTATTGCCGCAGAATAATCCGAGTGAGGCATGATGGCGCAGACGTTTGATATTGTCGATTATTTCCAGTTTTATATTTTCTTTCATGGCCGGAGTCAATTCTATTATCGCGCAGGCAAACATAAAATCTTCCCAGACGACAAGGCCCAATTCATCGCAGATATCATAAAAATAGTCAAACGGATAAAACGCGCCGCCCCAGACGCGTATGCTGTTCATGTGGGAACGCACGCAGTCCTCCAATAAAACGCGCGTGCGTTCGGCCGTCTGCCGAGGCAGTATATGTTCTTCCGGTATATAATCGGCCCCCATTGCGAATATAGATATGCCGTTCACATTTAACTCGAAACTTTCACCCCATTGATCCCTTTCTCGTTTTACGATAAGCGTGCGCAGACCGACGCGTTTTTGCCAGGTATCTATAATGTAGTTCCCTGAGCATAGGCTGACTTTTATTTCATACAGCGGCTGCGCCCCGTAGCCATTGGGATACCAGAGTTCGGGGTCGGTAATAACCAAGCCCCCCGTTTCTCCCTCGAATTCAACAGAATACGTCTCTTTGCCGGGGCTTACCGCTTCGGCTTTAAATGTTAATTCCGCTCCGGATACATTCGTTATCTCCGGCTTTATTTCCAAAAACACCCGCCCCTCTTCATGACGCTGAAGAATTAACACGTTTTCAACGCGGGCAATCGGCGTGTGCTCAATGAAAATTTCTTTCCAAATTCCAGCGTCGGGCAGGCGTGCGCCCCAATCCCAGCCAAACATACAGTGCGCCTTGCGTATGTGGGGAAAACCGCGCATAGCGTCGCTTGAACCGTCGGCGAAACACGCGGCGTCCTGATTTTTAATGTATACAGTAGGGGAACGCAGCGTTATTTCAATGTTGTTGACGCCCGGCGTCACAATGTCTTTAATATCGAATAACCAGCGTCTGTGCATGTTGTCCGCGTATCCGACGGTCTTGCCGTTCAGCGTAATGTCCGCGATAGTGTCCAACCCTTCGCAGACCAGACGGAGTTTACCGACGCCGCTGAATTCATGCGGCAGTTCAAAACCGCGAGAGTAGGTATAATCATTTTCCATGAGCTTCAAGGCAGCCAGTTCATTGTCGCGGTAATAAGGGTCGTCCATCCGGCCGGCGGCCAGCAAGTCGGAATAAACTGAACCGGGAACAATCGCAGGTAGGGTCTCACGGACGCCGGCGTTGTTATAAGACAGCTGCCATTCGCCGCATAAGCTGAGTTTAGCCAAGCATATCCTCCTCTTTATAAATATACATTTAATATAGCATTTCCGGCTTGAAAAGAAAAGCTTGGATAATATTAAAGAGTGAATATGTAAAGTATATAAAAATATTGTGGCCAAGCCGGGGCAGTATTCGGCTTTCGGAAGTTCGGACGCGTTCAGCGGCATCGATCAGACTGCCGATTAAAAAATGCGGTTGACGCGCTATCTGAAAATATGGTAATATCAGGCATGAGAAACGGCAGATTTAGCCCCAAAGTATTTTCTACTCGATCGCAAGCGTGTGTTATTATAACAAAAATTATTGAGTTTCGGCAGAAGACTAATCAATAAGAATTAAGAGGGAGGACGCGCGCATTTTTTCCCCGTCCGCGAGAGGCGGTGTTTCCTGCGCCAATTCGTATGAACGATACGCTGATAAGGAAGATCCGATATGCTTACAATCAACGCGGTTATATAAATTTAGAGGCTGTTTTCAGTGACGAGAGCGAAAATTTTGTATCGCCGTCAGAGCCTGAATCAGGTGAGACTGTCACAATCCGCCTGCGGACCGAACATGGTAACGTGGATGGCGCGTTTTTATATATTTGTCGGCAAAACGCTGAACCGGCGCCCATTACTATGCGAAAAATGCATTCGGAAGGCTTTTTCGACTGGTATGTCGCGGAGGTTCTCGCGGAAAGGCTCTCATACTATTTTACGGTAATCAAACAGGAGCGCGTATATTATTTTAACAAACTGGGGCTGTACCCGGAATTGGACGACACGTATAATTTCATGCTTATACCGGATTTTATCACGCCTGACTGGGCAAAAGGCGCGGTAATGTATCAGATATATATAGACAGGTTCAAAAACGGCTGCCGCGTTAATGATGTTGTAAATAATGAATACGCCTATCTGGGCAAGGCGGCCAGGCATCCGTCTGTTTGGAATCAGCCCGTACCCATGGAGGATTTTTGTAATTTCTACGGAGGCGATCTGCAGGGCATAATAGAGAAACTGGGGTATTTACGCGATTTAGGCGTCGAGGCCCTGTATCTGAATCCGATTTTTGTTTCGCCCAGCAACCATAAATATGACGCGCAGGATTACGAATACGTTGATCCGCATATCGCGGTTATTGTAAAAGACGGAGGGGAACCCTTAAGATACGAAAAATTTCATAACCGCTACGCCACTATGTATATCGCCAGAACCACTGATCCAGTCAACCTGATCGCCAGCAACCGGTTGTTCGCGCGTTTGGTTGAGCTTGCGCATCAGCAGGGGATAAAGGTGATTATAGACGGAGTATTTAACCATTGCGGCGCGTTCAATAAATGGTTGGATAAAGAGAATTTTTATTCAGGCAAGGGTTATCCGCCGGGCGCTTACCGAGAAGAAAACAGCCCTTACCATAACTATTTCAAATGGTATGATTCCAACTGGCCAAACAATGACTGTTATGACAGCTGGTGGGGGTTTGACAACCATCCTAAGCTCAATTATGAGGCTTCGCCGGAATTATATAATTATATCATGAATATAGCTAAAAAGTGGGTATCCCCGCCGTATAACGCCGACGGCTGGCGGTTGGACGTCGCCGCCGATTTAGGGAGCAGCGAGGCATATAATCATAAATTCTGGAGGGATTTCCGAAAGGCCGTAAAAGAAGCCAACCCCAACGCTATCATTTTGGCTGAGCATTACGGCGATCCGAAGAATTGGCTTCAAGGCGACGAGTGGGATACCGTTATGAATTATGACGCGTTCATGGAGCCCATCACTTGGTTTTTAACCGGCATGGAAAAACACAGCGAAGCCTTTGAGCACAGTAAACTCTGCAACGCGATGGCCTTTGAGGGATCCATGCGGTATTATATGGCGCGTATGAACGTCCACGCGCTGCAAATGGCGATGAATGAACTGAGCAACCACGATCATTCGCGATTTCTGACGCGAACCAATATGACGGTAGGACGACTGCATACTATGGGTCCGGACGCCGCCGAAAAGAATGTTAATATAGGCATTATGCTGGAAGCGGTCGCCTTCCAGATGTCCTGGCCCGGAAACCCTACCATATACTATGGCGATGAGGCTGGCTTGTCAGGGTGGACCGACCCTGACAATCGCAGGCCATATCCTTGGGGCAGAGAAAATAAAACCATACAAGATTTCCATAGAGCTTGTATTAAAGTAAGGAAAACGCATCCTATGCTGCGTACCGGCTCCGTAATGTTCCTGTATAACGATCAGGGCATAATATCTTATGGGCGGTGGAATGATGAAGATCATATGGCCGTTATATTGAATAATAACAGTATTGAGAAAACTATGAGCATACCGGTATGGAAGATGGAATGCGCGCTGGATTCAAAAATGGAAGCGCTGATTTCCTCGTCGGAAGGCAAATGGATGCTTGACGGCGGCGTTTATGACGTCGTTGACGGCATGATGGCTGTTACAGTCGGCGCGTACGGCAGTTTGATTTTGGTGGAAAAGTCTCAAAAAATAAAAGTCTCAAAAAACGGTTGACAAGCGCGACAAGCTTTAATATAATGTGTTCTGCCGGGCGGGTAAATCCGACAGGCAGCGTGGAGGGCACTTGGAGAAGTACTCAAGTTGGCTGAAGAGGCGCCCCTGCTAAGGGTGTAGGCCGGGTGACCGGTGCGGGAGTTCGAACCTCCCCTTCTCCGGTACGGAAATTATGATACACATACAAGCGGAACCATACAAGATAGGGTGATTGTTTCAGCGCCTTTTTTTGTTTTGATTAAATTGTTTTGATTAAATTTTATTGAAATCTTCTTCGGATAAACCTGCGCCAAGTGCAATCTGCTTGAAGTCATTGCCTTTGCCGCCGCTGCCAATCACCGCTTGAAGCAGCTCAATGTCAGTTAGAGCCTCTGCACCCTTTTTGTTCAGTTTTTCGCGAGGCAAATCTTGCTTGTTTTGCATACTGATATTCCTCATTCTTTCTGAACGGAAGAACTGCTCGTTCGTTTGTATGAGGGCGCCGCATCATCAGCAGCCATGAGCAATTCCTCTTCCTCATTGGTATATATACGAAGTTGTTTGTCATCAGCCATTTTCGATAGCCGCTCATGTACAAGCGGTAGCAATATCTTGTCGACTTCGCGCCGTAACTCCTCGTCCTCAAGGTACTTCTCGCAGAACTCTTGGTTCTTTGCCATTAGCCCCAGAACAACGTCCATAATGGTGTTGTCGTAGATGATTTTGAAGAGGTCGAGTGGGTTCTTGGAGCGCAGCACCATTTCTTGGTTGCCCGCCATATCCTGTACGAACTGCTCCAGAACCTTATCCATTTCAGTGAAGTTCGTACCGAGCCGCTCGTTCAAGCTTTGGATGATGGCGGAGAGGTTCTCCTTCTCATCCTCAAGCGGAAGCCCCGTGCCGGAGGTCTTGCTTTTCAAAAGCCCGTCCTCGTTTGTCAGAACGATAGCGCCCTCGGACACTTTCTGAACCCGATAATACTGGAGCATAACGTCGCTGCCAATGTCGGGAGTGCGCTCCGTGTCATCCTTTGGCAGCTTGCGGAGCAGACACTTGGCGTAGGCGTGGAATTTGTGCAGCTTCTCGTCGCCGAGGTTGATAATGTGCGTAAGGAATGCGTACAGGCGGATGAACTTTGCAAGCGCGCCTTTGAAGTCCATTTTGTCCTGTTCCACGGTCAGTGCATTGTAACGGTCGATGGCAGGGTCGATGTGCCCGTTCAGCTTCGCTAAGTCGATGTTGCCCTGATTCTTGCTCTCCTTAAAGAACACCTTGGCGAAGTTGTCGATTTCGGTGTCTGTGTAGAGCATGAAGCTGTCAAGGACATTCTTGATGTCGTAGATGACGTTCGGGTCGGTGGTTTCAGCCACGCATGTTGCCTGATAGTAGTCTTGGAAGGCCTTCTCAATGTCCTCGCGGGAGTTGACGAAGTCCAAGATAAAGGTCTCGGTCTTAGCCCGGCACGAGCGGTTTACGCGGGAGAGTGTTTGAACCGCCTTGATGCCTGTCAGCTTCTTATCCGCATACATCGTATGTAGGAGCGGCTGGTCAAAGCCGGTCTGGTACTTCTCGGCGACGATCAGAATGTGGTATTCGACGGAGTCGGACTTCCCCACGGTCTCGCTGTCAGGAAACTTGTTCAGTTTGGATTCCGTGTACTCTTTTATTTCGCCATCCACATTGTCTTTGACCGTGCCGGAGAACGCCACCAAGATGCCCAAATTGTAGTACATCTTTTTGATATACCTTTGGAGCTCAAAGAAGTAGCGCACGGCGTGGAGACGCGAACCCGTCACGAGCATCGCCTTTGCTTGGCCGCCGATGCGGTGCTGCACTTGGCTGCGGAAATGCTCAATGATGACCTCGGCTTTCTGGGCGAGATTGTGCGGGTGGAGACTCATATATTTACCGAGAGCCTTGTTCGCCAGATTCTTTCCGTATACAGGGTCATCGGCGATTTTCTTTCCGATTTGGAAGTAGGTTTCGTATGTCGTATAGTTTTCGAGGACATTGAATATAAAGCCCTCTTCGATAGCCTGCCTCATGCTGTAGAGGTGGAACGGCTCCGGCTTGCCCGCCGCTGTCCTCTGCCCGAAGATTTCAAGAGTCTTTTGCTTCGGTGTAGCGGTGAAGGCAAAGAACGAGAGGTTGGGCTGATGACCGTGCGCCGCCATTTCGTCGGCGATAACCTCGTCGATGTCCTTCTCCTCAGCTTCGGCTTTAGCTTCCTCAACGGCAAACTCATGCAGTTTCTTTTCGATGGCTTCATCACCCTGCAGAGAGATGTCTGCGAGTATCTCCTTCATGCGCTTGCTGGCGTCGCCCGTCTGGGATGAGTGCGCCTCGTCCACGATGATGGCGAACCGCCTACCCGTGGTCGATACCTTTTGCACATCCACAAACGGGAACTTCTGCAAAGTGCAGACGATGATTTTGTCGCCGTTGTTCAGAGCGGTTGTGAGCAGCTTGGAGTTCTTATCCACAAGGACGACCACGCCCGGCTTATGCTCCATGTTGTAGATGTCGTGCTGAAGCTGTTTGTCGAGGACACGGCGGTCGGTGATGACAATGATGCTGTGGAATATCACCTCATTGCTCGCGTCGTGGAGGTTTGCCAAGTGGTGGGCAAGCCAAGCGATGGAGTTCGATTTGCCCGAGCCCGCTGAATGCTGAATCAGGTAGTTTTTGCCCGAACCGCTCCCGTAAACATCCGCGACGATTTTGCGGACGGCGTCCAATTGGTGATAGCGCGGGAATATCAGCTTTTCCTTGCCTTTGTCGTCTTTGGAGACCTGCACAAAGCGGTGAAGAATATCAAGAATGCTGTCCTTTTGCAGAACTTCTTTCCATAAATAGGCAGTGCGGTAGTCGCCGCCCGACGCGATGGAGTTGCCCGCTCCGTGGTCTTCGGTACCCTTGTTAAATGGGATAAAGGCCGTGTCGAGTTTACGAAGCCACGTTGTCATCCAGACTTGTTCGGTATCCACGGCAAAATGCACGATAGCCCGCTTCTTAAAAGAGAGCAGCAGTTCCCGCGGATTGCGGTCGTTCTCGTATTGCGAGATGGCGTTTTTATATGTCTGACCCGTGAGTGGGTTCTTGAGTTCAATGGTGATAATCGGTAGTCCGTTCAGGAAGATAACCGTGTCGATGGAGTTCTCGTTTTGCAGGCTGTATTTGATCTGCCGCGTTATCTGCAGGACATTCCTGCCATAGAGAGCCGCAAGACTCTGGTTCATGCCGCTGCCCGGTTTGAAGTAGGCGAGCCGCACGGAGATGCCAAGGTCGACCACGCCGTGGCGAAGCACGTCAATCATGCCCCGCGAGTTCAATTCCGAATTCAGGCGCTTGAAAAACTCTGCTTCGGCAGCGGCTTCCGAGCCATGCCGCTTGCAAAGCCCCTGCCAGATGTCGGGCTGAGTGTCTTTGATGAACGCCAAAACCGCGCCTTTGTCCATTGCCAGTTCGCGGTCGTAGTCGGCGGGATTGCCTTTTTTATAGCGGTCAGCCTTGACCGCGCCCTCGGTGAGCCACCATTCGATTTCCTGCTCAAATGTGCGCTCGGTTGTGTTTATCGCCATAGCTTATCCCTCCGTTACTTTGATTTTTCCCGTAACCGCGTCGTGTATCACGATTTGGCGGTACTGCTTCAACTTCTCTACCGTCCCGTCCGGCCATATCAGTTCAAGCAGCCGCTCCCGCGCCAGCGTTTGCCCCTTGTTTGCAAAAAGAATCTGCAAAAGCCGCGCTTCTGTTTTTGACAACTCCACTGTCTGCCCGTTTTTCTCGAACCGCAGGGTTTCAAAGTCAAAGACGAAACCACCGACTTCGGCTTTCCCGCCGTTATACGTTCCTCGCCTTAAAAGCGCGTCAACCCTTGCCCGGAGTACGGCGAGGGAAAACGGCTTGGTGACGTAATCGTCCGCGCCGCGCTCCAAGCCTGCCACCATATCCAATTCCGTGTCGTTGGCTGTAAGCATAAGGACGGGCGCGGCATAGCCCGTCGAGCGCAGTTCCGCGCAAAATTCAAGCCCGGAACCGTCAGGCAGGTTTATGTCCAGTATGAACAAATCCGGCGAGCCGTCTCGCAGCGCCGCCTTTGCCTCACTGATGTTATGACAAGGCTCAAATTGCCGATCATCGGCGGCGAGCGTCAGTTTAATCCCGTTGCACAGCGCGGCGTCATCTTCGAGTATTAAAATGGTCAAGCCGCCCCCCCCCCCCCGCCTTATCCGTGACATTCATACGACCACCCACCGCCCCTTTTTTCTCGCGCCCTCGCGGCCGCAGAAGCCCCGCCGCCTGATATTCTTTCAGCTCGCGGGAAATTGTGCTTTGCGATTTGCCCGTGAGTGCGGAAAGCGCCGGAATCGTCGCGGTCGGATTTTCCTTAACCACGTCGAGCGTCATTCTTGTCTTTTCGCTTATCTTGCCAATTATCTTGTCATTTGACGGGATAAACGCCTGCTCAAATGGAAACGTCACCACGGTAAAACTCGGCGTCAGCTCAAAAATCGAACAGTCATAGGCTTTAAGGATGCGGCTCATTCCCGACCCTATTTGCTCCACAAGTTCCATATCGCGGAATACGCGCATAAGTTCGCGGTTTCGCGGCATTGAGCGGCATTTGAAAAAATCCGCTTCGCTGAGTCCTTCCACCAAACCGCCGCAAGACGTAACCACGATCCTGTCCGTGAAAATCTCAATGAGCGGAAAGCCTTTTGTGTAGTCGTTGTGAACGATTGCGTTTATCACGACCTCGCGCAGCGCGATTGTATTCACACGTTCTTTTTCAAGGCGATGTCCGCAAATGAACTTCACCGACAGCCCCTTTGAACGGATGATGAACCGCCCGCCCTACGAGAAACAGCGGGAGCGCCGGGTAAAGGCGCCGCCGAAAGGCTGCCGGAAATGCCCTTACTGGCTTGGCCGGGAGTGCGCCGATTGCGTTCGCCCCGCGTTCCTCGCTTCGGGCCAACTTAGCCCGAAGTGGGCGGGGCGTGAGTGCGGGCCTGGAACCCCGCGAACTGACCCGTGCGGAACGGGCGGCAATCCGCATACTGGTCGCTTCCGAGTGCGCGAACCACGACGGCGAATCCGGCTGCCCGCCCCTCGACGGCCCCTGTTATGTGCTCGGCAAATGGTGGACGGGTGCGTACTGCAAGTATTTCCGCGAGGCCGTCCTGCCGATTGACCGCGTTTTGGAGGCCGCGCTTCTCGGAGGCGCGGCCCCCATCGTGGAAACAAGGCCATGCGCCGCCTGCGGCAAGGCGTTTCCCGTGTCCGGCAGACAATCGTATTGCTCGGCGGCCTGTCAAAAGGCGGGCAACCGCAAGAAGAGCCGTGCGTGTATGCAACGGAAACGGGACGCGGGCAGAGGGATATGTTACGATTAGGCTCCGGAAAAAGTCCGCAACCGTGCGGATTCGCGGGGCCGGTTTGGATTAGATTTTCTTTGATGGCGTCGGTATGGATGCGATAATTGATTTTCGTGAGATTACGCTTGATGTCCCACCCCAGTTGCCTGTGTTCCTCGTCTTTCAGCCGCTCAAATTCCTTGATCAGATAAATCTTAAATTCGGGGCTGATCCACATGCCGAATTCAAAGGCAATGTCTTTGTAGGCATAGGCGCTGCCATATCGCCCGGCGGACGCTCTGAGGCCGACGGCGTTTGTTTTTTCAACCCATTCCTTGACGCTGCTTGGCGCTGATTTTATAGCTGTTCAGTCCGGCGTTGCTTTTAATTATGGCGAATTCGCCATAATTAAAAGCGGGATTGTGAATTTGCTTCCAGATGCCGAGGAACTCAACCGTATTGCGGTTTCGCAACCAGTCGGAAATGAAAAAATCCCCATCCTTGGCTTTGAGCATATCGGTCAGGGAAATATAGTCCTTATCCTCAACGGTAAGGACGGAAATATCCGTTTGCAAAACGACAAGTTTTTTTTCGCCATTTTTATCACCAATGGAAGTATTCCGGAAAAAAGAATTTCTTTCAATATTTTTTGCTCGTTTCGGGCCGGACTTTCGGGCCAACTTGGCCCGAAGCCCAAACAAAAGCGCCCGCCCGCGAGAACGGGCGCTTTTGTTGTGCGCCCGGCATGGGCAACAGCTTGGCGGTGGAAGTCCGCTTTGTGACTCGAAACGCCGCGTAAAATATCTGTAGTAGGAAAACACCGCGGCGTACTTCGCCGGGATATGCCCGGCAGGTGTTGGTGCTGTTGGGAGCGGTATGGGAGCCCAATATCCTATGTATCCGACTCCGGATGATACTCGTGCATGCGTACAAGCAATTGTATGTAGCGAAGCATACGTGAAGGCAAGGACACCAATTCAAGCAAAATATCAAAAAGGAAATAACAGGGATTAAGTGGTGTGTCATGAGCCGCTCTGCTAAATTGGATTGCGTACGTTCGCAATTAATATGGGAGGCGGATCAGAAATGCAAGACAGCAGAATTTTCGGTTATGTGAGAGTCTCGACATTGCTGCAGAAGGAGGATCGGCAGGTTATAGCAATGCAGGAATTCGGTGTTCCCGACGATCAGATATTTACCGATAAGCAGTCTGGCAAGGATTTCCTTCGGCCAGCTTATCAGGAACTTATTAGCGTACTGGAGCCGAACGATGTCCTTGTCGTCCAGGCGATTGACAGGTTGGGTCGGGATTATCAGGAAATAGGCGAATAGTGGAGGATTATTACCAAAGAGAAGCAGGTAGCAATTGTCGTCCTTGATATGCCGTTACTGGATACGCGTCAGAAGGAACGCGATTTGACCGGAACATTCGTGGCGGACTTGGTTCTTTCGATAATGAGTTATGTCGCTGAAACCGAACGGGCGTTTCTTCGTAAGAGGCAAGCAGCCGGGATCGCGGCTGCAAAGGCCAGAGGGGTTAAGTTTGGGCGGCCTGCCTATGAACCAACAGCCGAGTTTTATGTCCTTCATAAGGCGTGGAAAAGAGATGAAATCTCAGCGCGTTCAGCAGCCAGAAAGCTTGGAATCGATCATAAGACATTTGTTGCGCTGATTGACAGAATTTAGTTTTTTTTGGCGAAATAATTAAGGTTTTTTCCCCAGGAGATTTTTGGAATAAACAGGAAGCAATTTTAAGGACTCTTAGTATCACCATACCCTCCCGTTTCTTTACCCTATCCTTAAAAATCCCTGCATCACGCCATTTCTATATATTCTACAGAAAATGAGTACAAAACTTTATGTTTCTAATTATACATTAGGCTTGGATAAAATTGCAAGGGAAAAAATCTTAGTTATTTCCGCAGAGTATCATGTCGGAAATAGCGAGCGGCATAATCAGTTTCTAAGACATGTTTAATGCCGCTTTTATTATCTGGTGTTTGATGTCGTAAAGGGAGAGGTCTGCCATGCATTTTATAAATGGCAACATAAACGATTTACTGCGAGTCACAAAAGAAAAAAAACTTGTTTGCTATTACAGAGAAGACGTAACCCCTTTAGAGAAGCTTTGCATAAGGTATGTCTCTTATAATTTGTGGGATGGTATTGACTATGTCATAAATGCATCGCTTACGCTTGATGACGTACCCACGCCTGAAAATGAGAAGATTAAACCTTTTATTTCATTTGAAAGGTTTGTACAATACCATTATCAAAAGAACAATGTTATATTATTTGTTGATTTCAATGCATTTTGTTATTTTTTATATAAGGAGCAATACAACCAAAAATGGAATGAAAACAATTATGATATAACAAAAAACCGCTACATGTATGACGCCTACAATGCCAAGAAATGGGCATTTGTTTCTGACTATGCGCGGTTAGACGTATTGTGTCAATATGGCGGCGTTTATATTGACGTAGATGTAGAATTACTTGAAAGTTTGAAGTTAAGCAGACATTGTCGAATATTAGAGAACAAACGATAAAAAAAGTAATAGCCCTAAAACCAAATAACATATATCCTTAGTTCGTCGAAAACAAAAGGAGGATG
>JAITDJ010000205.1 GCA_031282635.1 Clostridiales bacterium
TAAACTGACAGGCTCTACCGACTGCGACTATATTTACGCGAAGCGGGCCAACGGCGATCAGGGCTATCAGGAATTATGGACGGAACCGGAGCCTAACTCGATTCCCTCGCGGGACGATGACGGCGCGTTATACGCCCAGCCCGGCGCTGACGACAACGCCGTAGTGATAAACGCGCAGCTTAACACCGAGATCGAGGCGGAAGCGGAAGCGAGGGACGCGGCGATAGGCGCGGCGGTGACGGCGCACAACAGCGACCCGGCGGCGCACAGAGCGGGTATAACGGCTCTTATCGTGGGCCAGTACAGCCTGAGAAACACAAGCCCCGCTGATATTTATATCAGGGACGACTTATATACGTTCTCGCTGCCAAGCACTTGGAAAAACAGCATCCGGGCGTACGCCAAGAACGGTTTCGTGTATATCAGCGGGTATATCCCGTTTGCCGCGTCCAATCCTGTTGTTCCGAAATTCGGCGCGGAGGTTGATATTTTGACTCTGGGCAACGCGGCGTATACCCCGGTAACCGGCGTGGATTATTGCGGGACGGCGGGAGATTATCACAGCGACACCGGAGCCTCCGGCCTGTCTTTAAGCGTGATGATGCGGTACAACAGCGGCAATTTCAGACTTGGGCAAACGGCCCCGACAGCGGCGCAGACACCGTTTTTGGGATACATACTGGTAAATATTATGTATCCATTACCGTAAAAGGGCTGGCTGGTGGAGGAAATTGTTTACCCAATCCCCGCATACAAGCGGGAAACGGTAACCCCGGCGTTTGCCTATAAACCATAGCGATATAGGAGAAATTACTATGTATCCATTAGAAGTCAATATAGCCGGAGACCTGGCAAACGGCAGCACCGCGAATGTGGCGATTATCGCGGCGGTTGTGATATTCGGAATAATCATGCTTCACCTTTATTTCCGGCGCGGGGGAAAGCTCAAGGCAGGAAACATCGAGATCGGCAATACATCAATTGGCGTTCCGATACAACGGATTGACGATACCTGCAAACTTAAATGTCGTGAAGCCTTGAACGGCCTACGGGAAACGGTACTGGCGGAAATACCAAGTACCAATAAATTAGTATGCGAAGCAGTTGTAGATCGGATATTGAATCCGTTATACGAGTCCATCACTAGAAACCATTTTACACATACTTTTTCAGGCAAGGAAAAGAACGAAGCATGGATAAAACGAGTACATGACGATATTTTCCGCAATATCAAAGTAGTGGAATGGCATTGTGATACTAATTGGCAGGAACTGCATACGCCCGATTTCGATGCATACATAATTTCACTTATTGAACAATGCAGGCAGTTATTTATTGACCCCGTAATAGAAGCTTGTTACGCTAAGATAGAGGCGTATCAAAAATGTGAAGGCGAAAGTAAAAAGGAATGTATCGAGAAGAATGAGAACTATATTAAGGCGCTAAAAAGTTAATAAAAGCATGGCATTGAAATAAATGATTATTTTTCTGGAAGCCGCCAGCGATGTAGATAAAATCATTGTATCGGCATTTAAATATTACGGATACAATGATCATGGATGTAAAGGCAATCTAAAGGCAAAGTTTATCTAAGGAGTTAAATCGGATGATTCGTTTTATTGAAACCATTAAGTTTAATCCTGCATTTGCTAAAGCTGTATACGATGTCTTCTATAATACTGAAAAGGATAAATTAGACTTTTATGGCAAACGATACCATTTAGACCTTGATGGATGGCCGAAAGGTCTCGATATGGAGAATTTTGAGATTGACTATATTGGCCCGGATTCTTTGGTATTCCTAAGCGGAGGGGACTGGCAAGAAATGGTTCCGGTGACTTTACGCCTTAAAAGGGACTCACGCAAATTAATATGGTGCCCTTTTGATTCTTACCCAAAAAGAAATAGCAAGATTGAGATTAAACTCGGACTGCGGGATTTAATTAATTGCACCCAGTCTATCAACGAGGACTGTTAGACAGCCGGACCAATGATGAGAGATCTGACGCAAAATACGGTTAATACACTGGCAATTAGATATAAAAACGGACGGGTGATATTCCCGTTCAATAAAAGAGCGGATAGACGGGACTATGGTTCGATTCCATATTTTTAAAGCAAAAAATTTAAGATTAATTATAGCCGCACCAAAATTATGCCGGAATACCCGTGAAATATTGTTTTGCTTTTTGATATAAAGCGTCTGGTTCTATGTACTGTAAAAAATAATCGTACAGCTTTCCAGCTACCGGCTTTGGATTATCCCATTCAATATCCTCAGCCCTATGATTTTTCATGTACAATTTATGTGTAATGCTGATATTTTTAGGATCAAATATAGCTATATTACCAATGGCTGATTCAGTTACTGTATACCCGTCAAAGTGAAGATTTTGAAGAGCTTTTATCAGCCAAGCGTGCTCGCCAGCTTGCCACAGGTGATAACCTAAATACAGACGGATGGTTTGATCCCAGTATAATAAATTGTGATTACACGCCTTGTTAAATTCATAAGGATTTTGCAACAAATAATTAAGAAGTTTTTTCCGGTCCCTTGTTGGGTTGAATAGATCAACAGGCTTGATTCTGCAATAATAAATAATAGCTTTTCGTGAATCTATATATCCAAATTTTTTGAAAAAGAATAAATGTGGAGTAAGAAAAATCCCCGTTTTATTTCTTTCAAACACATTAAAATCTTTAAGCGAAATATGATAAGGCCAATTTTTTTTTGAAGTGCGAAAA
>JAITDJ010000236.1 GCA_031282635.1 Clostridiales bacterium
TCTCACGTTTCGCCGCGAATGATTTACCCGATCCGGGTATGCCTAAGTATAGGCCATTTGGGTTCGGAAGCGTCTTTCGATTAGCCATGATTAAGTTGTTAGAAACAGCGTTGACGCCGTAATACAGCGATTCGCCGCCTTGAAAAAGCTCTGTTGCGGTAAAAGGGATGAACACAGCCACGCTGCCGGTTGTCAGCCCGCGCTTTATCCCTGTCTGGTTATTTCCCAATATCAGCGACGACATCAGCCCCTGTTCCTGCAAATATTCGAGACGCTTCAGCGCACAGTTGTATTTCCTGGCAATGCCCGCAGCGGCAAAGACTGATTGATCCAATACGTTGGGCCTCTTCGCCGTATTCATGATCAGGAACGTTACCAAAAACATGCGCTCGTTACGGTTCTGCAGGTCATTTAACAGCGTTTGCGCCTCTTTTCCAAATGTAACAAGGTCAGACGGCAGTACGTCAATATCATACCCGGCGCGCGCGGCTTTTTTTTGCTCGGAGATTTTCATGCTGTCAATATCGCTGAGTTTGCGCTTGACTGTTTTTATGGCTTCAGCCTGGTCTATAGACTGGATATGCATTGTTATGGTCACATTGTCATCCAAAGCCAGGAACTCAGTGAGCATTTTGTCCGAGAGTTCGGGGGCGATAATCTGCAAATATGAGACGGCGCCTATATCCGTATCCATGCGGAACAGCCTGCCCCCGGAAAAATCGAATGAAGCAGGCGCGATAAAATCCTTTGTCGACAAGCCTGTATGAACTATGTCCTTCCAGTCGAATATTAAATTCTCCGAGCCGTCGGGGTGGAACTGGCCGTGAAGCGTTTCCAGCCGCTCATATCCGGTTAAGGCGCGGGCTGTGACGCCCAGCAGCGTTTTGAAGTTGCTGACGACGTCAGTTTCTATGCGTTCAAGCCGCATCCTGGCCGCCGGCAGGCTTTCGGCTTCTATGCTTACGGTTATGTACTTTCTTTTGACATAGCTGTTGCTGCCCTTCGCGAACTGGTTTTTAATTATATCCCTGTATTCGCGGCGGATCTCTTCGTCTTTGCCGCTTCGCGCGGGCATGTAAATGGAATTCCGCAGATCCTTTATATTGGCGCGCCGGTTTATAAACGACATTTGGACTGATATTGTTGAGTCAAAAAAGTTCAGGAAATCCCCATAGCCCTCGAAAATCTGAAGCTGTTCCTCATTTTGGGCCAGGTGGTAACTCACGTCGTTAAAAGTCAGTGTTTTGCTGTACAAACGGTCTTTTACCCAGCATATGCCGTCGCGGTACATGGCTTTATATGGTATGCTCTCCTGAACGGTGCGGGGCGCGCCGGGCTGCCCAAATATCTTGCCGGCTATGCCGGATAGAATCCCGTCGCTTTGCCGGATAGTTTTTTTACTTAGGCCGTTTTGCCCCTTTTTGGGGGAGGTTACGGCGCGGGTTTCTTTTTGACGCGCCGGCAAGGGCTTTCTCCGGTTTGCCCCGCCTGTTGATTTGCCGCGTTTGTTCCTCAAGTTTATATGCGTCACCTTCTTTTCTCAAATAATCATATAGGTTCTCTGTACGGTAATGCCTCTTTGACGGCCGCGCGAATGTGGAGTGGACGAAGTTTTTCAGCAGTATTTCGGCGGGCATCCCGTCTTTTTGGTACATCCCTAAAAGAAACAAGGGCAGCATCAGAAAAATCATGAGTAATAGGGTTGCCGAGTTACCCAGCGCGCCCTTTGTAAGGAAATATGCTGGGACGCCGATTAGCGCCGCTATCCCAAAGCAGGTAAGCTGCCTGCGTGTGAGCCCGAATAAAAGCTTGCTTTGGATTCTTGTGAGATCCTTTGGCGCTTGTATAAACATGGTAATCGAAAATCCTTTCATTTTTTTTAAGCAGCGGCTTCCGCAGATTCAGCCGCGCTCAGATTCGCTTAGTGATAACGCTTTTTTTGCCCGTTGCTTCTCAGCCTCAGCGTTGTAACTCTCAACTACAGCCTTTGCTATCCGCTCACGTATGCCCTTTGTTACAGGGCTGCATATTTCGTAAGGTTTACCGTCGCCGTCTTTTGACTGCGGCATTAAAACGGTTACACCCTTCCGACCGCGCTCAATGCTCAAATCGTTAATTATTATTATGCCGCCTACCGTGACGCTGGCTGTACCCAATACGCCGCTGTTCCTGCTTCCGGCCGGGGCCGCCTGCGCTTCTATGGAAACGCCTGTTTCATTGTCCTCAGCAGGCGCAGGCTCTTGTTTGGCCGGTAGCATACTATTATTCGGCTGCACTGTGAAATTTGTATCGGCAGCAGCAGTTTCATCCACATATTCGAGACTATCTATCAAATAGCGGCATTCCTCCGGCAAAACATCCGCTAAATCATCTTTGATATCATCAAAGCTTCCAATAAGACCGTTTTGTCTGATTACTTTTTCTGTGCCTATTAAAAGTACATAACGATAGCAATCCCCGCGAAGATAGCTGTCGTAGACGCTTATCTCGCCTCGCAGCAGCGATTCCGCGCTGTCAAGCAGGCTTCGGGTGATACTGTTTTCATTAAAAGTTTTAAGAATATCAGCATGCGAGGCATATACCCATCCTATCTGTATGTTTCCCCAAGCCTCAGCAGACGCGCCGCCAAGCGGCGGCGCGGCGGTCACGCCTTCTTTTGCGCCTTCATGAAGATAGACGGGCAGTATAAGGTTGTATGCGCTTGCCAAACGCAGCATATCCCCGCCCCTCATTTCATCCAGTATACCCGCCTTAGCCCCGGCGGGGTTTTCCATCGGCGGCATATCATAATACATCAGCGCCGTCCATCTCCCGAACGAGGCGTCGTATGAATACAGCCCCCATATGCCGTTGTCTGCGCGTTGAAGCCTGAGCGCGTCCGATTTATTTGTGATTATAAACTGTACAACGTCATCCGGGGCCGCTGTTTGGTTTATAAGCTCCCGCAGGAATGTCTCAGAGTCCGCATATGAATGGGCGTCGCCGATGCGCGCCGCGTTATTGAAGCAAACAAGCTTCCCAAAGCGCGCGTCGTCACGCGGGTTACGCGGCGCCCTATCCTCCAGAACCATTAATATATACGGCGGGTTTGCGGCTATGTGCCCTATAATACATCCCTCCTTATATACACGATTATTATCCGGCTTTCATGTACGTCAACATCAACTCAAGGTTTTTTACCGACTTTGTTGCCTGTCTGCATCAACGTGCGCCGAACAGCGATTTACTAAGCGATCCAGTTGAAAAAAGCGCCCTGCAGAGCAGCGCGGAGCACCCCAAACGGCTCCATACCGCAATATGCAGGTTATCCGTCATAGGGATCGTGTTAATCAGCACGGCATATATGATCACGCAGATCATTATCAAAAACGCCTGAAAAGCCAATGCAAACAACGCTTTCAGATAATTTGCGCCTATTTGGCTCCACTCATGGTTTGCCATTGTTGAGAGCGGTATCGGCGCGACGCTTACTACGCAATACACTTCCAGCATACGTCCGTAAATGATTATGAAAATGACGATGGAAATCGCATAGAGGGTCAACCAGACAATATTCATTTCCAAACTCAAGAAGAGCAGGTCCCAGACACTTGACGCTTCGAGTGAGGCTCGCAGCGTGTCAACTGCGATGTCTGACTGCAGCGCCAAGGTGTCTGCCGCTAACCCGGCGCTTTGATTAACGACATTCTGCGCCAGCCCGAATACGCCGATGATTATGTCAAAAGAGTGGGTAAGTATATATACTGAGCAAAAGGCTTTAAGGATCCACTTGAAGATTTCAAACGTATCGCTGTTATGCATGTTGTTTTTATCTATGACCATGTTTATAAGCTCGTATGTAAGGACAAAGGTCAGGATCATCCCTGCAATTGGGTTCACAACTGTAATAGACAGGTTCCTGATCATTTGAAATACGCCTGGGTTCCAGTCTAGCGGAGATTGCCCGACATCCAGGGTAATTCCGCCGACTTTCTCGTTTATGCTTGTGAACAAATCCTGATAAATCCTGATTATGGTTTCTATAAGTCCATCTTTAATCCATTCTTCGATACTGGATAAGAGCCAGTCCATAAAACCGCCCCTTTTTGGAAAAACTATTCAAATGGAAAAGCCAGATGGGGATTTTACGTCCCTGTCTGGCTTAAATAAATCCTTATCCCGTGTAATACCTAATTTATTCCTGTTTCTTAATCGATTTATAGCATATTTTGAATTTTATGCCTTTTCCGACAAGTTCGGCGTAAAATAATTATTTACAAATATGTACAAATAATATATAATATTTAAAATATATTTCATTATAATATAGCTATACCCTTTCGTATATAGCAATATAGCTATGCAATTTAAACAGTAAAAAGGCCAGATAGCAAAGGTATTATAGAAATCCCAACTAATGCGACGCCTGCGCCGGCGACGAACTGTTTCATGCCCTGTGATTTGGCCCCGGGGTTATCATTTCCATATCCTTCCAACAAGTTGATAACTCCCCATACGCTTAAGCCTGCGCCGAGCCCTATGACAAGTGTTTGTAAAGTTTCGATGCTGCTTGTGAAGAATTCGATAACAATCACCTAGTCAGCCAAAAAATTTGACGATTATTTTGTATATCTGGGGGCAAAATCGGAAAAAACACCCAAACATAATCGTCGTGAATATTGTATATTCGTGTTATGGCTGACATCTCCTTTCTTAGTTTTTAGTGTTGTATTACCTCCGATTTATGCTTTTATCTTGACGGAGGGGCGCGAATTTGCGGTAGTGTCATACGATTACCTCCATCAAATGGAAAGCGACAGCTCACTGTGAGCCTCCGCTTGATTAGTATCTGCATATTTACCAGAGGAAAATATGCGGATACTTGATTTTTCCTCTTGACTATCTGCATATAATATGTTATAATTTGTGCAGATATTAAAAGGAGATATGCAGATGAGATATTTTGATTACTCTTTTCTCGAACACGGGTTGTTACCCGCAGGACTTGTGAGCGTGGTTGGCGCAATCAGCGAACTTCGAGAGCGTGAGAACGCACTCAAATCCAGTTACCCCGACGTTTTCACTCGCTTGGAGAGTATCGCGAAAGTGCAGAGCGTCAAAGGCTCGAACGAAATCGAGGGCATTGTCACGAGCGAACAGCGTATCAACGAAATCGTTAATCAAAATTCCGCTCCGTTGAACCACAACGAAGCGGAAATCGCCGGATACCGTGATGCGCTTGCTCTTGTTCACTCCGATTACGCCGCACTTAATGTGCGGGAGCGTGACATTCTGCGGTTGCACGAGCTAATGCTGTCGTACTCGCCTAATGGCGACGGGCGTTACAAGGATAGCGACAACGTGATTATGGAGGTTGACGCGAGCGGTGCGCGTCGCGTCCGTTTCGCACCCACTCCCGCTGATGAAACAGCGGAAACTATGGAGCAGCTCATTCTTGCGTATATGGACGCCCGCGACAACTCTGCCGTTAATCGGCTGCTCCTGATTCCGTGCTTTATCCTCGACTTTCTCTGCATACATCCGTTTTCAGATGGCAACGGCAGGATTTCGCGGTTACTGTCGCTCTTGCTTCTGTACAAAAACGGATTCGATGCGGGACGCTATATCTCGTTTGAGGAACAGATCAACCGTAACAAAGCCGGATACTACAAGGCGTTAAAAGACAGTTCGGACGGCTGGCACACGGGCGAGAATAGCTACTTTCCGTTTATTGAGAGCTTCGTGACTACGCTGCTTATGTGCTATAAGGAGCTTGACAAGAGATTCGCCGTCGTGAACAGCGGAAAAGTGAGCAAGCGCGAGCGCATTGAGGCGACCGTGCTGAACAGTCTCCTGCCGATAAGCAAACGCGAGGTTTGCTATATCCTGCCCGACATCAGCCCGACGACGGTTGAAGCCGTCATCGCGTCAATGCTAAAATCCGGCTTGATTGAGAAAGTGGGTTCGGCTCGCAATACGAAGTACGTCAAACGATAGGCAACGTCATGGGGCAAAACTACAAAACCACCATCGCTACGCTCCGGCAGTTTTGTAGATTTGCCGCACACACCATTTTGTACAATTTGTTGTTTTGTATATTTTGAGTGTCAATATACAAAACCCTGTAAACCCTTTATTCACCTGCCTTTAGAAGTCGCACTGAGTTTTGTACATTTGTCGGGTGACATTCTGTAACCGGAAAATTTTTCTGGACGAATTTTGTACATTTTGCGAATCTGCAACCATAACCCGCAAGATGAAAGTGCATAAGTTTTGTTCATTCACTGACAGCGCCCAGATTTTCCGGCAGCTCCTTTTAAATTTTTTTAGTTGCAGAAACTGTCAGCGAAATAAAAAAGGCGCTCCATATAGAAGCGTCAAGGCGAGGGCGTATAGCAGACCGTGTAAATGGGAATAATTTCCACAAGAAACAAGAAGGAGATGTTCCCCATGACACAACTAAACGAACAAGAACGCGCCCTCATCAATCT
>JAITDJ010000043.1 GCA_031282635.1 Clostridiales bacterium
CGGCGCACATACCAGTTACTCAGTTCGTCCACAAAATCGCTTAGTACACGCGCCGAATCCGTGATCTCATAACGTTCAAGACTGCCGTCGACGTCGCGCGTCAAGGAATGCAGACGCGAAAGCGCCCATTTATCCAACAAGGAAAGTTTGGAGTAATCGAATATATAGTTCGCCGGGTTAAACTGATCGATCTCCGCATATAGCGCATAGAACGCGTAAGTATTCCAGAATGTGCTCATAAACTTGCGTTGGGCCTCGTTCAGCGCTTCATTGTAAAAACGGCTGGGGAGCCACGGCGCGCTCGAACTGTAGAAATACCAGCGCGCCGCGTCCGCGCCGCGCTCATTCAGGACAGTCCATGGATCGATGACATTTCCCTTGTGCTTGCTCATCTTCACGCCGTCCTTATCTAAAACCAATCCCATCACAATACAATTTTTAAAAGGCGGCGTCTCGAAAACGAGCGTTCCTATTGCCATTAACGAATAAAACCACCCGCGCGTCTGATCCAACGCTTCCGAAATAAAATCGGCGGGGAAAAACCTTTCAAACGTTTCTTTATTCTCAAAAGGGTAATGCCATTGAGCGAACGGCATGGCGCCGGAATCAAACCAGCAGTCAACAACTTCCGGCACACGCCGCATAACGCCGCCGCATTCGGGGCAGCTGAACGTCACGCTGTCAATATACGGTTTATGCAGTTCAATGTCCATCGGCGTATCGGGGCTTAAAGCCCTTAATTCCGCGATACAGCCTACCAAATGCCTATGACCGCAGCCGCATTCCCAGATCGGCAGCGGCGTACCCCAATATCGCTCGCGGCTCAAGTTCCAATCGACCACATTCGCCAAAAAGTCTCCGAAACGCCCGGTTCCAATATTATCCGGCATCCAGTTTACCATGCTGTTATTGGCCAGCAATTCGTCGCGCAAGGCGGTCATCTTTATAAACCAGGCGTCTCGCGCATAATATATCAGCGGTGTGTCGCACCGCCAGCAGAACGGGTATGAGTGCTCGAAGTCCATTGTTCGGAACAGCTTGCCGGTTTCCCTCATATACTCAATAATCAACGGGTCGGCTTCTTTCACAAACATGCCGCGCCATGGCGTAACCGACTCTGTAAACCTGCCCCGCGTATTTACCAGCTGAATCAACGGCAAATCGTATTTCAGCCCAATCCGGGAATCGTCCTCTCCGAAAGCCGGAGCGATATGAACCACGCCCGTGCCGTCCGTTAGCGTAACATAATCATCACAGACGACATAACAGTGTTTTTTATCGGTTTCATAGAAACCGAACAGGTTCTCATATTCCATACCTTCCAAAGCCGCGCCGGGAAATGTTTCGATAATATCGCGGCCCTCTTTTATCAGACCGCCGACCAGCGCGCTTGCCATGATATATACTTCTGAACCGCATTTTACACGGCAATATTCCTCTTCCGCGTTTACCGCCAGCGCCACGTTGGAAGGCAGTGTCCACGGGGTGGTCGTCCATGCCAGAATAAACGCGTCTTCGCCTTTAACCCTAAACTTAGCGAACACAGAAGTCTCTTTTACATTTTTATATCCCTGCGCCACTTCATGACTGGACAGCGACGTACCGCAGCGCGGACAGTACGGAACGATCTTATGTCCCTTGTAGAGCAGGCCCTTATCCCATATTCGCTTTAAAGCCCACCATTCCGATTCGATATAGGAGTTATGGTATGTGACATACGGATCTTCCATATCCGCCCAGAACGCCACTCGGTCGCTCATGTCCTCCCATTCGCCTTTATACTTCCACACGCTCTCTTTACACTGCTGAATAAATGGCTCCACGCCATATTTTTCGATTTCCGGCTTGCCGCTGATGCCCAGCGACTTTTCAACTTCCAGTTCAACAGGCAGGCCGTGCGTGTCCCACCCGGCTTTGCGCAGCGTGTTATAGCCTTTCATCGCGCGATACCGCGGGATTAAATCTTTTATGGCGCGCGTTTCCACATGACCGATATGAGGTCTGCCATTGGCTGTCGGCGGGCCGTCGTAAAAAGTGAAAGGCGGCCCGTTTTCGCGGAGTTTCACGCTCTTTTCAAAAATTTTATGCTTCTTCCAATAAGCTAAAATCTCTTGCTCTCGCTTGACAAAGTTCATGTCGGCGTCTACTTTTTTGTACATATGTCCTCCCTGTTTACGCTCTATCCCTGTTATTTTTTGACGTTTAGCGCACATAAGTCAGTAAGCCACTCTAAGCTGCCATTGATTTGGCTGAACGAATCTATTACTATGTCTGCCGAAGACAGATCCTGTACGCCGGAAGCGGGGTTTTTATAGGCAATACATTGCATACCGGCGCGTTTGGCAGCTAACACGCCGTTTGCCGAATCCTCTATTACAATACATTGCCCCGGCTTACTGTTAAACTTCTCCGCCGCTTTTAAAAACACATCCGGGGCGGGCTTTCCATTTTTAACATCCTCTCCGGTAACCAAAGCGTCGAAATATCGCGCTATACGCAGCTTATCCAAAATGAGGCTTATCAGATCCATTGAAGAGGAGGAAGCGACCGCTGTTTTAATACGCGCCTCTTTCAACATCACTAACAATTCAGGTATGCCTTTAATCGGTTCCAACGCGCTTTCCCGAAACAGATTCATGAGTATGCCCACATGCAGGCTTATCAGTTCGTCCGCAGACAGGTTTAATCCGAATTCCCGCTTATAATCAGGCCAGCGATCTCGGTTAGCCATACCTGCGTGACGCTCTGCATCCGCCTGCGTGGGAGAAGCGCCTGCCGCCCGCAGTACTTTCAGATCAATGTCAAAATGCAGCGGCTGACTGTCAATCAGTACGCCGTCCATATCAAAGATAACTGTATCGCGCATTTAAGCCATCCCTTTGAATTTGAAGTCCTCATAAAACCGCTTGATTAAATATAAACCAATAAATATAAACCAACCGCGTCTCAATAACTCTAATCGGGCAAAAAAAAGCCCTCCGGGCAGAGGGCGCGCGCTGTCAATATGGAATACTTATAAATGCCGCGTCCCGAAATGATTGTCCGCGTTTTAAATTCAGTGAAGAAGATAATCGACGGATATTTGAGGTTCTTAACCGCTTGCAGTTTACCATATACCAACGCGGGGTGTCAATGCTTTTCACCGCCGACCCAGGGCAACAGCATTTGAAAATCCATGAAAGGGTGTGGTAAGCTTAAAGTATTACTCCAACCACAAGACTTCAAATATTAACCGAATATTAGTTGCTCAAGAAAAGAAATATTGAGAG
>JAITDJ010000068.1 GCA_031282635.1 Clostridiales bacterium
ATGTTTATATCTGCGATGAATGCGTTGATCTTTGCTGGGAAATTCTTGACGATGGGTATGAGGAACTGGACAACTTTGACGATAATTTTAAAATACCCAAGCCCAAGGAAATCCGCGTCATACTGGACGAGTATGTCGTAGGGCAGGAAAACGCAAAAAAATCCCTTTCCGTTGCGGTTTATAATCATTATAAACGTATAGCGCTGAACGATACAAGCGACGAGGTAGATCTCCAAAAAAGCAATATTTTGCTGGTAGGACCCACAGGCGTCGGCAAGACCTTTTTAGCCCAGACGCTGGCCAAACTGTTGAATGTACCGTTTGCCATAGCCGACGCTACCAGTCTTACGGAAGCCGGTTATGTGGGTGAAGATGTTGAGAATATACTGCTTAAGCTGATCCAGGTAGCCGATTTTGACATTGAAAAGGCTCAGCGCGGCATTATATATATTGACGAAATAGACAAAATAGCGCGCAAGTCTGACAACCCGTCTATTACGCGCGATGTCAGCGGCGAGGGCGTGCAGCAGGCCCTATTGAAAATTCTGGAAGGCACTATAGCGTCCGTTCCGCCGCAGGGCGGGCGTAAACATCCACACCAGGATTTCATACAGATAGACACAACCAATATACTGTTTATCTGCGGCGGCGCTTTCGGTGGTATTGACAAGATCATAGAGCAGCGCCTGAATAAGAAAGTTATCGGCTTTGGCTCGGAAACGCGCACCAAAAAGGAAAAGATGCAGGATGATATATTAAAAGACCTCCAACCGCAAGACTTGCATAAGTATGGCCTGATACCCGAACTTATCGGCAGGCTGCCTGTTGTGGTCACGCTGCAGGCATTGGATGAAACAGCGCTGCTCACTATATTAACGGAGCCCAAGAACGCCCTGACGCGGCAGTACAAATACCTGTTTGAACTGGATAACGTTTTGCTGGAATTTGACCGCGACGCGCTGACGGCCATAGCCAAGATGGCGATAGAGCGAGAGACCGGCGCCCGCGGCCTGCGGGCCATAGTAGAAAGTTTCATGACAAGCGTCATGTATGAAATACCTTCGGACAGTACTGTTGAAAAGTGCATTATTACCAAAGAAACGGTAGAAGGCAAACAGGCGCCGACCATTATTTATAACGAGCACCGCGAACCGCTTATTAAAAAATCCAAGCGTCGTAAACAGAAACGGGTTTCAGCCAGTTGATCCTGCTTTCAGCCCCCATGGCCGGTGTTTCAGACCGGCCTTTTCGTTTGCTTGCCCGGGAATTTGGCTGCGATATGACCTTTACAGAGATGATTAGCGCCAAGGCCCTGTCTTTTAACAATCGAAAGACCGAGGCAATGCTGAAAGCATATCCGGACGAACGGCCGTTGTCCGCGCAATTTTTCGGGCGAGAGCCAAATCGGCTCGCCGAAGCCGTAAAGGCCGCGGTATGCGCCGGTTTTGCAGCGGTTGATTTCAATATGGGCTGCCCCGCTCCAAAGATTGTGAAGAACGGAGAGGGTTCAGCCCTTTTGCTGGAGCCGTCCACAGCCGCGCGCTGTGTGGAAGCTATGGCGAAAGCCGCCGGAGGCCGCATGCCGTTCAGTGTAAAAATACGATCGGGGTTTTCAGCCGGGCGTGTAAACGCGGTTGAGACAGCGCATATGCTTCAAGAATGCGGCGCAGGTTCCATAACGGTTCACCCGCGTGTGAGGGAACAGTTTTACAGCGGACATTCGGACTGGGATATAATCCGGCGCGTTAAAGAAGCGGTTAGAATACCGGTGATCGGAAACGGCGATATCCATACCCCTGAGGACGCGAAAGCCATGCTGGAGCGGACAGGCTGCGACGGGGTAATGATTGCCCGCGGCGCGCTGGGAAACCCGTGGATATTTGCCCGTGTAAAAGCGTTCCTGCGGGATGGAATTTCGCCGCGTGAACCTGATATAGCCGAAAGGATGGCGACAGCTGTCAGGCATTGCCGCATGTTAACAGAATTCAAGGGCAGCCTGGGCTTGCTGGAAAGCCGCAAACACGCCGCCTGGTATATAAAGGGATCTGAGGGCGCGGCTGCGGCAAGAAATTCCATTAACAAGGCTTTATGTTTACATGATATAGAGGAAATATTGACCAGGCTGGGCAGCCGCGCGTCGTTTTAAAGCGCTATTGAGACGTGAGGAAAGTCCGGGCTCCACAGGGCAGGATGCCGGGTAATACCCGGCGGAGGCGACTCCAGGGAAAGTGCAACAGAAATAAACCGCCGCTTTGGTTTACGCCAAGGCGGTAAGGGTGGAAAGGCGGGGTAAGAGCCCACCGCTTCCCCGGTAACGGGGAAGGCTCTGTAAACCCCGTCCGGAGCAAGATCAAATAAAGGCGCATGGGGCGGCCCGTCCCCGCTTTTGGTTAGATCGCATGAGCGCGCCGGCGACGGCGCGCCAAGATAGATGGCTGTCCGCGACAGAACCCGGCTTACAGGCCTGGTCAATACCCGGATACACAAAAACGGTCTTGCTGATTTTTGCTCAGCAAGACCGTTTTTTAGGCGGAAAACGCGATGATATTTTCGGCCAGACTGTGCTATAATGGGGCGGCAATCTTTTCTGCGTTGGTCTGTATACCGGCAGAGAGATGGGAGTTTTTATATTTGGAAGAGGAAGTGTGAATAGTGGATTCATCTTTTTTACAACTTCTCAGCGATTTCATCGCTGAAACTGAACCGCTTGCCGAAAAGGTCGATGAGTTAACCAAAGAAACCGCCAGCGAGTTATATTCAATGTACGATACAGCGGCAAAGGCGGCCACTTTAAACATTAGGGTAATTGACCCCGAACTTCGGGTTATGTTGTGTGACAAGCAAGACAGGATTTTAGAACGGATAGTTGATATTGACCGTTCCTTTGAACGTTCGGGTATACAAGGCATTTTCACTCCCGCCGTACAAGGTTATAGAAGATGGGTAAATGTTGAACTGCTGAAAGATAAATGCCTTACTGGATACATGTTGGCAAAAGAGTTGGATACTCGCTCGACTATGATGTTTTGCTCAAAGCCCGCAGACTATCCGAATAAGGAACTTTTGCCCAGTCTCGAAATTTTATACTCCGACGCTGAGGTCAATGTCAAAAACTTAATATGTAATAAAATTCCATACCAATTATATAGAAGTCTTTCGGCAATTAGGGAACCTGGCCCGGTGCCGGGTAACCCGCTCAAAAGTACGGTTGGGCCGAATA
>JAITDJ010000081.1 GCA_031282635.1 Clostridiales bacterium
ATGCTAACCTCCTTGTTCGGAGGCTCGTTTCCGTTTTATTCCAGTCTCCGAACCCTCAATTGCATTGTATCACAGGATTCTTGATTTGTCTAGCACTTTTTTTTACGCTGTAGTATTAGTAACAAATCCTCCGCTGTTATATTCATAGACAGTAAGCTCCTGTCCGGCTTCTCTGCCCGGTCCGTTGTCTCTGTAAAACTGTCCCTGTAAAACTTGACATGGGCTTATAGTGTGATAAAATTTCTTAAATGTTTGAGGAGTGGTTGTAATGAAAGTAACAATGGATAAGATTACCGCGCTGGCGAAGAACCGCGGTTTTATTTACCCGGGCTCTGAAATATACGGCGGTTTAGCCAATTCTTGGGATTATGGCCCGTTGGGCGTTGAGTTTAAGAATAACGTGAAAAGAGCTTGGTGGAAAAAATTTATACAGGAGAGCCCGTACAATGTCGGGTTGGACAGCGCTATTCTGATGAATCCCTCCGTATGGGAGGCCTCGGGCCATATAGGCGGTTTCAGCGATCCGCTTATGGATTGCCGCGCATGCAAGGAGCGTTTCCGGGCGGATAAACTGATTGAGGATTTTATGAAAGGGCGCGGAGAAGACGGCGTAGTGGACGGTTGGCTGAATGATCGCATGGAGGCCTATATAGAAGAACATAAGATACCCTGCCCAAGTTGCGGCAAGCATAATTTTACTGAAATCCGGCAGTTCAACCTGATGTTTAAAACGCACGCGGGCGTGACGGAAGACAGTGGAAACGCTGTATATCTGCGTCCGGAAACCGCCCAGGGCATTTTTGTGAATTTTCGGAACGTGCAGCGCGCCAGCCGAAAGAAGATCCCCTTCGGCATCGGACAGATAGGCAAGTCGTTTCGGAATGAGATAACGCCGGGAAACTTTATATTCCGTACGCGCGAGTTTGAACAGATGGAACTGGAGTTCTTCTGTGAACCCGGTGAGGATCTGAAATGGTTCGATTATTGGAAAGCTTTTTGTGTAGAGTGGCTGGCAGGCTTGGGCATTAAAGGCGAAAACGTGCGCACGCGCGATCACGGTAAGGAAGAATTGTCGCACTACAGTAAAGCTACTACAGATATCGAATATTTATTCCCATTCGGATGGGGTGAATTATGGGGTATTGCCGATCGTACGGATTTTGACCTGAAACAGCACTCGGAGCATTCCAGCGAGGATCTGTCTTATATAGACCAGCCCGCGAATAAGAGGTATATCCCGTACTGCATTGAGCCGTCGCTGGGCGCAGATCGCGCAGCGCTGGCGTTTCTGTGCCAGGCGTACGATGAGGACGCCGCGCCGGATGAAAAAGGCAAAGAGGAAATCCGTGTCGTATTGAGGCTGCACCATGCGCTGGCCCCTGTGAAAGCCGCCGTGCTGCCTCTGTCCAAAAAGCTGTCGGAGAACGCCATGTGTCTATACGAGAGCCTGAGTAAACAGTTTGCCTGTGATTTTGACGACAATGTGTCCATCGGCAAGCGTTACCGCCGTCAGGATGAGATCGGCACGCCGTTCTGCGTTACGTTTGATTTTCAGTCGCTGGAGGATAACGCGGTCACTGTACGCGAGAGGGACAGCATGAGACAGGAACGGATTGCCATAGACAGCCTTGCCGCTTACTTGCGTGATAAATTGGAATACTGATATTGGAATACTAACATTGTGAGCAAATACAAAATATTGGGTAAAGGCGTCCCGCGGGCGGGACGCCTTTATATAATGCATTCATATAATTTGATTCATTCATATAACTCGTCTAAAGCGCCGAATCGATAACCCATTTCTTCATATCGCGTAAGCAGCTCATCAAGAATATCGGCGTTAGTCTTCGATGTGCTATGCAGCAGTACGATTGCCCCGGGATGGATCCGTGGGATCAGCTTATCGAACGCTTGCTGCCTGCCGGGTTGTTTGTCTTTTACCCAATCCACATATGCAAGGCTCCAAAACACTGTCTTATATCCCAACTCCTTGGCCTGCGCCAGGTTGCGCTCGCTGTACTTGCCCTGCGGGGGTCGGTAATAGCGCGACATATCTTTGCCGGTTGTCTCTTTGTATAATTCTTCCAGAGAGGTCAGCTCTTTTTTAAAAGTATCAACGTCCGCTATTTTAGACATATCGGGATGATGGAAGGTGTGGTTGCCTACCGTATGGCCTTCATCCGCCAAACGCCGCGTGAGTTCCTGATTGGCCTGCACAAAATGTCCTACGACAAAAAACGTCGCGCGCGCGTTGTGCTTTTTCAGTGAATCCAGAATAGAGGGCATGTTGCCGTTTTCATAACCGGCGTCGAACGTCAGATATATGGTCTTTTTATCCGCCGGGCCCACATAAACCGCGTCATATGTCTTAAGGTAGCCGGAGTCTGCGTTGCCTTTAGGCTGTTCGCCGTTTTGCTGAAAACCCAGGCCCCAGTTGCTATTTTCTCCAGCCGCCGCGGTACTGGTGAATACCGTAGAAAACGCTAGAATTAAACAGATTATATATTTTTTGTTCATAATTAATCCCCATTTTGATAATTATTTATGAAGCTCTAATACTATTTGCCGTTCCGAGCCCTATCATGTGTGGGAATCATTATGCAATATGTAAAATAATTTGAAACAATTCAAAAGACCGGGCCTAAGTGATATCTAACGCCGCTTCGGCCCGAATCGTTTTTATAGCGCGCCTTATGTTCAAAAATATAGCGCAAGCATAAAAAAACTCCTTCAAGGAAAGATACCTAGGAGAACTTTGAATTGTCTGGATGATCATGATATTGGAAAAATAAAGGCAATAGAGGTGCAAATTGGATCCTTATGTAGAGTTTTCAAGGCGGACTATAACTCTGGATCGGGAGGAAAGCGAGGCCCGCGTGCTGGCGATTGCTTCATCTATCGGGGGGACAAACGCGCTGGATGTAATTCTGCGGGGCTTACCGGAATACTGCGTCCCCACCGTGATTGTTCAGCATATGGCGGCAGGGCTTACAAAGATGCTGGCCGAACATCTAAACAGCGTCAGCGCGATGGAAGTAAGGGAAGCGTCCGACGGCGATATGCTGCGGTGGGGGATAGCCCTGCTGGCCCCTGCGGATACGCATATGCGGCTGCGCATGAAAGAAGGCCTGATGGTCGAATGCTTTGCCGGCAAACGCATACACGGGCTGATGCCCGCCGCAGATGTATTGTTTAAATCTGTCGCGGAAATTATAAAGGATAAAGCCATAGGGGTTGTGCTTACCGGTATGGGCGCCGACGGCGCGGACGGGCTGCTTCAAATGCGGCGGCAGGGCGCGAGAACCATAGCGCAGGACAAAGAAAGTTCCGTGGTATATGGGATGCCCAAGAGGGCGTTCGGGGTCGGCGCAGCGGAGTATGTACTGCCTCTGAACCTCATTACGCAAAAAATAATGGCATTGATGTATTCTTTCAGGTGATTGTATTTCAGGTGATTGTATTTCAAATGTAATTGAAGCCGCAGCGAAATATTACGGCTTTTTGGTTTTTATGTGGTATACTGTAACATATATATTAGGGATAAGGGGAGATTTAAATGCGAAGGGGATTATTTGCGCGTATATTGTTTATATGCGGCCTGATAGCGGCTCTAACCGCGTGTGTCAAACAAGCGGCGAGCGACGCCGTCCGAGCCGCTGAACCGCGGGTCAGCATACAGGCTGAACCCTCGGCGGCGCCATCCGCTGTTACGGAAACGCCAGCTCCAACGCTTTCGACGCCCGAGGAATCCACGCCAGCCCCAATGCCCGCGATCGCCGAGTCCGCGCCGGCCAAAGCGACCGCCGAGTCTATCGACTACGCGTTGGTGCGGCCGTATGAGGTAGGGCAGATCATGATTATAATGTACCATGGATTGGTTGAGACGGAAGCGGAGGAGGAAACGTACCAGCGCAGCGTCGAAAATTTTAAGAATGATTTGCAGACGTTTTATGACCGCGGCTTCAGGCTCATTTCAATGAAAGACTGGCTGGATAACAACATAATGACGCCGGCCGGCCGCACACCCCTTATACTGACGTTTGACGACGGGAAAGCCAGCGCGTTTTCGCTTGAGGACAGAGACGGCGCGCTGCGTCCTGTTAAGGATTGCGCGGTAGACATTATGACGCAATTCAGTGAACAGCATCCGGATTTCGGGAATACGGCAATGTTTTTTATTAACAAGAATCCATTCAAAGGCGATGGCTCGATAGCCGAACGGTTTAAATACCTGTTGGATCACGGTTACGAGCTGGGCAACCACACCATGAACCATACGCAAATGTCAAAATTGGACGCGGCTCAAATCCAAGAGGAGATAGGCGGAATAGATAAACTGATTAAAGAAAACGCGCCTGGATACGAGCCTTTTGCGTTCTCTTATCCTTTCGGGGAACGCCCGCTGAAAGATCTGCGCGGTTATGTGCAAAACGGCGTATGGGAAGGCAATATCTACCATTATGAAATAGCGGTGCGCGAAGGTCAGAGCGGTCCGCCGTCGGCGGTTAACCGCACGGGTTTTGACACGACAAACGTACCAAGGGTACGAGGATCAAGCAATCAGGAAACGGACATGGGCTGGACGCTGAAGCAGTATGAAACCGACCCCGAGCTGCGCTATGTATCGGACGGCATCCCAGACAGAATCGCCGTGCCGAAGGAATACGCCGATAATGTGGACGAAAGCAGCCTGAACGGTAAAGAATTGTTTTTATATTAACAGTGAAATATAAAGGGTTTTTTTTACGTATGCCGTATTAATTAATATATTGCTATTTTGAGATCATGCCCATGCCTGACGGCGATTAAAGGGGAGGGGGTTTTGTGTTGTACCCAAATGAGGTCATTGAGGATGTCAGAACCGGCAATGACATTGTCAGCGTCATCGCCTCGTATGTGCCTTTAAAGCAAAAAGGCGTGAATCTGTTCGGACTTTGTCCTTTCCATCAGGAAAGGACGCCTTCTTTTTCCGTCAGCGCGGACAAGCAGATGTATTACTGTTTTGGCTGCGGCGCGGGCGGTAATGTCCTGACATTTATTATACAAATAGAACATATGAATTTTGTGGACGCGCTTAAATTTCTGGCCGACCGCATCCATTATGTGCTGCCGGACGGCGAAAACAGTGAGGAAGCGGCGCGCCAGGCCCGATTAAGAGAGGCCTTGTACGCCTTGCAGAAGAAAGCCGCGCGTTTCTTTTACGATTGTCTTCTGAGCCCGGAAGGTAAAGCAGCCGCCGCGTATTTGGACAGCCGCCGTGTCAGTATAAAGACGCGCGTTAAATATGGTTTGGGGTACGCGCCGGGCGGCAGGGCTTTAGTGGAGTTTTTACGGAAAGAGGGTTTCGCGGATGAGCTGCTGGGGTTGTCCGGCCTGCTGATTCCGGACAAGCGGGGCGGTTATTACGATCGCTTCACTGGAAGGCTGATGTTTCCCATACTTGATCCGGCGGGGCGTGTTGTGGGGTTCGGCGGCAGGGTCATCGGCGGTGACGGATCCAAATACATAAACTCTTCGGATACGCCGATTTTTGATAAAAGCCGTAACCTTTACGGTATTCATCTGGCTAAGAAATCAAAATCCGCTGAGTTGATATTGGTTGAAGGCTATATGGACGTTATCAGCCTTTACCAGGCGGGGTTTCCGCAGGCTGTCGCCGCGCTGGGTACAGCATTCAGCCAAAACCACGCCCAAGCGGTAAAAAAGCATCGTGACGGAGCGGTGGTGCTGTTTGACAGCGACGAAGCGGGTACTAAAGCTGCGCTGCGCGCTATTCCGTTTTTAGTAAACGCGGGTTTAACGATTCGGGTGACTCAGGTTGCAGACGCCAAGGATCCCGATGAGTACATAAAATCATTTGGCGCCGACGCCTTTGCCGGTTTGCTGGCAATGGCGAAAAGTCATACTATTTTTCAAATTGAGCAGCTTAATAAACAGCTTAATCTTGGCATACTTACAGATCGCGTCAAGTTTACATCAGAGGCCGCCAAGCTGATTGCGAGAAACGAGAACGCTATAGAGCGCGACGCGTATATTAAAGAGGTCGCGGGGGTGACGGGTATCTCGCCCGAAGCCATTGCCATGGAAACGGAAAAGGCGATGAGCCGTCCTGTACGCGCGCCGCGCGTCCGCGTTACAGAGACTTGGCGGGGCAAAGCGGATAAAGGCGCGATAGATGCGAAGCGCGGGTTGATATACTTGGCCGCGGCGGATCCGAAAATATCCGCTGCTTTGAAAAATGCGCTTAAACCCGAAGAATTTGGGGATGGAGTATACCCGAAATTATTTTCAATCATAAATTCGATGCGGGAAGAGTCCAAAGAATGCATACCTGCCGCTCTGATCAGCGCGTTCGAAGACCTTGAGGAGCAAAAACAGGTATCCGCGGTTTTTGCGCGCGCAGAGGAATACCCGGATAAAACGTCAAAGGCAAAAGCAATCAATGAAATGTTCAAAGTCCTTAAAAGGTCATATATTGATGATAAAATTCCTGCAGCGGACATTAATCAATTGAATGAATTGGTAAAAATGAAAAGAAATGTTGATAAATTGTATATATCAATATGAGATGGTTAGAATAGTAACAGCGTGAATCATTTGAAAGGAAGGATCGCTTTGAGATCCATAGATGATAACCTTTTAATGAACCGGTTGAAAGAACTGGCAGCCATCGGGAAAAAGAAAAAATCCATACTTGAGTTTAAAGAAATAATGGATTTCCTGGGCGATATAGACCTTGATCCGGATCAAATAGATAAAATGTATGAATTTTTGGAGAGCCAGGGTATTGATATAGTCGGCGTCACCGAATTGGAAGAGGATCCTGAAAAGGATATCGAGCTGGTTCTGGTTGAAGGCTCTATTAACATAGATGATCACGTACGTATGTATTTGAAAGAGATCGGAAAGGTTCCGCTGCTGTCCGCAGATGAGGAAATTGAACTGGCCAAGCGCATGGAACGCGGCAGCGAGGAGGCCAAACGCAGGCTGGCTGAGGCAAACCTGCGCTTGGTGGTCAGTATCGCGAAACGTTATGTGGGACGCGGGATGCTGTTTTTGGATTTGATTCAGGAAGGCAATCTCGGGTTAATAAAGGCCGTTGAAAAGTTTGACTACCGCAAGGGCTATAAATTCAGCACTTACGCAACATGGTGGATACGGCAAGCCATAACCCGCGCTATCGCCGATCAGGCCCGTACGATTCGCATACCCGTGCATATGGTGGAAACTATCAATAAACTGATTCGCGTTTCGCGTCAATTGCTTCAGGAGCTGGGTCGTGACCCTTCGCCTGACGAACTGGCGAAAGAGATGCAAATGCCTGTGGAAAAAGTGCGGGAGATCCTAAAAATCGCCCAAGAGCCCGTTTCCTTGGAAACGCCGATTGGTGAGGAAGAAGACAGCCATTTAGGCGATTTCATCCCTGACGACGAAATTCAGGCGCCCGCTGAAGCCGCCGCGTTCACATTGCTTAAAGAACAGCTGATTGACGTGTTGGATACCTTGACGGAACGCGAGGAGAAAGTACTGCGTCTGCGTTTTGGACTGGATGACGGCCGCGCCCGCACCCTGGAAGAGGTCGGCAAAGAATTTAATGTCACACGCGAACGCATCAGGCAGATAGAGGCAAAGGCTTTAAGGAAGCTGAGGCACCCCAGCCGGAGTAAAAAACTGAGGGATTATTTGGATTAACGATTAGAGCGCACGCGGTTTGTGCGCTTTTACTCGTTAATCCGCTGAACGCGCGCCTTCCGTAGGGAACTTCCAGCCGTTTCTGACCTAACTGTAATTACACCGCTTTAGCCCGCCCATATTGAATAAGCCGCACGATGACCGGGCTGAGTATGAGGTTCAGCGCGAGTTCGAAAAAGAAATTACCGCCGATTAGCACAACCAAAATAAACGTAAACGCGTTGGGAAAACCCGCGTTTTCCGCCCACTCAGTGAGTGTCGGCATGAAAAACACGCAGGAACCGATGAAGAATATGCCTGTGTTTACGGCGGGCGCGGCCGCCGCGGCCGCAATAACCGCTGCTGTTTTGTTCTTTTCGGCCAGCAGCCTGTATACCGCTCCTGCCGCAAAGCCCGCACCCGCGCCCTTCAGAAGCACCGTCAGCACTGTGCCGAGCGCGTTAACGCCCAAAAATGCGTTGGCGTCGCCTGACGCGAGTACCACAACGCCGAACGCCAAGCCCAGCCAGCAACCCGCGTACGTTCCGATCAAAGCCGCGCCGACGACAATCGGCAGCAGCACAAGCGAAACAGAAAACGTTCCGAACTTGATAAACGCGCCGAGAAACTGCAGCACAATTACAAGCGCCGTTAACAGGGCTAAAAGCACCAACTTTTGAGTTTCAAAACGGGGTTTGCTGTTATCCATTTTCTCACCTCTTTATGTGATTTTTAATAGTATAAGTGTTATTTGTATTTTTGGCAAGTATTATGGCATTACCGTCACCGCCTGCCTGCCCATCTGCTCCCAAGCGGCCGCGAAGGCGCTTCGGAGGGCGGAATTCCGCCCGGCCAGAGGATCGTTAAAATAGACGCGCGTTCCGTCATATCCGGTAAGCAGTACGGAATGCTCGCGGTATGTTATCTTAACGGGGCCTTGTGCGGTTTCCCACGTTAGAAAAGCGGAAGCGGGCAGGGGAGCGTACGTCGTGTTTATAATTATCCATACGGGTATGTCAAGAGCAAGGTAATACAACAGGTCATCAAACGCGCATCCGGTTAAATCCAGGGCCATACCCGGCATGTACCCGTCCAATAGCTCCGCGACAGGGCCGTGGTAAACGCCATAACCCGCCTCCTTATAACTGTCCATCCGCCCGACAAAACCGATATAGGGGTTCCCGTAAAAGACCCGGCCGTGTTCTGTCATATAAACGGCCGGGTCCTTTTTTTCGCGTTTGGCCCGCTCCAGCTTATAGGTGTTTATACCTTGGCT
>JAITDJ010000114.1 GCA_031282635.1 Clostridiales bacterium
TTCATACATAATCAAACAAAATATTGCCTTACTCAAATTGAATATATTGCTAAATCGTTCTTTTGGAGCTATATTACCAGCTTACCTATTTGACATTGTTTCTCAAATAGGTAAAATAATCATCAATATTTCGCTGAATGTAAAATTTGCTAAAAGAATTTTCATAATCAGTCTTTTTTCCATCGCAAATGACTTTTATGTAATCAACATTCATATTCGCGAACGTAACTCCAAAGGTCCAGCGGACTAACTGACGATTGCAAAAAATGCTGTATAGGAAATCCAACCCGAGAATATCTATATTTTGTTTAATTGCATGATCTTCTGCTTTCTTTAATAATGAAACACATACCTGTGGTTGTGCAAACAACATCGTATCGTCAGCGTCAATGTTCCAAATACTGCTATAATTATTCTCTTTCGCATGAACAAAAGGCGTAAGAAGTGCATATCCAATATTAATCCATTTGCCGCTAAATAAATCCTCAATAACACTTTTCAATTGATTTCTGTAACTTGGTATGATTTTTGGCGCTTTAGAATGGCCATTGGATAAATAAAGGTTCATAATTTGGTATTTTACTTCCTCATTGTCGACAATTATAAAAAAGTCTGCGCCATACGCCTCCACAATTTCCACCCAATACCAAAAGCATTTTAGACTTATGTCCGTACCACGGTTTATCTTTAAATAAAAAACGCTGTTCGGTTTTGACTCTGGCATAAAAAGCTCCTTTTATTTCTCAGTACCTGTTTAGTATCCATTTTTCCACGCTGTGCAAGCTTCATTTATCTAACCGCAGAGTTTCCAGGCGCTTGCGCAGCAGGCATTAATTTGCCGCATCCTACCTTGATTCGTCTATTGAAATGTTAAGTCTTATTTCCTCGTCCCGTTCGAGATTTACGGCTAGAGCGGTTTCCAGCCCGGAAGGTTTGCGGTCGTTGAAGAGTATGCGTTCACCAAACGGAGCGTTGTAGATAATATGGTCATAACGAATGCCATGTTCCACGAGAAAGCGTTCCGTAAGCCCGCGGTATTCATCAGTTCTGGACGTGATGAATACCACCATATCGCCATTGGGGATGCTTTTCAGAAACTCTTCCGCGCCCTTGATCAGTGTGTCACATCCGTCGATTTTGTAACCGTTGTGCTTGACAATCGTTCCGTCAAGGTCAAAAAGCCACGTGTGGTTTAACGACGACAGTATCAGTTTATTCATTGCCGCCGCCAGCCAGCTTTTTGCCGATTGCTCCGCCCGGATGGTTGCGTTTGAAATCAGTCAGTCTAATACCCAGCCGCTCCGCAAGATACAACGCCAAGCCCTGCAAAAGTATCAGATAGCAGGACGACGAATTATTTGGCACAATATCCCACAGGTCACCCTCGTGAGCCAATGGAAGCAGCAGCTTGTTCTCCACTATCCGCGACAGTTTCCCTCCATCGTTGAACGACAGCAGCCATCGTTTCACCTTCCAGTCGCGTATATACTCGGCGAACAGCAGGCTTTCCGCCGTGCTTCCGCTCTTTGACAATATAAGCACTATGTCGTTGTCTTTTATTATGCCCAAGTCGCCATGCATCGCTGTGTTCGTATGTATGAAGGCGCCTTCCAATCCCAGCGAGTTCATCATTCCGACGAATTTTTCGCAGATCGGCACGTTTTTGCCTAATCCCGACGCGATGACTTTACCTCCGCTGCGGATTACTGTCTCACAATCGTCAAGCAGCGCGGCGAATTTGTTCTCGTCCAAGCCTCTGAAGCTCTGTGATATTGTGGATATAATATCCGTATAGTATTTTTGACTCATCACAGTATCTCCTCCAAGTAATATATCCCGTTATAGAACGCTCCGCAGATTGAGTCATAATCTTGCCACGCGTATGTGGTAAGCGACAGCCAAATGACCGCGTGCAGCAGCTTGATAGTCCATTCGTCCGCGCCGGTAAGTTTAAAAAACTCTCCCTCCATGTCTTCCCAGTTATTTGATTGAATATTCAACTCAACTGAGTTTTTCCCGACTGTCAGCCGGAAGTCTTTCAGATTAAACCTGTCGTAGTTCCCCGCAACAGAATAATACAGCTTTGCCCAATCATAGTTTGGGTCACCGTACAATTCCGTAAAACCGAAGTAACCCCTCGGGTCAATCAGCACAGGCTCGCCGCTGCTCCTGAGCATAATATTTGAGAAAGTGCAATCGCCATGTATGAACGCGAAACCGCCGCATCTTATGTCCTCAATACTTTTTTGAAACTCGCGTTTGAGGAAGAACACATTACGGCATTCGCGCCCATTCACTATGATGATTTTTTTATCCGCCAGCGGAATCAAGTCACGTATTTTCCTGAGTCGATTTACGGTTTTGCCGTAGTACGCCTCACTTATGCTGAATGAGTCCGCCGGAACACGCTCAAGACTGTGCAAAGATTTCAAGCTGTCCGTCAGTTTACGGAGTATTCCCGCTTTTTCGGAAAAGGACAGATTGTTATACTCATAGATGTTTTTTCCATCAATGCGCTCCATTTTTAGCGGCGCCGTTGAATATATCCTGGGGGTAACGATAATTCTGCGCTTTATGGCGTACTCATACCATTTGACTTCGCGCTCCGCAAGCTTTCCGCCTTGTTCGTTAATCGCCTCTTTTATAACAACGCTGCCGTCAATGGTTAGCTTGTTGAACGGCCGGGTCTTATCTTTTTCGAGCTTTTCATATTCGGACAGCAGTCCGAATTCTTTGGTTCCGGCAAGCCCAAGCGGGGAAAACTTTATATCCCGATCTTTCAGCCAGTGTACAAACTCGCCGCTTTGAGGAATCTCCGCAATCTCCAATTTATCCTTAAAGATAAACATACCCGCGACGCCGTTTTCTGCAGAGATCTTCTCGGTAAACTCCCCGCTTTTATAACTCCAGCGGCACGGAAAGGTTTCTGAAATCCCTATGTAGTTATAGGGTCCGGCAGGGAGCGCAAAATCCGGCGGCAAGATCAAATCAGACCATATCAGCATAAACGGTTCGGCGTCGGGAAGCATGGTTATGGCTTGTCCGATTCCGGAACAGGTTCCGGTTCCCTCCGCGTCGACTATCTGATATTGGACATCCGCGAAACATTCCAGATACTCCCGCAAAACCTCGCGCTTATAGTCCGCGATTATGATGAATCGTTTATCAGGAAACTCGCGGAACAGATGGAACAGCATTGGCAGGTTCTCGACCGGCGCCAGCGCTTTGGGCTTATTTAGCGTTAAATGTCCCATACGTGTACCTCCGCCGCCCGCTTGGACGAGTATGTAATTCAATCTTTCACCCCCTAGACTTTCTGACGATCAACGCGCTATGCCTGAAAGAATCGAACGCGACGCTGTCTATTACACTATTTATTGTTTTATCAAACACAACATCATTCAAGCCTCTGACATTTTGTGAATATTCACGGCCGTTGATAGTTATAGAACCGCTGCAATTGGGGGAGCGCTTAACATTATAGCCCTCGCTCTCAACTGTACAAGAATTATCGGCAAAACCATAATTCACAGATAATTTGCCGTTCTCACTTATTTCATCAATGACTAAACTGCCTGAATCAATGATCGCTATATATGAATATCGGTATTTGTATGACAGTTCAGGAAGCCCTAACAGCTTTAATATTCTAAGCTTATTCTGAGATTCATTGACCTTTGATGGCGTAAAAGCGTCTTTGCCTGAGATGAAAATGACCAGGTTCTCTTTGAGCTTATGCAATTGAAGAATATACTGTTCAAAATCGGTCGTGTTCTCTAAGTGAAAATCGGAATATGAGGTTTCAGAATCCGGAAGAAAGTCTGCAAATTCCGTGACGTTATCGGTTATTTTGTTAAGCCTTTCGGCAACAACGGGATTGCGCTCAGTTCCAATTAAAAGAAATGATGAATTTTCAGAAAAAAAGTTTTTTCTGAAATTCGTTTTCGTGAAAGAATACTTAATACGGTTTGAGCACTCAAAAGAGAAATCTTCATATGCCAATAGCCTATGTTCCAAGTGTTCTATCGCGGGCGCGTAAAGGAATAATAAACGCAATAACGGATTTTCTTTGGGCGAAGCATATAGAAAAATATTATATTGAATTATATGTTCCCAAAAGGATCTGCATAAGTCAGGATTCAACAATTGGGTCATCAGGATAAATTGTGCGTTTCTGAACCGATCATCCTCGTTTGTAAACTGTTCCGTCAGAAGGAAAAAGTTTTTATAGCCGGGATTTTCAGGTGATAAGTATTGCTTATAGGTATGAGGAAAAAACTTAATCACGTCCGTATCAAATTGGCAAAACTTTTCCTCTGATAACCAGTGAACTTTTACTCTTATATAAATATTTCCGAATCCAGCAATAAAAAACTCAACCTTTGGAAGATAAACATCGCGTATAGTTTCTAAAACGCCATAATCATCCCGTAGTTCGTAAGTGATAAGAAAATTTTCAGAATCCTCAGGAAGTTTTATATATGTATAATATCTGGTATTTTCTAATTTGCTCAAATAACTAATATCAAATAAATGTTCATCAGTTCTTTTTTCTCTTCCCCATTCGTTAAGAACTATAAATTTTATCTTAGAAGGGTAAAAAAGATCTGAATCTATAAGGCTGTCAATTACATATTCGTTCGAAATTTGGATATTACGTATCTTATTCTTAAGAATACTATCAAGCCCAAGCCTAAAACTTGATTGAAAAAAAACTAATAATGTAATATTAGCGTTATTTCCAAAAATCGAGTTTGTAAAACCGCTTTTAGCTTGCGCGCGCGAAACCGCCGAATGATATACGACAACCATCTTTGCAGTAGAATCGCAAAGCAGGTCACATAACCCACTCCTTAGCGATAAGACATTTCCGCAAAGATTAGCAAACTCTATACACTCAACAACAGGCGGAGAAACTATTTTACCGTCGTAAGAATGAATTGTGTCAAAATTCGTTACATTAAACACTACGGTATATCCTAATGTACGATATAAACTCGCTGACAGATTCCAATACTCAGGAGCTATCGCGCCTTCACAACGCGCTTCCGGACAAATCCATACTGTATTGCCAGGAACTATCCCATATTTATTGATATAATAAGATTGATCGATATTGACCTTCGGGAATTTCCAAATTTCTTCCGTCTCAGGAATTTCTGTTTCGAAACATTTTTCAAGCCAATCTTTCATTATTCTACGCCGCTCAAAAAACGGACAGCGTATCCTGCCAGGAATAATATAGTATTCACTGCAGATATTCCTAAATACAATCGTATCCTCCGCATCTAAAAAGGTAAGGGCTGAATACTTTCTAAATAATTTAAGCGCAATACGATTTAACTGCCTACAGGCATCAACATCATATATTACTTGGCAACCTAGTACCTCCGACAGCTTACTCACCATATCACGATCGACTTCTATATGGACAACAACCTCGATCTTTTTCGGCAAGAATGGCATTATCTCACGTAAAATTCTAATACAATCACCCAAATGAGGCCCATATGAAATATACCACCTGTTTTCGTTCAAGTGATATTTTTCTTTTATCCGCTGACATACCTCACGTAATTGTATTTCAGAGTAAACCATTTCCATTTAGTCACCTTCTAACGGGGAAACTGACGAAGCCATTATGCCTTTAGGCATCACCAACAAAGATCTTATGTCCCTTACGGACGGTGTCTTTTCAAAGTGCCTTTTGAAGGGTCAGCCCGCTGACTTACCTATGCCGTTTTAGCGGTCTAGCGCCCGTATCCCTTTTTTTGTCTTGATACCTATAAAAACCCCGCTTAACTCTCAGCGGATACAGCCAATATCGCGGCTGAAAAACCATTAGTTATATTGTTGATAAATACATCCCTTTTCCCTTTGTTGTATGTCTGATTCGTAAATAAAGGACGTTGTGTCGCGAAACTAAATTTTAGGGGTACAGGCGCCGCGATTTTGAGATCTTCTCTAATTTCATCAAAATAGCTTAATCCTTTTTGATCGTTCACAATAACAATAGATGTCCCCTTTTTATCATTTAGTGAGCTGTCAAAACTCCCAATTTTCCAAAAATCGCCTATTGTTATATCCCCTTGCCTTAAACGATTAGTGTAACGACAGCTGTAACAACAATTACGCAGAGCGTAATTGGAAAGAAAAAATGCCCGCCAGCCTTCATTACGAGGAATAGAAATCGACCATCCGCTGTCAAAGCCAATCGACACATTCCCTCCCCATCCTGAACTTTTATCACGATGATCAACTGACACAACCTTCAATTTTTGTTCGTATTCCATTTCCTTCAGATATAATTCCCAAGCTTTTGGGGAGGGAACCCCGTGACAGACGATATCGACCAATAAAAGGTTAACGTATTCTTTACCGAGAAAAGTCCTCAACCCAGCTACTTGGCATGGACAGCCTGTGAAAAGAATCGACTCACTATTTTCCAATCGGGATCTGATATCAACAAAAATTTTGCCTAAATTGCTTTGTACATATTTGCTTTTTCTAATGCGAGATAACTCGTTGGTTTCAGCGACAATTTCGTGCCTGACAGAATAACAATCATCACACCACACGGCGCCGCAAACTTTACCGCGATAAGTATTAATAAAATAATTCGCGAGGGCAGAAAACATTCCCCCAGACGATGAACTGAATCGAACAGAATCATCCATCATCACCGCAAATACCTGTTGGGCGTCTTTTGCTGCAAATTCATTCATAAACACATTTTTGAATAATACAGGGCAAACAGAATCGCACTGTTTGCAGTTTGTACATCTTTCCTTATCAATAATAGGATAATTAAACCCCAGCGCATCAGGTACAAAATGAATCGCGTCAAATTTACAACTGTTTACGCAAGCGCCGCATCCGGTACATAAATCCTTTATGCTCTCTATTCGAGAAGAATGGCGAGCCTTGCCTGTTAACTTTTGCCTCGCCGCGTTAAGCGCGAATTTCAAAAAATCATAGGACTCGGCAACTAACATATTTTTTGTTGCATTGATATCCATATACTTTATTTCCGGTACAATCGGTTCCAATGACTCTGAATTAAAGGCCAGATCAACCGACCTTTCTCTTAGACCAAACCTGTCAAGTAAATCCTCTATTTTTCCTCCGCCGCGAGACCCGGTGAAAAATTGCTTTTCAAATATTATTGAAAAACAGACCCCGTGAAAAGAATTGGTAAATATATAATCCGCCTCTGAAATCAGCCCCCACTGTTCTTCAATACCAATGTCATAACGCATTGTATGGCGGCTATATTTTGTTGTTTTTATATGAAAATAATATTCGCCCGCTTCAATTAAGTCAAGATTATGCGTTTCGGCGAATTTCGCGGCCAATTGTATTAGCTTATCCGCTCTTTCCAACACGATAAAAGCAAGCACATAACCTTTTTCAGGCGGTTTTATTGCCATATCTTCATATGTTTCACGCGGGTTGAGAAAAACCGGATCAAGCACAATCGGAGGCCGCGGAAAAAACCTTTCAACATATTCCTGCAAATCTAAATCTCTGACAGAAATAGCGTCAAACAATTTCAAATATGAGATAAATTCCTTTTCCGCCTGTTCATCATAAACAGAGCGTCCTTCTCCACTCGCTTTGCTTGGCGAATAGGCTATCTTAGGATAATTTCGCATAGCGTTACAAGCAAGAAAGAACCCTCGGTCAAAACGGGCTTTTTTCTCACATTTCCAAATAACATCACTTTCACAAATAAAGCAATCAATTCCTTCTTCAAGTAGATCAGGGAGGGCATCTAATACTACAGCGTAAAAAAAAGTGCTAGACAAATCAAGAATCCTGTGATACAATGCAATTGAGGGTTCGGAGACTGGAATAAAACGGAAACGAGCCTCCGAACAAGGAGGTTAGCAT
>JAITDJ010000156.1 GCA_031282635.1 Clostridiales bacterium
TCTCAATATTTCTTTTCTTGAGCAACTAATATTCGGTTAATATTTGAAGTCTTGTGGTTGGAGTAATACTTTAAGCTTACCACACCCTTTCATGGATTTTCAAATGCTGTTGCCCTGCGGGACGTATGCCAACCCATTGACAGAATAAATTATTATGTTATACTTAATAATATTCATAAAGCGATGATCAAGAAAAGTACGAAGACGAGTTCCTTTCAGAGAGCCGGCGGTTGGTGTGAGCCGGCAGGCATAATCTTCAGAATGGTCTTGTGAGTGGAAGCTGAAAGCGTAAGCCAGTAAGCGACACGTGTTTCTCACGTTACAGGGAAATGTATCGGCGTTTTCGCCCGTACTGTTTAAGTATTTTATGAGGTGGTACCGCGTAAATCGCCCTCTGCATGTATTGTGGAGGGCTTTTTATTATGCGTGCGGGCCAAGACGAGTCCGACGCGGAATATATTAAAAGGAGCGATTCATATGTCATTGAAAGACGCGAACCGTATCAATCTGCCGGAAAACGAAATACCAAAACAGTGGTATAACCTGACAGCGGATATGAAGGAACAGCCGGATCCTTATCTGAACCCCGCCACAATGCAGCCCGCGAAAGCGGAAGATTTCTTTCCCATCTTCGCCGAAGAGCTGGCCAGGCAGGAATTCGCGGCCGAACGTTTCATTGAAATTCCCGAAGAAGTCGTTGAGATCTACAAGATGTACAGGCCCTCGCCGCTTATCCGCGCCAGGCAGCTTGAAAAAGCTTTAAATACGCCGGCTAAGATCTACTTCAAATATGAGGGCAATAATACGTCCGGAAGCCACAAACTGAACTCCGCCGTTCCGCAGGTTTATTATAATAAAAAACAGGGCATTACAAACCTGACTACCGAAACAGGCGCCGGGCAGTGGGGAACCGCCTTAGCTGTGGCCGCGAATTACTACGAAGTACCGTTGACCGTATATATGGTCAAGATCAGCGCGGAGCAAAAGCCGTACCGCAGGGCCATTATGGAAACTTTCGGCGCCAAGGTGCTGAAGAGCCCCAGCGACGCCACGGAGACCGGCCGTAAAATACTGGCGGCCGATCCGGATAACAGAGGCAGTCTGGGTACCGCTATCAGCGAGGCGGTCGAATCGGCGGTCACCACGCCGAACACACGGTATGTGTTGGGTTCTGTCCTCAACCAAGTCTTGCTGCACCAATCCATAATAGGTCTGGAAACACAGAAACAGATGGAAATGGTAGATGAATACCCTGACATCATAATAGGGTGCGCGGGCGGAGGTTCTAACCTGGGCGGTCTTGTCGCTCCGTTCATGCGCGACAAGCTGACCGGCCGGGCCAATCCGGAGATAATCGCGGTCGAGCCCGCGGCTTGCCCCAGCTTCACCAGAGGTAAATACGCATATGATTTCTGCGATACCGGAAAAATTACTCCGCTGGCAAAAATGTACACGCTGGGCTGCGGTTTCATCCCATCGTCCATCCATGCGGGGGGCCTGCGCTATCATGGTATGTCGCCGATATTGAGCAAGCTGTATCATGACAGTTATCTTTCCGCGCGCGCGGTTTATCAGACGAACGTGTTTGAAGCCGCCGTATTCTTCGCCAAGTATGAAACCATCCTGCCCGCGCCGGAATCCGCGCACGCCATTCGCGTGGCCATGGATGAGGCGATTCGCTGCAGGGAATCCGGCGAGGCCAAAACCATACTGTTCGGCCTGTCGGGCCATGGGAATTTCGATCTGGCCGCGTATATGGAGTATAACGCGAAAAAAATCGTGGATTACGCGCCTTCGGATGAAGAATTGGAAAAAGGCTTTGCCGATCTGCCGGAAGTGAAATAGTCGGTTTGAGGATACAATTCGGGTTTACGCAAAAAAAACAGGGGATTATCCGATAGAGGTTCTTTCTCACGTTTGGGTATGGGTCATTGCGAGTCACGTTCGTGGGGTTCCTGGCATAGGCATCAAATTTTAGTTTTCGTCGCTCACCTTTTTGTTTTGGAGCTGCGCTTTAGATTGATGACAAATCACCCTATTCTTTCCATGCCTCAAGCACGGCGTGTTATCGTCGCGTCGTTTAACGGCGTTATGTCAATTATTACAGGAGCTATCAAAACTGTCTCTTATTATCTGCGGCGAAATTATCATGCGTATTTATCTCATAGTAGGGCGGCTGCCGTCTCATAAAATCTTTAAAGGGGCTGTCGCACTAAGCCCCAGAAAAGTGGCTGGATACAGAAATTATGTGGTATTCAGCCATTTATGCTGCGGTTCATTCTCAGTATTTTCCCTTCCTTGCCCATAATTCTGGCAACGCTTAAAGCTCTCTCTTCTTTGAAGATTTTCGAGCTCTCGAATCGCTTGGAACGCTCTTGTAGCGGCTTTTTGATCTTACCTTTTATACAAAGGCTTTTGCTTTCACAGCCATCACATTCGCTGCAAATATACAGTTTTCTCAGATACATAGCCTATTGAGCTTTTTGCTTGGTTTTCCTATCGCATTTTCGGGAACATCGGCGTTTTCTTTTATGATCTGTTCCGCAAACTTGTACATGGTGTTCATCTGCGGCAGCACCTTGCGGTCTATGTGGATTTCCATTTACTTTTATCGGTATTTGTTTATGGTTTCATCGCTCCAAATATGAGCCTCAACATATCTCTCTGGGCCATGTTTCCCATCATTATTCCAATCTTGTGGAAGGCCATATTTCTGAATTACATCTACTATTTCATCAAAAACATATAATCTTCTGCGGTATTCTTTCCAATCGTCATCTCTCGGCCATGGGCTGAATGTTGGGTGAGAATCGCCATATGTAAATGAAACAGTTGATAAATCAAAGTCTTCAAGAGAGATTTTGATGAAATCACTGTTTTCAAACCACGTAGAAAGCCAAGGTGAATGCTCAACTACCATGTAATGCGGAGAGTTTCGTTTCACGACACCTCCTTTTTTCAAAAACTCTTTTTTGATGATATCTTCATACATGCGTCTTCTGAACATATACTCCGAGTTACGTTGTGCACTTTGAACATTTGGCTTCTCTATTTTAATTCGGCGGAGAACTGCGTTTGCTTCTTCTATTGGTAACTCGGACAGATTTACAAAAGGCCCTATCTTTTTATCGTAGTAATGATAAAGGAACATATCCTCATCTCCATTAAAATACTCTTACCAAGCCTTAGAACAAGTCACTATGCGTCCCGGTTCTTGTCAAAGAAAGCAGCAATTCATTATTCTCAATTTTGTAAATCAGCCGCCAATTCCATTATGTGAAAAATTATTTGCATTGTCAATAAATATATTTTCAAAAAACAGTTTGTGAAGCCCTCCCAGGCTGCTTTTTTCATATCTGGGAAAAACGGCGTTTTCGCTCTCAAAACCCAATTAGGAGACATACGGGATAGCCTATCAAAATTTGAGATGATAGCCATAGCGAATCACTTCGCGCCCCACAACTGAATACCGCAGCCGGTAGGATACCGGGAGTGCTCTCCTTGCCAAGTCTGCCGCCGGAGAGGGTAGCGCGAGGGGATTCTTCCGAGCCAGCGCGCCCAATGGCCACACAAGGCCGGACGCAGGAACGACGCCGGGATAAAAGCGGAAATGCCGCGCCTCCGCCTATTATGGCCAGCATTTTCTTGTTTTTTAGCAAATCGGCGGCAAGACCTCCGGAGAACTTTGTCTGAGCCTCCGCGCCAAGCACAGCGTCCGGGTTTTCGGCGGCTTGCGTTTTTTTGCCCGCGCCTCCTCAGCGATATGGCGGGTGTCTTCTTCAGCCTTTCGGCGGCGTTCCTCAACCTCCGCTTCCAAGCGGCGAACCTCGGCTTCGGCTGCCAGTCGCTGCTCTTCCTTTTCTTTGGCCCGCTGCTCGGCCCCCTGCTGTTCCAGTTGCTTTCGACACGGACAGCGCCGATGTGGTGTCGGAAGACGGCGCGCCGGACGCGTTTTTTTTGTCCTTATTCTGCATATACAGTTTTCTAACCTTGGCGAGGATGTCGCCTTCATCAATCCCCAAATCAGAAAAGAGAATCCATTTGTTGTTCAATTTGTCGTAGTTAACGCTTTCCACCGTGCCGGACCATTGGTAGTCAAGGTTCACGCCGAACACATTTGATGTGATCACAACTTGCACATACCGTTCGTCCGTAAACGGGTAGGTTTTGATTTCAATCCACTCGGAGCTGCCGGGGTTTGCGTTGAACTCTTCATAGCGCATTTGCAGGCCCTGATTGAACAATCGGTTGATTCCGTCAATCACGTCGTTTTTCGTGCCGTCGTACTCAAAATAAGGGATTTCCACAATGTCGCCGTCCTCGTTATACTCCTGCGTTATGAACGTAATTCTCACGTTTTCAGGGTTTTCCTGTCCCGAATTGTTCTCGGTAGGCGGCTGTGTCCCAACCGCCGCAGAAGCCCCCAGTGCCTGCGGAATTTCAGGGGTTGTTGTTTGAGCCTGTGTAGATTCGCCTATTGTCGCCTGTGCAGGGTTTCTTGAGGTTGGCGTCGTGCCGGAGTTACCCCCTCCGTTGCAGGCGCACAACGCAAGCGCCAAAAAAATACCGTTGCTGCTTGGATGATTCGTTTCATCTTTTAATCCTCCTGTTTGAATCTCATGTATTCTTATCAACAATTATGGTTCAAACAAAGTATAGAACGATTGGAAGTAAAAGTGGCCGAAGGTTGCAAAAACGCAACCTTTGACTCGGCAACGCGCCACGCCCTGTGGCGTCATCCTGATAGCAAAGTAGAAAGAACTGGCAGTGACTTCAGTAATATCAATCGAATAACCGGAACTTACGTATGGCCCCACCAAGCAATAAGTCCATCGTCACCCGGATCGGAACCGATCAGATCGCCGCGCCCGTCGCCGTTCCAATCGGCGTCGTCCGGCTCATAATATTCGCCGTCACCGGATTCATCAGGAAATATGTCACCCCGCCCGTCCTGTCTTTGTGTTTGTTTGCTTGTCTGTGTTTGTGTGTATTCGCTTGTAGTAGTATGCGTAGGGTTGCTTGAGGTTGCCGTTGGCGTCGTGCCGGAATTGCCACCTCCGCTGCAGGCAAACAACGCAAGCGCCAGAAAAAGCGTAGCTGCCGTTAAAAAGATTCGTTACATTTCGTGATTCCTCCTTATTTTGGCGGCGTCTTTTGCTTCAATAACACTATAGCGGTTCCAAAAATTAAACAGAGTGATTTGTGACATAATAGTTCCAAAAATTAAACAGAATAATTCGTGTGCAAAAACCATCCTCGGGCGTCCTCATGTGAGATAAACGTAAA
>JAITDJ010000162.1 GCA_031282635.1 Clostridiales bacterium
CATAGCTTTTTATAGCTTACTTTCATAGGCGACGCCTCCGTTTCCCAAACACAGCAATCTCATTTAGACAGTATAACATATCCAGAAGCAAATTTCAATATAAACAAATGATTTTTCGAAATATTTTTCAATATGCAATTTAATTTGATGCGAACTTATGCTATAATAATCGAAATGGATTTTACGAGCCGCGTTCATTTTTTGAACAGGAGGTAACAATTTGACGAGAATCTCCGTCAGGCGGTTAATGGCGTCCATGCGGCTTTGGCCGGCGGACCTATACGCGCTTACATAGGCTTATACACGCCTTTTCGCTTTATGGCAATAAAAAAGCCGTTCATAAGAACGGCTTTTTTATTGAGAAAATAAAACACGTTTATTTACGGCCCCCATGTGACAGCATCGCTGGAAAGAACCACTCCGTTAGCTCCATAAGCCGTTACCGTGAATTCATGCGCGCGGCCCGCATATACGCTGAACGAGCTCGCTCCACCGACGCTGAGCTGAATTCCGCAGTACTGCTGCCAGTTATACATCTGGTTATAGTGAGGATCCGGAGCGTCCTGATTTACTGTAAACGTTCTCGTAGTTCCGGAAAATGTATCTTTGGCGTCCATCTTGTAATACACGGCGCCTGATACTCTCTCCCAATATGGTATAATAGCCACCCCGCCAAGCTCTATGACGCCGATCTTGCCGGGTTCGCCAGTGTTGCAGCCGTTGCTGGCGCCGTTATTGCCGCCGTCGTTATTGCCGCCGTCGTTGTTACCGCCGCCGCTGATGACGTCTAAAAGATCTTTGGCGTCGTCAGAAATGCCGCCTTCTTCCCCAATGAGGCTGATATCGCTCTTTGTTGCCATATGCAGGAGGACGTTAATACCATAATAATACTCATCTTCCGGCTCGTTGTACAGATTCGCTTCGTTGAGTAAAAGCCCCGTCGCGCTGCTTGGGGCAAGCGCCATGGCCCAATACGCCCAGCCGTCTTTATCATACACCCAGTATTCGCCGGGCAGCTTGGTTTCTTTCCATTTCTCCATCAGCATAACAGTGGACTGTGGAATTTCTTTTAATCCCAAATCCGGGTACCTGACGCTATCCTCGGCCGTCCAAAAACGTTCGCCTAACTCCGCGCTGTCGGAATTTTTATCTGTGTTTTGGGTCGGTTTATAGTAACGTTCGCCGGCTTTACCGCCCATGATCCAAGACCAGTAGTCATGGAAAGGCTGTGCGCAAGTTTCCGGATTTGTGTCGGGCTTATGCGTAATCCAAGTGGTGACGTCATTCTCTTTTGAGGAACTGACAAGAGATGTTCCGGCTATCTTCATATACTCGTCCATCCTGATGCGGACAAAAAGCGATTGTTTTCCAAAGTTTTCGACATACACATCCTTGTTTCGCTTTCCGTCAAAGTCGTCATGCAGACGCCCGCCCGGATTGTTCCCGCCGCCGGAAAAAACATTTTTGGCTTGCTGCTTGGCGCTAACCCAGGCGTATGTACCCGCCACCAGCATTGACGCCGTTAAGACTCCAGCCACAAGCGTCTTGACGGTGCGTTTCGCGTCTCTCTTTTTCAAGTAATTTCCTACTGAATTTTTATAATCTTCTTTTTTAAGATAAAATTAGTATAAATTATTTATTATAACGTGTCAACATATATTTCTTTAATAAAAAAAATATATGATTATGTCTACTCATCATGTCTGAGACCAATAATAATGTTATTTCTGTCTGTGTCGCGCAAATAAAAAGTCCTCTATACAGCGGGACAAATTATTAACGCCATAAAAAACGGATACGGGCGTGAAGTCAGCGCCCATATCCGCTTAATCATTGCTGATGACATTGTTTATATCATTCTTGATAGATTCCGTGGCAGCGTCAGTGTTAATATTCTGGGCCGGCTTCAGGTTCTTTACCGCGCTTACGTTGACATGCCGCGTCGCTTCCAAGTTCTCGGCCTGAATCTGCTCGTATACCTCTTTCCGGTGGACGGGAATGCTCTTTGGCGCGATAATGCCCAGTTTCACCTGCTCGCCCTGAATTCCTAACACGATAACCTCAATATTATCGTTTATTATTATAGATTCACTTTTTTTACGCGTCAGGGCCAGCATTATTCCACGACCTTTTAGGTTAATTCGAGACTATTGTCTCATACGCTCTGTTCTTTTCCACATCGTCGAAGATTTTATATTTCAGCTGATAATCCTCGTTATCCAATATAACCTGTTTACCTTTCCGGGTAGACGGGTTGATAACAATCGGGGCGCGCAGGTTGGCCCGCATCTGCTTGATGTCGTCCGGGATAACCACTACGTTATAGATAAGCAGGTTATTATCCCCCAGCGACCCCAACGAAGCGATCTCGTCGGAATTTACCAGTGGGTTGTAATCTGGTTTTACGTTATATATATTAATCAGAGCAAACGCCAGCTGCCCGTCGTCAACGGACTGCAACCAGCAGAACGTGTCTTCGTTCGCGTTTTCAAGCAGCATCACATATCTTTTATGATCCGGAAAACCGGGAAGCCCCTCGTCAAAATTAACGACCAATGAAGAATCGTAGTCGATTTCGCCAAAGTGTTTTGTTCTAAGTTTCATAAGTACCTCCCTAATTTATATAAAATTGCTGAGCGTCATTTGTATTATGCTGGCGCCAGCCTTTAATGAGGCTTGGTATACCGCCTCGGCATTGGATTTATACATAATAGATTCCATCATATCCGCGTCCTCGTTGTCGGACATCAGTTTCCTGTAACTCCCCTCATCCTGATCCAGGCGTGTGGAAATTAACTCCAGGCGGTTCATGCGTGTGCCTAAATCCGTCTGCTGCCTGGATGCGTTCGCGATATGCCTGTCACACATATACAACATGTTATTGAAACGCTCATGCAGGACATCAGCCAGTTGCGCCCTTTCGTCAGCAGCCTGACGATTAACCGTCCGCGTCAGCGTCTCACCCGATAAGCTGTATGGAGGGTTGGAGTATTTCTCTGTAAGCTGATTGGTGTTGGACAGGGTTACGCCTTCCAGCAGATTACAGAGATTGTTCAAATCCGCGTACATCTTGTCCGTATAAATATTTTTCGCCAGTGAATTGATATTTACATTGGTGTTAACGCTGAACTCATAAGCGATATCCTGTATATCCATCGTATAATTGATTCCCGTATCCAAATCAGAGCATTCGAAATATACGATGGGGTTCAGATCTCCGGCCCTGAAACCGGACTTATCGTAAGCGACTGTCAGCCCGGTTGGAGGCATCGCGTCCGCGTCCGACTCATTCAATATTAATTCTCCGGTTTCCTTAATATATACAATCGTACCCGGCGGTATACTCGCGGAATCGTAGGGATTGTATGTCTGACCCGGAACCGCGGCGTCGTCGGCGCTTGCGGTTAACGCCGCATAACCCGGTATATTCAGGTTTACAACATTCGCGTACGGCAGCTTGAGCATACTGGAGCCGAAAACTAAAGGCGGATCCGTACCGGCAGGAGCGCCGGCGGCCAATTTTTGGTAAGATTTGGCTCTTTCAATATCATCCATCGTAAAAGTCTGAGCGATTTTATACCTCTTAACGTTATCCTGGAGATAAACAGGAGGTTCATTGGTTCTGAAGCCGGAAAGCGTATATCTGCCGGCATAGGTTATACCCATTTCTGTTCCCATTTGCAGAACCATCTGACGGATCTGCGCTGCGACCGCTTGCCTGTCCGAGGCCTCCAAGGTAGCGTTAGCCGCTTCGATACACCTGTCCTTTATCGATTTCATGATATTAATGACATTATTATATGCGCTTTCTGTTACATTCATCCATGCCATTCCTTGGGAAGCGTTCCGTTGATACTGGGCTGTTTCCGCTATATTTGAACGAAATTTAAGAGCCCTGGCCGCTATTATGGGATCGTCGGACGGCGCCTGGATCTTTTTGGCTGTTGAAATCTGCCCGTACAGTTTATCCATATTCGCCATGTTTCGTCTGATATTCAAAAGCATGGTATTAGACATCATGATGTTAGTTACACGCATGTTATCATCCCCCGGCTACGCTCCCAATCTGTTAATCATTGTGTCGTAAATACTGTTTATCACGCTGACCAGTTGTGCGGACGCCTGATACATCTGCTGATTCTTTACCATATTAATCATTTCCTCATTTATATCCACGCCGGAAACATCTATGCGCTGATTGTCTATGGCGGTCAGTATATCGCCGCAGCTCGCCTCAAAATCGCGGGCCTGCTTGACGTCTACGCCTAACCCGGAATTCAGAGCCGTAACAAAGTCAGTCAGTTTGCCTTCTCTAAACAGTGACGGGCTGTTGTTTATCATCGCGAAACCCTTGGTGACCGTGTACGCGCTTTCGCCCTGTGACGGGTCAGACGCGCAGTTAATGCGTCTGGGATCATCAAGAAGCGTCTGATTCACTCTGACATCAAGACAGTTCATACGATTATAAAAATCCGCCGGCAACGCTCCCTCGCCCGGCCCTCCGTCATAGGTGAAGATTAGCGCGCCCAGCCTGTCGCCATTTAGATCATAGCCGTTGGCATGACCCTCGACGCCCGGAATACTTGTGCCGTCGGAATACTTGCCCTGGTCAACGGCCAGTGATAGATTTCTTACGAATGTATTCAGCTTTTCCAGATAATAAGGTATGCCCTTATAGGCTGTTGTGGGCAGCGCGCCCGACGCCGCGCCGTTTCCGTCGCGCGCGTCTATTATGCCCTTTAGCTGTCCTTTCAGTCCCGGATGATAGATATCAAAGACCACGTTATTAGTAGAAAAGACTATATCATACAGACCGTCCCTGTCCATGGGGTTGCGCCTGTCCGCGGGCCGCCGCGGCACAACCGCGAGCGGGTTTATACTATAATGATTGACAAAGTCATAGCCGTTTAACATAATAATATAGCGCTTATCATTGGGTATTAAGGCCGTGCCGCGGTCAACTTCCTTAACCTCCACATTAACCAGCTGCGACAGATCGTCTACCAGTCTGGCACGTTCATCCCGCAGGTCGTTCGCGTGCGATCCGTCCAACTCATGCGTAACTATCCGCTTGTTCAGGCTGAGTATCTGTTCTCCAAGGCTGTTAATCCGCTCAACGGTAATCGCGGTTTCCATGTTGGCGTCTGTCTGTTGTTTAAGCAGCGCCCCGGCGTCCAAATTAACTATTTGGGCCAGGTAATCGGCCGATTGTATCAGGCCGGCTCTATATGCGGCGTCGTTGGCCGCAGTGGACACGTCGGACGCCTTGGCGAAAAAGTCCGCAACGCCGGACGCGATGCCGGCGTTGCCGCTCATTTCATTAAATATATTCTCTATCATGGCCAGCTGCGACTTTTTACCGGAATACTCGCCCAGCACACAGCCTTGCGACCAGTACTTGGCGTCTAAAAAGACGTCTCGCGCCTGGATTACGTCGTATACCTCCGAACCTGTGCCCGCCATACCTTTGCCGGTGTTCAACGCCAGCGGTTCGCCGGCTTTTTGGACAGGCGCTTGCCGCGAGTATCCCCTAATGGCCGCGTTGGCTGTATTATGGCTGATTATTTCCAGGTTGCTTCGGGCGGTGAATGCGCCGGAAATGGCTACATGAAACTCAAAGAATGAGGATCTCATCTTTATTACGCCCCCATATTGTTAATTATCCGATCCAACATGGAATCTATGACGTTCAAAACGCGGGCGGCCGCGCCGTACGCGTGCTGATAAACCATCATGTTTTTTAATTCCTCATCCAGGGAAACGCCCATGACAAGGCCGCGTTTTTCATCGGTTCGCGCCGTTAAGACGCTCTGCCCGTTCATAAAATTAAGATTTTCAGCCGTCTCCGCGCCTACAGCCGCGACCAGCCGATTATACCCGTCATTAACGCTGACCCGTTCGCCGTTCATATCCACCAGCTGGCCGTTCCACCGCCCAAGCAGGCTCAGTATCAGCCGGTTATCATCCCTGTCGCCGGAAGGGGACAGCGCCAGCAGGTTGCCGCCTCCAGCCTGCAGCAGCGCCGGGTTCACCTCTATATTGCCTGTGGTATACAACGTATAATAGTTGCCGGCAGTTTCCGGGATCAGCGCGCTGCCGTTCCAGCGCGGCATTGTTTTCCGGCGAAATACCTCTGTGTAGGATTGCGCTCCGTTCAAATCATACGGCCCGGCGGGATCTTTTACCCCCGCGGCGTCGGCCGGCGCCACATTATCGTTTATCAGCGTCGCGATACCGTGAACCAGTTCGTCTATATCGCGCATAACCCGCGGTATAAAACAGTTTTCCAGACTGTAGACGTCGTTATTATATCTGTACACTTCAGTGGGATCCGCGGGGTTGGGCGGCGGCAGACCGGCCGCGCCCTCATACGTCGCCGGGCGCGCGCCGCGTGAAATCATAAGCCCTTTCAAACTGCCGTTGTCGTTGCCATAATCGGCGTTCACGGGTTCGTTAAACAGGAACAGCGGCTCAAATTCGCTCATCGGCGTCGAGGCCGGTAAAATATCCTTCCTGTGTGACAAAATCGGCTCCACAAAGGAATACTCCTTCGCGATGTACTTCAGCCCAATAAAATTCTGATATCCGCCGGTCAGCAGCGTCTTGCCCTCGCTGGTTACGCTGACCGAGGCGTCCGGATTCTCTTTATATTCAATCGGCAGAATCTTGCTGAGCTTATCCAGGCACACGCCGCGTTGATCGCGGTAGTCATTCGCGTGATCGCCAGACATCTCGGCCCGCGCGATTTCGCGGTTAAGCTTGTCTATCCGCGAGATCAGGCTGTTAACCTCTTTGACCTGAACTCTTATTTGTTCATCCAGGTTATGCTGATACTGAAACAGGCGGTCATACACATCAGCCGCTTTGGTGACCAGCGAAACCGCTATGGAGATAAAATTACCCCGAGTTTCCATGCCCTCCGGATGTGCGGACAATTCGTTCAACGCGTTCCAAAGATCCAAAATAACCGACTGAAAGTTATTCTGACTCTGGGTTTCGCCGATGATGGCCTCTATTTCATTCCCCGCGCCCGCCTTAGCCGTATAGTACCCCAGCCGGCTGTTTTCGATGCGGTAAGCGGAGTCCAGAAAACGGTCGCGCAGCTGTACAATACCCTTGATGTCCGTGCCTAAGCCCTTTTGAAAAATACCCAATGCATTCTCGCCCGTGCGGCTATAGAAAAAATCCGTCTGAACAGACCGCTGACGGGTGTAGCCCTCGGTCTCTGAATTGGCCATATTGTGCCCCGTCGCTTGTAAGCCTGTCTGCGCGGCGTTGAGCCCGCTGACCGCGATCGCGAGGCTCGTCATTCCCATAATAATCACCCTGTTTTAGTTTATCCTCCGGCGTCAAAAAAAACCTGCCCATGTATTTCCTATGGGCAGGCACGGACAAATCCGAATTATTCATGTTAGTCCGGCATTTCCGTTGGGTTTAAAATGGTAATAAATCTTAGTTTAGATCACCCTTGGGTACGACATGATAATAAATCTCAATAATATTATCGCCCGTGGGGCTCACATCCAGCACATACGGTCTGATGTCATCCTTATCCTCTACTACCCTTCCTCCGGATAAATCATCCGACAGGATCATATATATAGCTTCAATACTCTCGCCAGGCTCCGCTGTAAAACTTTCCACTATTTTATTATACCCGTCGACATTGTTGCGGCTGCCAAATTCTTTTTCCAGGTAGTGACGAACCTCTACGATACAGGGTCCCGGCGTCGGCGTGGGGGTCGGGGTCGGGGTTTTTGTAGGCGTCGGCGAAGGCGTATTGGTTGGAGAAGGCGTATTGGTTGGCGTATTCGTCGGAGAAGGCGTATTGGTTGGCGTATTGGCAGGAGAAGGCGTATTGGTCGGCGTCTTTGTCGGAGAAGGCGTATTCGTTGGCGTATTGGCAGGAGAAGGCGTATTGGTCGGCGTATTCGTTGGCGAAGGCGTATTGGTAGGAGAAGGCGTATTCGTCGGTGTTGGCGTATTGGTTGGCAGCGGATCCGAATACTTGAACGCGGCGATGTTGCTCTGAGAAAGCGACCCGATCGTGTATTTCCTACCGGCGGCTATATTCTGAGACGTTTTTTTAGTCTCACCGGACTTAAACTTAATGTTTGTCGGTCCGTATGGGAAATACAGCCGATCCGCGTTATTGTTCACAATAGTCAGATTTCCGTTGTTCAGCGTCGCTTCCGGCAGCGTGTACAGCTTATTTGTCGAATCTTTGATGGAAACTACTTTGTAACTGTTGCTCCATTTGTTATCCCACTGATACTGCAGGAACGGATAAGTCTCGCCGTCTACGATGTTCCATACCCCGCCGCCAATTTTCCAGGCGCTGTTGTATGAGCTTTTCTGAATCATTTTTTCAGTCGGCAGGCCTGTTGCCGTCCCTTTGATCTTGACCGCCTGCTTGCCTACCATAGGAAGACCGCCTGTTGCGACGCTGTCATAGTAACAATTATTAAGCGTAGTAGACAGGCCGCTCCAGCCGATAAACGATCCGGCGTATTTCTTTCCGCTAACGTAGCCGCTGGCGTAGCAGTTGATCATCTCCGTTTTACGGATTTTACCCCCGAACGCCCCAACCATGTTAAGGCCTGTCCCAGTGCTGACCGCCCCGCCCAGCGCGTAACAATTAGTTAATTTATTGGACGAGCCGGTCGCGTATCCCACGAAACCGCCTACGCCGCTGCGCGCGGACTCGGCGAAGCCGGTTGCGTAACTATCCGTTACGGTACTCTTATATAACTTTCCGGCGAATCCGCCGACATATCCCTTGGTCGCCTGAACATTTCCGGCCGCCCAGCAGCGTTCTATTACCACATAGCGCCCGCGGCCCATAAATCCGCCTACATAGCGTTTGCCGCCTATTATATCGCCCGTCGCGTAACAATTGATAAACGTGCTCTTCAGTTTCGAATTTCCTGTAACGCGTCCAACAAAGCCGCCCACTTTGGAGCGCTGCCCCTCTACGGAGTCGTCATTTTCATCGTCGTCATCATCATCGTCATCGTCGTCTTCGTCTTCGTCATCTTCATCCTTATCATAAGGATCGGGGCCATCGTTTTCATCCCAGAAAGAGAGTTTTAAATCCGCGCTGCTGTTTTGAATCGTAAAACCGCGCACCAGCCCCACAAAACCGCCAGTTTTCTGGCCTTGGCTGATTACAGAGCCAATCGCCTGGCAATTATCAACCATAGCGTATGAACTTTTCTCGTAGTTATCCAGCTTGCCGACCAAACCGCCCGCATAACTTTTTCTGGATACAACGTTCGTATTGGATTTGCAGTTTGTAATGGAAAAACTTCCGCCGCTTGACACGTTAAAATGCGTATGACCAATCAAACCGCCTATATACATACCGCCTGTGCTCTCTACGCTTCCTTCGGCAGTACAGTTATTAATCACAAAATTCGATTGTTTTTTACTCAGTTCAACGCGCCCTATTAGCAGCCCGATATCGTGACCTGTGACTTTTACGGCGCCTTTGGCATGCACATTTTCGATCACGGTCTTTTGACCGGTCGCCGAATCAAGGACCTGGCCGACCACCGCTCCCACACATTCATCGGCAAAAATGCCTGCTTTACTGGTTTCCACAGTAAGATTACGAATCGTGGCGTTAACCACTGTCCCGAAAAGGCCGAAACCTTCCCCGGATTTCTTATTTATAGTCAACTCTTTGATAGTATAATTTTTACCGTCAAAAACGCCGCTAAATGGCTTGAGTTTCTTACTGCCTATAATTGGCCAGTTCGCGTATTCTGATAAATCAATGTCTTGGGTCAGTTCAATGACTGTCCCAGCGTATGTATTGCCGTTATTAACCTGCGCCGCGATATCAGCGAGCTGCTTCGCCGTCGTAACTTTAATCACGCCCGCCGCCTTCGCGGAATTCGAGGGGATCATTACCGCCATTACCACCGCGCTTATTGTTATTGCCCTTAACCACCTGCTTTGTGACTTCCTCATCAAATGCAGCTCCTTTTAAAGATATATTTAATTCACAGGCGTTAGTATATCATATATTTTTTTAGTACTCAATAGTATATTTTTTGTTTTTTTGTCATTTTATAATACATCATTTTTAACACCTGTACGACGCTCCTGAATCGACGTCTTTTTAGCGCATTTAAGCGACCAAATACGCGGATTCGCGTATTTGGCCGCCTTCCCATTCACCTGCCGTCTTCCTTAATTATCCTCGGGTGTCAAAAAAAACCCGCCCATGTATTTCATCCGCGCCGGCGTAAACCGGCTCGGCCGCCGAGCCGCGCAGCAGATTCACCGAAAAGTCAATATACTCTAAATTGTGGTCTATCAGCGCCTTATTCCACTCATTTAAAATCTTCAGTTCGTCCATATTCGCGCGTATACGTATACGCAAATCAGCGAGCCGCTCACGTACGCCCTCGTCTTTTACATGACCCGCAAGTTCCGCCAATGTAAGATTTTCCACCGATACGCCCAGCTTTTTCGCGATTTCAGATGTATAAGCCGCGCGATCCCGCTCCGCCCGGCGCAGCTTGCCGATCAGGCTGTTTTCACGCGCGGTCAGCCGACGCAGGGCGTCGATGTCGTTATTAATCACAAACGACTTTTTTTGCCGCGCCGATTCCAGCAATTCGTTGTAAAGAATTAATTGAGATTGAAGCGATTCTATCAAGCGGTCAAACATAAATGTTCCCTCCTCGTATAATTAATGATGATACTATAATGATGATATTATTGTTACACGGTACAGTCCAGTCCAAAAATCACCTCCATATGTGACATTCACGTAAGGTTACTGTAAGTTAAATCTATGGATAATGATTCTGCCGGCGTGTTAAAATGAGTACGAAAGCGAAAACGGGAGGTTAAAAATGCTAATAAGATTCGCGGTGCGCAACGTTAAAAGCAATTTTCGTGATTACACGACATACTTATCCTCTGTCGCGCTCAGTATCCTGATATTTTATATGTTTTCCGAGCTGCGGTTTAATCATGTATTGCAGGAATACCTGGGCGGCGATATTGAAATCTCAACGATGTTCTGGGCAAGCAGTTTCCTGATTCTTTTGTTTTCCGTTGTATTTATCTGGTACTCCACTTCTTTTTTTCTGACCAAGCGAAAAAAAGAAATGGGCCTGTACGCTTTGTTCGGCATTAAACGTTCGGAAATCGGCCAAATGATATTCTTTGAAGTTATGATTACAGATCTGATCGCCCTGCTGGCGGGTTTAGGGATTGGAGCGCTTTTTAGTCCCTTGTTTCTGATTGTCATGACGAAAGCGCTGGGGACGAGCCGGCCTCTGTATAACGGAATCAACGTGAGCGCGCTTACTGCATCAGTCGCTTCATTTTTGGTGATTTTTTTGATTACAACGGCGAGCGCGTTTCGTATCATTTACAAATTCCAGCTGTCTGAACTGTTTCACGCCCAGTCGAAAGAGGAAGAGGCATTAAAAGTCAATAAACCCATTGCTGTGTTCGGCGCGTTTCTGCTGTTAATTGGCTATGGAAGCCTGCTTTCCATACACGACGGCGCCACTTTTGTCCGCGGAGTCTTTTTGTTCGGAATAACCGCCACGCCTGGCACATTTTTACTATACAGGCAGATTGTGCCATGGATATTTACTGGAATCAGGCATACCGGACGGTTTTATTCCAATATCCAAACAATGATGAATACCTCGGGGACTTTATACCGCGTCCGCAAAAACTATATACTGTGGGCTGTTCTGTCGCTGCTTGTGTCCGGCGCCGTTTCGCTTATTGCTGAGGGGTATAATCTCTCATATTCATCCTTTTCTTATCAACGGCAGCGGCACGCGTTTACTTTTATCTATATCCAACAGAACGATGATGTTGAACGGCGGGTTAGGGAACTGTTCGACAGTCAGACTCAGCACAAAGTTATTCAGAATGTACAAACCCAAGAGCTGGTTATTCCTGTTTCGATTGCCGGAGCAAGCGGCAATAATTCCGAACAGATGGGTTTTATTTCTGAAACCTCATTGAGGGCTTTGGAAAAGGCGTCAGGCGTCGACGCCGACTGTCCCGGACTCAAGGATAATGAATCCGTTTTGCTGGCGCTTGGCTCTGGCGGAGATTCTTATAAAAATAAGCGGATAATCGCCGCCGGTGAAACCGAGGCCCTTGATGTCATTAACGTCAGCGGCTATAACCTTATCGCTTTAAGCGAGGACAGAACGGCCGCCGTCGTATCTGACCGCGCGTTCGAGAGATTGGCGTATATGGGAACAGCCCGGACAGTTAACTGCTATCTTCTCGAAAACGGCGCGGATACTCAAGCGCTGACGCTTCGGCTTCTGCAAATTCTTCCTCCGGAAGCGCAGCTCAACTATGTTTATGATTCCGCCGATCTTATGGCGTTTACTAAATTGCTGTTTTTTGTTATGGGTTTTATCGGCGTTCTTTTCCTTTTCGCTACATGCAGCATACTGAGTTTCAAGGCCTGCTGGGAAGCGCGGGAGGATTTGGAAAGCTACACGATACTTCGCCGTCTGGGAGCGGCAAAAAAAGATTTGTTCAGCGTGGTCTCGCGGAAAGCCGGAACTATGTTT
>JAITDJ010000151.1 GCA_031282635.1 Clostridiales bacterium
ATTACGGCGGCGCTTGCCCCAATAGCCGGAGCTATAGCCGATTATAAGGGATATAAAAAAAAGCTGTTCGTGTGTTTCTTTGCGCTTGGGCTGGCGTTTACCGCGCTTTGCGCCATTTCCGACAACTGGCGCGTTTTGTTCGCCGGGTATATTTTCTCACATGTGGGGTTCGCCGGCAGCTGCGTGCTTTACGACAGCTTTCTGCCTGATGTGACCGTACCGGAGCGGATGGACCGGCTTTCAGGCTGGGGCTATGCCATCGGATATATCGGCGGCAGCACAATCCCGTTTTTAATCAGCATTGCGCTGATTCAATTCGGCGATAATTGGGGTATGAACACCGCCGGCGCCGTTAAAGCCTCTATTTGGCTTACGGTTATTTGGTGGGGAGGGTTTACCGTACCGTTTTTAAAGAATGTCCGGCAGAACAGTTATATAGAAAAACCGGAATCCGGATTTCTCAGCCACGCTTTCTCCAATATATTCGAGACCGCGCGAAAGATTATACGGAACAAGGGACTGCTCCTATTCATAATCGCTTATTTCTTTTATATCGACGGCGTAGGTACGATAATAAGCCTGGCTACCAGTTACGGCACTCAATTGGGGCTGGGAATGCTGGGCATGATTCTGGCGTTGCTGGTAACACAGATAGTCGCGTTCCCGTGCAGCATCATATTCAGTAAGCTATCGAAAAAGGTCGGAGCGTTGAATATGATTACCGCCGCCGTAGCGCTTTACGCTGTTATATGTGTGATAGGCTTCTTTATGGGTTTCCTTATCGAAGCGGCTGAAATACCCGCAAAGCTGGCGGCGTTGGCTTCACAGGGCGTAAACCTTCAAAACCCGGGCAATCTGAATATCATTAACGCCGCGCTGCGGGACGCCTCTGTCCCCGATTCGGTCTGGAACGCTCAGCCGGCGTATCTGAACGCCATAAGTCATTCAACAGTACTGTTCTGGATACTCGCCACGCTGGTCGGCACGGTACAGGGCGGTATACAGGCGCTGTCACGCTCATATTACGGAAAGATCATCCCCCCGGAAAATTCCGGTGAATACTTCGGCTTCTTTGAGATTTTCGGTAAATTCGCGGCGATTCTGGGGCCGTTGCTTTATGCGTTTACCAAAGCGCTTCTGGGGCGAAGTTCGTTTTCAATATTATCTATTATTTTCCTGTTTGGCGCGGCGCTTGTGTTTTTAACCGTCGGACGAAGGCATATGCGGCAGTAAAGAATCGCCAACTATTCCCCATCATTCGGCCTCCCATGTACAGCGCGCCGCGCATAGCCGAATATCCGGCAAATGCTAACGGCGCGCGCGACCTAAAAGGCAAAATTCCCATCCACAAATACAGGCGTTTCAGTCCCATCGGGTTCCACGCCGATAATGTTCAAATCCTCGCTGCCGATCATAAAATCCACATGAATCAGCGAATCATTCACACCGGCATCCAGCAGTTCCTCCGTTGTCATCGCCTCCGAACCGGCCAGGTTGGTCGGGTATGCCTTCCCCAGCGCCAAATGACACGAGGCGTTTTCATCAAACAGCGTATTGCTGTACAGAATACCCTGCCTGTTTATCGGCGAATCAAAGGGCACCAGCGATACCTCGCCCAGATAACGCGCGCCTTCGTCGTTTTCTAAAAGTCCTTTTAAGACAGCTGCGTTCTTTTTCGCCCTATAATCTGTAACGCGGCCGTTCTTAAACGTAAATTCAAAACCCTCTATCAGATTACCGTTATAGGAAAGCGGCATTGTGCTGACCGCACGCCCGTTGACGCCGGTGCGCCTGGGCAGGGTAAAGATCTCTTCGGTGGGTATATTAGGATTAAAGTACCGCCCTTGCTTATCTATCTCCCTGCCGCCCATCCATATGTGGCCTTTGGGCAGTTCTATAATCAGATCCGTGCCCAGGGCGTTACTGTATTTAAGGGACGTAAAACTCTTTTTATTTAGATAGTTCTCACGCGTCTTGAAATTCTCGTTATGCCTGCGCCAGTCGTCCACCGGGTTATCACCGTCAGCGCGAGAAGCTTTAAGTATAGCATTCCACAGTTTCGCTTCCGCTTCGTCCGACGGCAGGCCCGGAAATACCTTAGCCGCCCATTTATCAGAAGGGAAACCCGCGATAGACCATCTGACATGATTCGACATAGTGTTGTTCCTATGGACCGACTGCGCACGGCTGCGGCTGATAGTATTGCGGCGCAGACGATCCGCCTCCACCCCGGACATCAGATCAGGATCGTCAGAATCCACATACAAGTAAACGGTTTGCTTTGCGTCATAATACGCGAAGAATTCCACCATCCAAGACGGGTATTCGTCAAACACTGCGGGATCCGCGCACAAGAAGCGCGCTCGCTCGCAGTCCTGATCAATCCAGCGGTAAACGACTTCCTTGGCGCCGCAGTCATACGCGCGGCGCGTCACTTCGCGTACAAACGGGGCATCGGTAAGATTAGCGGTGACAACCACAACGTCGCCTTTCTGAACATTCCCGCCCATACGGACGAATACGTCCGCGAGTTTTGATATTTCTTCCTGTCTCATTAGCTTACGCCTCCCAAAACTTTCAGTTCCGCTTCTTCTTTGAACTGATTGGTATACAAATGATAGTAAGCCCCGCGCAGTCTCAGCAATTCGCGATGGCTGCCCTCTTCCGCTATCTTTCCGCCGTGGATTAGCAGAATCCTGTCGCAGGAACGTATGGTGGACAGCCGGTGCGCTACAATAAAACTCGTACGTCCGCTCAAGACAATCTCGACGGCATCCTGTATCAGACGCTCGGTTTCGGTGTCTATGGACGAAGTGGCTTCATCCAGCACAAATATGCGCGGGTTGGCTATAATGGCCCTGGCAAAGGATATAAGCTGCTTCTGCCCTGAGGAGAGCCGGCCTCCGCTCTCGCCTACTTCCGTGTCAAATCCTTTTTCCAACCTCATAATAAAATCATAGCCGTGAACCGTTTTAGCGGCGTTTATTACCTCTTCGTCAGTAGCGTCCAGTTTGGCGTAGCGGATATTATCCGCCACAGTACCGCTGAATAAATGAGGCGACTGGAGCACATAACCCAAGTTCGACTGAAGCCATATCTGTGAGCGCTCGCGGTAATCCACGCCGTCTATGCGAATTTCCCCGGAAACAGGCTCATAGAAACGGCAGATCAGGTTTACGATTGTACTCTTGCCCGCTCCGGTTTCACCCACCAGAGCGATCCGTTCGCCGGCCTTAATATGAAGGTTGAAATCGGAAAGCACCTGTTCACCCGACGGATAAGCAAAACTCACATGAGCAAACACAATGTCGCCCATAATTTCAGGCCAGTTTTCCGGCTTCGGGTTCACGCTGTCGCCGTATTTCCCGATAATTTCCGGTCGGTCTTTTATTTCCGGCTCAGTTTCGATTAATGAAATCGTACGCTCCGCCGCGGCCTGCGCTGACTGAAATTCAGAAAATACGCGAGCGATCTGCTGCACAGGCTCAAACATCTGGAGCGTATATGAGATAAACACAGAAAATGTGCCAAAACCGATAACGCCGCCCTGAACCTGGACGCCGCCGATCCACAGCACCAGCCCGACAAGAATGGAGCCCAACGACACCACAACCGGCAGGTATACGGCTGAAACAATAGCCGCCCGACAACTTGCCATGCGCATACCCGTTGAGAGCCCCATAAATTCCTCTAAATTACGCGCCTCACGCACAAGCGTTTTTGTGGTGCGCGCCCCATTTATGCCCTCGTTGTAGGCTCCGGTTATCTTTGAATTCAACCTCCTGACCTCGCGGTGGTTTTTTAAAATAATACGCTGAAACAATACGCTTACAGCCATCAGCACAGGGAATACCGCCATCGAAATCAGGGCCAGCCTGACATTCAGCACAAACATACAGACGAGCACAAAAAGAATTATAGCGACGCCCCATACCAGATCCAGCAGGCTCCATGAAATGACGTCGCCTATACGCTGGGCGTCGGATGTCATGCGAGCCATAATCCATCCAACCGGAGTTTTGTCATAATAAGAAAACGACAGTTCCTGAAGACGGTTAAACCCCGCCTTCCGTATAGTATAAACCGCGCCGCACTCCAAGCGTCCCGCGTTCAGAATAAAGTAGTAGATTATAAAAGACTGTATGATCAGCATAATCGCGTATATGAGCACAAAGACCGGAAAGCCGTCCAGCGTGTTCTTTGCGATAAAATTATCTATGGCGTATTTGGACATCAACGGAAATGCGGCGTCGCAGCTCGCCAGAATTATCATTGTGACAAATATAAGCCTTATTTCTTTTCTATATATTTTCATCATTGAGAATAGTTTTATCCATAATTTAAGATCCAGCTGTTTTGTGTAATCCTGTTCTTCATAATAGCTCATTCGTTTATCGCCTCCGTTCCAAACTCGTCCTCCATCATATTTTGAATATTCCAGATACGAGAGTACAAACCCTCACGGTTGATAAGCTCCTCATGCGTACCGGAATCAGCCAGTTCGCCGTTTTCTATCACAAAGATCCGATCCGCTTCCATCAGCGTGGTGATACGCTGCGATATGATAAACGTAACCACGCCGGCCCTGCGTTCCTTTAAAGCCTCACGTATCTGGGCGTCCGTTTCAGTATCCACAGCGCTGAGTGAATCGTCGAATATGAGTATATCGCTTTCTCTCACCAACATCCGCGCGATGGCGACGCGCTGTTTCTGCCCGCCGGAAAGTGTCACGCCCCGTTCGCCCACAAGGGTATCATAGCCCTTTTCAAAATCCAGGATTACGTCATGAACAGCGGCGGTTCGCGCGGCTTCGTAAACATCATCGTTAGCAGCGTCATAACGGGCCATGCGGATATTCTCGGAAATTGTTTTGGAATACAGGAACGGTTCCTGCAGCACTATACCGATACGGCGGCGAAGCCAGCTTTTTTCGATGGATTTAAGTTCCATGCCGTTTATTTTAACAGAGCCTGCGTTATAATCGTATAGCCTCAGCAGGATATGCATTATCGTGGATTTACCGGAACCTGCAGCGCCCAGTATGGCGATGGTTTCCCCGGCCGTTATATGAAAGCTCAAATTGTTAAGCACCGGTTTTTTGTCCTCGTACGCGAATGAAACATGACTGAACGCAATATCCCCCTTAAGCGGATGAGGCGCCGCGCCTTCCGTGTCGCGTTCCGGCACGGTATTAATAATTTCATACACCCTTCCCATAGCCACGCCCATACGACCCATTTCACTTAAAATACGCGCAAGCTGCCGCATGGGGAACACCAGCATCCCGACATATGTATTAAACACCAACAGTGATCCCAGGCTGATAGATCCCCTTATGGTAAGATAAACGCCAATAAACAGCACCAAGGCGATTTGCGATAAACAGAGAAAGTCGGAAAAGCCCCAGAAATATGACATCTGTTTGGTCATTTGTACGACCAGGTCGCGAAACGAGGAATTTTTATCCTCAAATTTATTCACTTCATACCGCTGCCTGCCGAACGCGCGCACTACCCGCACGCCGGTCAGGTTCTCCTGCAGCACAGTCTGCAGCTCGCCTTCTTTTTCATCGGAGAGCTTAAATACGGCGGTAATACGTTTAAAGAAAATAAAGCTGAGAATAAGAACCACTGGCATTACAACAATGGACAGCAATGTAAGGAAGCCGTTCATGCCAGCCATAATGGTAAGCGAGAACCCGATGATAAACAGAATCCGGACGCCTTCCACCAAATGAGCCGCCAAGAACCGCCGTATAGTATCCACATCCGAAGTGCATCGCTGAATTAGATCGCCGGTATGGGCGTTTACATGATAATCATAAGGCAGGATCTGGAGATGCCCGTACAGCGTGTCTTTAAGATATTTGGCGATATTCTCGGAACCCTCCGCAGTCCATTTGCCTCTGAAATAGGACAACAGACCGGTCATAAAGCTTAAAGCCACAACCGCGGAGGAACAGATCCATATATTCCGCGCCAACACCGATACGCCGCCAACCCAACGCATCGGCGCCTCAATTATAGCAGGCGCGGACATAGGCCGGCCGTCCAGAACGGAATCCACTGTCAGCTTGATGATAAGCGGCGTCATCATGGAAAAAAACGTAGACAAGGCCGCCATGATAACCGCGCCGATAAAGTAGCGCCGGTTACCTTTTATCAGAGTTAAGAAACGCTTAAACGTTAGCATATGCACCCACCACCTTTACGAAGGACAAAAAAAAGCGCTGCTACCCTGCAGCATAACCTCATTTTTCGATCATTGACACAACGCAAATAGTATAGTATATATCTTCATGGAGTGCAAGATAAAAATTTTTTATAATAATCTATACTAATTTGTCAAGGGAGTGTTCTGGCATGTATGATTTTGAAGAGATTCAGAAAGCTGATCATGAACTGGCTGACGCCATTTCCCAGGAAATGACGCGTCAGCGGTCAAACATTGAATTGATAGCCTCTGAAAATTTTGTTTCCAAAGCGGTTATGGCGGCAATGGGTTCACCGCTTACGAATAAATACGCGGAAGGATATCCGGGGCGCCGCTATTACGGCGGATGTGAAAAAGTCGATATCGCTGAAACGCTCGCTATAGAAAGATTAAAGGCTTTGTTCGGAGCCGAACACGCTAACGTACAACCTCATTCCGGCGCGCAAGCCAATACGACGGTTTATTTTTCCGTCCTGGCGCCGGGCGACGCCATTATGGGCATGAGCCTGGCGCATGGCGGCCATCTGACACACGGCAGCCCGGTAAATCTGTCGGGCAAATATTTTAACATTATCCCTTACGGCGTGCGGGAAGACACCTGCATAATAGACTATGACGAGCTCCGGTCATTTGCTCTTAAGCACAGGCCCAAAATCATTGTGGCTGGCGCCAGCGCCTATCCCCGTACTCTGGACTTTGAGTGTTTCAGTTCCATAGCTAAAGAATCAGGGGCGTATCTCATGGCGGATATAGCGCATATCGCGGGGCTGATCGCCGCAGACTGCCACCCCAGCCCCGTGGGTCTGGCCGACTTTGTTACATCCACCACTCACAAGACCATGCGCGGGCCGCGCGGCGGTTTTATACTTTGCAGCGCCGAATACGCTAAAGCGATAGACAAAGCGCTGTTCCCCGGTATACAGGGCGGACCGTTGATGCATGTAATCGCCGCTAAAGCCGTGTCGTTCCACGAAGCCGCTCAGGATTCTTTCAAGGTTTATTGCGCTCAGATTATCAAAAACGCCCGAGCTTTGGCGGAAGCCTTGAAGGAACACGGGTTCCGTCTGGTTTCCGGCGGCACCGACAATCACTTGATACTTGTGGATCTGCGCAATATGAACATCACAGGCAAGGAAGCCGAAAAACGCCTGGACAGCGTTTCTATAACATGCAATAAAAACGCTGTACCCTTTGATCCCAAGAGTCCGTTTATAACCAGCGGCGTCCGTTTGGGCACGCCCGCCGTTACCACGCGCGGCTTGCTTGAAGAAGACATGCGGCAAATCGCGGCCGCTATCGCATACGTCATAAAAGACGGCGCTGCGGGCATGGAAAAAGCCGGCGCGATTGTCGCCGGCTTAGTCGAAAAATATCCGATGAGTGATTTTCAATAGAACTATTTTTAATAGGACTATTACGTCAACCCGCTGTCCGTATCGGGCATTATTTTTACATTGCCGCCTGTCCGTACTCGCCTATAAACAGTTCCAGCACCATTTTCTGCGAACGCTCATCGAATAGAGTCTGAAAATATTCCAGTCCATTTGCCGAGGTCTTTAGTGTCCAAACTATGCCGGCGGCTTCGCCTTTCAACGTGGGGCGCCTCCGGCTTCCTCCGTCTGTCTGTTCGGTAAGCAAATACCCTTTGGATTCCAGCAGATCATTTAATGCCTTTGCGCTTGTCTTTTTCTGATTAAGCGTAATCAGCCCCACATTAATACGATCCGCTACGTACGATATGGGTACGGTTCCCTCATCTGAAACAAAATGCTCTTTCAGCAGCGCCGGATTAAACGCCGCGGGTTCGGAGACGGTGTTACCGGCGCGTGTAAAACTTTTCAGCACCTTGAGGAATCGCCCCCCATAGCGTTCCAGTTTCACCTCCCCCACGCCTGATACGTCCAGGAACTCTCTCTCTGTCAGCGGATGCTTCCGGCACATATCCAATAAAGACGCGTCGGAAAACACCACAAACGCCGGTACGCCGTTCTCCTCGGCTATACCGCGGCGCGTCTCACGCAGCGTCTCCCACAGTTCAGGGTTCATATCGAAGCTGTTACCGTTTCCCCTTACGCGGCGGCGGTCGCCAATCCACGCGGCACTTTCCGGTTCCGCCCGCTTTACTTTCATAAATACCTTAACGCCGTTCCTAAGAACTTCGTTAGCCTTCTCCTCCGCCGACACGGTATGGTATTGATTATCGGAAACTGAAATATACCCCTGTTTTCTAAGCAAATCGAAAACACTTCTGATAAATTCCGGGGAATCCTCCTGCATAGCGCCGAATGTCGGCAGTTTGTCCAACCCTCGCGCGTTTAAATATTCGTCCGGCCTGCCTTGAAGTACTTTGGAAATAACCCCGAAACCATAAGCGCGCCCGGTTCGGTTCAGCCGGCTGATACACGATAAAATCTTCTGCGCGGGTATGGTTACATCCACGTTTATGCCTTCGGAGCGGCAATTGGAACAATTATCGCACATTATGGGCTTAGTTTCGCCGAAATAGCGCAGAATGAACTCGCGCAGGCAATCGCCGGTTTCACAGTAACTAACCATTTCACGCAGCAGCGCGTAATCGCGCGAGCGGGTTTCCGGGCTGCCCTGATCAATCAGATAACGCGCCGTTACGATGTCGCCCCTGCTGTACAGCAGCAAGCAGTCAGCCGGAGCGCCGTCACGCCCCGCCCTGCCTGCTTCCTGGTAATAGCTCTCCATATTCTTCGGCATATTATAGTGTATAACAAAACGCGCGTCGCTTTTATCTATACCCATGCCGAACGCGTTAGTTGCGACGATAAGCCGTACGCGATCATACAGAAAATCATCCTGGGCCTTGCCGCGCTCGGCGTCCGCCATCCCGGCGTGGTACCGCGCGGCCTTGAACCCGTCCGCGCACAGCTTATCGGCGACCTGTTCGACATTTTTCCGCGACGCGCAGTAAATGATTCCGCTGCGGTCATTTTTGGATAGATATTCAATTAACGTCTCGTATTTCCGCTTAACGTTCTTTACCTCAAAGTACAGGTTATGGCGGTTAAACCCCGTGGTAATGGTAAACGGGCTGTTCAGGCCCAATTTATCCAAAATATCCTGGCGTACTTTCGGCGTGGCCGTCGCGGTAAACGCGGTCACAGCAGGCCGCGCCCGCAGTTGTTCCACGAATTCCGGTATGTCCAGATACGACGGCCTGAAATCGTGCCCCCATTGCGAAATACAGTGGGCCTCGTCCACGGCTATCTGCGAAATATCGGCGCCCCTGGCAAATTCGGCAAAATCTCCATTTAACAAACGTTCCGGCGCGGCGTAAATAATTTTATACGTCCCGGCGCGCGCGTTTGCCATAGCTCTGGAAAACTGCGAGTATGAAAGCGATGAATTTATATAAGCGGCCGGTATGCCGTTGGCTGCCAGCGCTTGTACCTGATCGCGCATTAATGAAATGAGCGGTGAAATTATAAGTGTAATACCCGGTAAAATAATCGCGGGGATTTGAAAACACAGCGACTTCCCCGCTCCGGTAGGCATCACCCCCAATACGTCACGCCCATTCAGAATCGCGGATATAACCTCCGCCTGCCCTTCACGAAAGCTGTCATAACCGTAATGCCGCTTTAAGACTTTTTGCGCGGAAGCCATTATACCGTTCATAGATCCCCCTTTTGCGGTCGTGAACCGCTTTAGAGGCATTATACCAATTATACTTTTGTTTGGAAAGATCCGAAATTCCGGAAAGCCCCGCCCCTCGGACTAAACTGCTGCCCAAGGCGCGGGGCTTTTTTATTTATCGGACGAGCCTGTTACAAGATATGCATTAAAAGCGTCCATGCCTAAACTTGAGCGCTTTTAATCTAAAATCAACTCAATCGTAATAGATTTTGATTCTTCATCATAACTAACGTCCGCGCCAAAAGTTTCAGAAATATACCGCAATGGCGCCATAGTTCTGTTGTTGATAATCTGCGCCGGTACATCCATACCGGGAGATAGCTGGCCAATCGTAAGTTCTAAAGTCTTCCCCTTATAAATGATAGCAGCTGTCTTTGTATCTTCATGCCACTCAACTTGTGCGCCGAAGCACTCTGAAATAGAACGAACAGGTACTAATGTCCTGTAATCAACTATTACGGGCGGAGTATCAAAAATTTTCGGTTCATTATTAACCGTATAGGATGAACTGCCTATAGTCAATTCTATATAAGAGACGCCGCCTGCAGTCAACTTTAATTGTGTCGTATTATTAAGAGTATTAATCCCATAGTCGTTTGATTTATTAATAATAACTGAATAATCACCAGATTTATTTATATAGAAAGTAAATATCTTCGTGTCTTGATTATAAGTTCCATTTATATATTCCTTTGCTTCATCACCGTTATATAACACTCCACAAAGACTATTAAAATTGACGGGAGATATATTCGACTCCGAAAGATCAAAAGTAACTATAAACGGTTCATTTGCATATTCAACTGGTCTGCCTTCTTCATATAATCCAATTCTATAAATCTTATCAAGAGCTCTTGGTATATATTTTTGACATAAATCTAAATATGAGACGTAACTATACAACACCAGCGGGGGATCTGTATCAACCGAAATGTAGGTATATTTATCAAGATTATCAAGTAAATACATATCCCTTTGTATTGCTGCAAATTTTTCTGGACGAAAATCAATTTTTCTTTGTTCTTCAATCGTTAATAAATTAAACCAGTCAAACCATTCATAATCAACCTTTGTAAAAGTCCCTTTAATTGTATCAATCCCATAAATTTTATTCTGTATTACCGGAAAACCCCAAGTCGCACTAGATGCCTTTTGCCATTTTAAAGGCGACGAGTTATACCTATCAAACCAATAACGAATATGTTGTAAATCAATTTCTATTTGCTCTTCCAAAGGTAACGAACTAAACCACATAAGCCATTTGGGTGTTTGTTCATTCCATTGTTGGAAATCTAGTACTTTAATCTCTTTTTGATCTTCCGGTGATAATTGATTATACCATTCAAACCATTTGTGATTTTGAATCTCAAAATCACAAAATTCCGGTAAACTAACATTCTTTTGTATTTCAGATGGCAGTTTATTATACCACTCATACCATTTAGAATCATACCACTTGGTTTGTTCAGTGGAATTCACAGCAAATACATCGCTATCAATATTTTGAACGTTTATATCATTTGCAAAGATGTTTAATATGAATACCATTGATAAAGATAAAGTAAAAGTTATCAATAATAAAAAATTTCTCATATTTTGCATCGACTATACATGCCAACTTACATTATCAAAAGAGTAAAAATAATTGTTAACTTTTGTAATATAATAATATGAATAAATATGCCGATTAGATAAAAGTGGATCGGGAATAGTATTATGGGCGCCAGAATTGTCGAGGGCGTATAGCAGACCGTGTAAATGGGAATAATTTCCACAAGAAACAAGAAGGAGATGTTCCCCATG